>JALUXV010000511.1 GCA_027013165.1 Alteromonadaceae bacterium
TAAGACCAAGAAAGTGCCTAGGCTTTAAACAGCCTGCTGTCGTGTTCGAGGAAATGAGGCGGGCAGCCTAATGAGCGAGTGGTGCACTTCGGAGTTGAATTCGCGGGTTTTCATTTACTTTTTTATTATATAGGTAAATTTTAACAGTTTCGTACAACAAGTGCCTATTGAGAGACCAACACAACGCATCAGATTCTGTGATTGAAATATCACAGAACTTTATGCTCCGTTTCGGCTCCAAACGCGATCGTTATACGCCTCAGGGAAATTGAATGCATCTGGACTTAGTAAGAGAAACCAATGAAATTCGAGACTATATTAGTCAGCAAATTAATACGCTAGATAAGAACGTTAAAGTAAAATTAGTTGAGATAGGATTTCAGGTTGATCAGTGTGGCTTAGTGAAGGTATTTTTTGGCCACAATAGAGACTCAGTACCAGATGGTTCGTGGACTATGTCTTTGGAAGACAATATTTTAATTCGCTCTCATTGGCCCGATTTATGTGAATCCATTGATTATGAAGAATTAACCGAAAAAATCGGTGAAATAATAAAATCTGTATTATTAGAAATAAGGGACAGTGGTGGTTTCAATGAAATGGCTAAATACTCAGATTGCCAGCTAGGTATTGAAGAAATTAATGGTGTATATAGTTGGCCATATTTTGGTGATCGTGGCAAGGAAAACAGCGTATAACAATCACTTCAACGGGGACAAATAAAGCTTGGTTTTTGTCACTGCGTTCCAAATTATAGCTAAGCATTATTGCCCGTTAAGTGGGGCGTTAGTTGCCTTATCTCAATTTTAAAGTTTTTTGAGACAAAACCTAGTTTTTAATATACTCTTATCTCAATTATTCACAATTTTGAGATAACAATGATTGCTTCTCCACCAAAAGAACTTATCAATAACCCCTTGCAGCTCGCTCTGGAGAAGCACAGTGAGCAATTGAAAGAATATATTGAACTTTTATCTCCTACTGATAATAAAGGGAGGTACCTTCACTATGACCAGCTTCGTTATAGATTTTCCAACGATTTAGATAAAGATTTAGCATGGTCAATTGTAAAAACTGCTAGATTGAGACAATTAAAAAGAATTCTTCCTCTTGGGGATACCAATGAAGTGGGGCGTTTTTTTCTGACTCCCAACATGCAAAAAGCCATAAGTGAAACAGACAGGAATACAACAAGCGCTTCTCTCGAGTGGATGTGCTCAAAAATCGGTGAAGAAAAGCACCTCGAATACTTATTAAATGATTTGGTCGAAGATGAAGCAATAAGCAGTAGTCAACTCGAGGGGGCTGCTACTACTACTGAAGTTGCAAAAGACTTGTTGAAAAGGAAACGAAAACCTAGAAGCTTAGATGAAAAAATGATCGTCGGTAATTTCAAGATGATGAATTTCGCATGGGAGAATAGAGATAAAGATCTAACACTTGATTTTATTAGGGACTTACATCAAATCGGCGTCGATGGGATTGACGACGATAACTACACACCAGGTGTGTTTCGGAAAACTGACGATGTGAAAGTTGTTGATGCTGAGGGTAATATTGTTCATCAGCCGCCTTTAGCAGAAAATCTGAAGGCCCGTTTGAAAAAAATCTGTAGTTGGGTAAATAAATGTCATCACGATACAGATAATCGTGACTACTTCCATCCATTGGTAAAGGCAATCACAATTCATTTTCTCATCGGTTTTGAGCATCCATTTAGAGATGGAAATGGGCGAGTTGCAAGGGCTCTTTTCTATTGGTATATGTTTAAAAATGATTTTTCTGCATTTAGATACATCACTATAAGTCTGCTATTGAAAAACGCACCTGTTCGATACGGGAAAAGTTATCTTTATACAGAATCAGACGAAATGGATTTGACTTATTTCATTGATTATCAATGTTCAATAATTATTAGAGCTATAAACAAGTTTAAGGACGCTTACCAACGGACTCTAAAAGAGGCTGAAGAGTTTAATGTTTGGCTATGGAAATCTGGTTTATATAAAAAATTATCTGATAAACAGCAGAAAATATTCCAAGTAGCACGGAGCGGAGTTGCTCATTTTTTTACGGCTTCGAATGTAAAAGAAAACTTAGGATGTTCCTATAATACTGCATCTTCTGCACTAAATGGCCTTGTAGATATGAAACTCTTCAAAAAGGAAAAACAAGGTCGTGAATGGGTTTTTAGCATGATAAGCCAAAAGAAAATTCTTAAAGATTGGAATGCGAAAAAATAGATCGGGAGCTAACAATCACATTAAGTCGCTCGCTGGCTTGCTGCCCCTTATGCGGGCACTGAGGATCCCCTTATAATTCTGTCATTCTTGTAACCTGTACCTGCCGAATATATCGGGCTATTGCCCAACGAATATCTGACATTGAAACTCGATAGTGTTGCCGTCGTTTTCGCACCTCTAGGCCTAATCTCATCAATAAAAGCACTGGGGGGGCGGATAGTATTGGCCTAGATTGCCGTTTGCCACAGATGCTTTGGTTCAACGATAACGATCAGTCGTAACAGCCACTCTGCAAGCATTGTAATTAGCAACAGCATATCTAATCTCTTGTTGTATAAACCATGCTAACCTAGAAAACGGTCAATACGTTAAATAACCCGAGATCGGCTTAAGCCACGACCATTGAATTACGCTCAACATCAGTAATATCAAGTGATGGCTTGTTTTCCTTGAGGCAGTAAGCAACCAGGCCTGCCATCAGATTAAGCGTAAAACCGTTCATACTGCGATGTCTTGAGTGCTCAATGAATGAAATGTTCTTCAATTGGTCGTTGATGGTTTCAATAATGAAGCGTTTTGAAAGCATTGCTCTGTCCCATAAAGACATCGCTTTTGCTTTCATATTTTTGCGAACCGTGGTGATAAGTTCGACGCCTTTATCAAATAAATTAGCTTCAAGTGCTTTGCTTAAATAGCCCTTGTCTCCGTACAATTTACCCGGTAAATGTTGAGCTAATTCCTCAACAGGTTTTGTGTCATGAACATTACCCGTCGTCACTTTTGCTGCGACTATTTCGCCGTGATGATTGACGATTAAGTGTAGTTTGAAACCATAAAACCAGCCCATGGTGCCTTTTCCTCTTTGTGCAATTCCGTCGAAGGTTTTATGTCTGGGAATGCGAATGTTGTGGCAGACTTTTAAACTCGTTGAGTCAATGAATTCGATGCCTGTAGGCTTGCCCTTAAGCGAACTAAAATAGGCACACATGGGGACAATAGTACGAGGCATCACTTCTAAAAAACGCGTGTAACTGAGTAGAACAGGGAAGTCTTTACGATAAAAAGCGTGAACATACCCCAAGTAATAATTCTTAAAATCACGATGATGTGACATGTGGAAACCGATAATAATGGTCATCATTTCACTCATTGACATACGGCAAGCTCGTTGTCTTTTTCGAGTACCGTCTTCCAGCAGCTGCTTTTGCCATTGAGGGATAAACACTTTGCAAAAATCATCGACATCGCAAAATAATTCTACTAACTTCTTCATGCCTGTTCCTTTTGTTTGATTGAATCGTTCTTGGTCGAAAGATCCGATCTGGGAACAGGCATTTAGTTCAATTTCTTAAACAGGATTGGGGTTAGGTAAGGTAGTCACGCCATACTGCCAAGTCGGT
This sequence comes from Alteromonadaceae bacterium, assembly GCA_027013165.1. Lineage (GTDB taxonomy): Bacteria > Pseudomonadota > Gammaproteobacteria > Enterobacterales > Alteromonadaceae > Alteromonas. Next base: position 3,644 of record JALUXV010000511.1, read on the forward strand.
ATTGTTAATGATTTCGATAACTGCTTTTACAGGCTCAGGCTGAGTGACGTTTAGCGCAGGGATTGTGTATCCGGTTTGTTCGAAAAATAAGTCCCAGTTGAAGCCAGGATAGTCATCGTTCAACTTGTTGCGTTCGATTTGGTTAAGTGTGAGATCGCGATTACGACGCTTTTCTCTAGGTCATTGAATTTCAGCAATTTGCGTTTCCAAAGCAACAATGCCCGCCGCTTTCTCAGCTGCGTTTGTCTCACCCGCTAACTCTAGCATTTGAGCAATATGCGCCGTGTATGCTTCCCGAATGTTGACGAAGCGCTCATCTTCACTCAAATAGTAGTCACGGTCTGGTAAGCCTAAACCGCCGACACCAATGCTGAGTTGGTACTCGTTAGGATCTAATCGGTTGTACCACATGCCACCGCCGATAGGTGTACTTACTCCAGTAAGCCAACCGTTTCCAAAAACCGCCGTTAGCGCGTCTGTTGAGTCTATAGCTTTGATACTGCTAAGCACATCATTAAGCGGAGTGATTCCTTTTTCGTTTATGGCATCAATATCCATGAAAGACACATAAAAGTCGTGCACGAGTTGCTCTTCAGCAGTAAGGTCTGTTTTTTCCAACAGACCGTCAATGATACTCTTTACTTGTTCTTCGCTTCTGTCAGCTAAGGCGTTAAATGCACCGTAACGAGTTTTGTCCGCCGGAAGTTCATAGTTGTCGTACCATGTACCGCTGGCGTACATGAAGAAGTCGTCTCCGGGTTTAACCGTTTCATTTCTAGCCGAAAGTTCAACACCAAAGCTACCAAGTTCGGCACTGGCAACAGTTTGCTGCGCAGCAGATTCATTTGATACTTGTTGGGTTTCGGTGGGTTTACTACAACCAGCTAAGCCCAGTGACGCCGCGATACATGCAGCAAGTAAGGAATGTTTCATAGGTTTTTCTCATTGTGATTATGAATGTCTGAAAATGGCTCAGACGTACTTGTCGTTTTCAGTTTAGGTGCAAAATCAGCGTTATACGGTAAAACTTCTTTTGCTTGATTGAAATAGGAAACAATATGGTCCTGCTCTTGTGTCAAAAAACGCGCCACTGCATCGTGAAACGCAGGTTCGTTGAGTTTGTGAAGTGAGTAGCAGAATATTGGTTCGAATCCTCTCAATATTTTGTGTTCGCCCTGGGTTCCCGGATTAAAAAGAGGAAGCTTGTTTTGTATGGCAAAGTCTATTCCCTCGAAGTAGCAGCACGCAAAATGTAACCCGTTAATGTCTTTTAGTGCGCCCCAGTATCGACCATATAATCCCGTGTTGTCGTGAAAAAAAAGCGCACTGGCAATAGGCACTTCTTCTTGATACGCAATAACCAGTAATAAGTTTTCTTCCATTGTACTGTGAATTCGGTGGAAAAAATCTTCGTTTAAATAACCTTGGTGGCCACTTCGCTTTAAGTAGGTCTGTTGGTAACACAACACAAAATGCGCCATGTCACTGGCAGAAATTTCCATTCCCTTCTTTTGAATAATAGTAACGCCTGCACTAGCCAGTTGCTTTCGAGATTTTCGAATGTCTTTACGCTTACGAGATGTTAATCCGGCAAGGAAGTCATCGAAACTTTCATAGTTATAGTTGTGCCACTGAAATTGAACGCCAAAACGCGATAAATACTGCCCTGACATTTTGAATTCAGCCACTAGAGGTTGCTCTACGAACAACCAATGGTAAGAAGACACCAGTTCGTTCAGCGTTTCAGTAGCCTCTATAACTGCTTCGATAAGGCCTACAGAGACTGTTTTTTTTGCAAGTAACCTAGGTCCGGGTACTGGCGTGAAAGGAACGGCTGCGATCCATTTTGGATAGTAATCCAGTCCGTGTTGGTGATAAGCATTGGCCCAGCTGTGGTCGAATACATATTCTCCATAGCTGTGACTTTTTATAAAGCCTGGCACAGCGGCAATGATGCCCGAATCGCTTTCAATGACCAAATGGTGAGGTTGCCAACCTGATTGACTGGTCACGCTGCCACTTTCCTCTAAGGCAACAAGGAACTCGTACTTTAGAAAAGGCCCCGCATTTTCAGACAGCGCATTCCATGTATCTATACAAATATCTTTTATCGAGGAAACAAATCGGTGCGTATTGGGCATGAGTATGCTCTGCCTGTCCTTTTCTATTCTTTTTCTCATAGGGCGATAGCGTTACACTGTGCAGTATAACCTAGCGATTTAAAATTTTAACAAGCTGTATCTTAAGAAAATGTCAGAGTTCGACAGAAAAATCATTACCGAAACGATTACACGCATGCTCGCGCGACGAGAGCACAGTTTTAAAGAAATTGCACAAAAGTTGGCGCAGAAAGGCATAGAAAGTGAGGCTTTTTATCCAATATTAGAGGAATTTAAAGCTGCTGATATTCAAAGTGATTACCGATACGCAGAGAGCAGAGCAAGGGCCCTTGCGTTGAAGGGGAGTGGGCCTCAGAAAGTTCGTGCTGACTTACTACAAAAAGGCGTAAATGAGATTAATGTAGAAAGCGCTATGGCTGACATTGATGTCGATTGGTTTGAGTTGGCGCTTCGCGTTAAGCAAAAAAAGTTTGGAGAAGAAAAAGAACAGGATTACAAGAAACTACTTAAACAAAAGCAGTTTCTACTTTATCGAGGTTTTTCTAATGACCAGATTGGATATGCGGTTAAAGGGGAGTGAAACTCCCCAATTCAACTAAAATGCATTAAGGGTACGGCAACTCGTGTTTGCGTTGCGGTGGGCTAACTCTTGCGGTTTTAATAGCGTTAGCCAAATGCCCTATGATTGGACTTGTTTTACCATTGTTATGCAAAAAGTAAGTATGGCCTTTGGGCCAGTCAATGGTGTTGTTAAAGTTGTCGCAGTCCACTTGGTAGACTTTATCGGGGAGTTTTTCTAATTTTTCTGGCCCCGTCATTCCCAGCCTTCTAGACAAGGTCTTATTTTTTAAATTGGCGGCTTTACTCGCAGGCATCGCCAAATCGTCGTTAGCATAGTACACAATAACGTTACGTGCAGAATCAACAATATGTTGGCCCTTCTCACCTTTTTCCAATGCTTCATTTTTAATATCTGGTGCGACAAGAAACGCGTTTCGAAAAAGCTGGGGTACACTGCCGTGTGCTTTTGCCCATTCATGTAAGGTATTCATTAATACCCGAGCCCCCATCGAGTGGGCCAAAACGTTTATTCTTCGGTGACAGGCCTCTCCTTGTTGTACCAACGACTTTTGCCATGCCTCAAATTTGCCGAACAAGCGATAAAACAAACGTCCACTTTCGTCAGCTGCTCTTTGGTCGTCCCAATAGTCGTCAGCGAAGGCTATTGGCGAATCATCGTCACACGGCCATATAACGGGAACCACTTTAACAAGTGTATCGCCAGCGTCTTCATTAAGCTGAGATTCCAGTGCAATAGCATTAGGGAATACCTGCGCTTCATCGGTATTGTTGAAGCCATGGATATATAGCAGTACCTGAGTTTTTTCATCACTCAGTGTTCTCAGCTCTGAGAAAAATTTTTTGCTACCTTCTTCGTGGTAAATTCCCTCGCCCGAACGCTTGCAGAAAAACAGGTGTTTAGATGGGGTAGTATTTTGTAGGTCAAATGACACTGACCTTCCTTCCGAAGATTTGTACCCCTCAACGGGTACTCTATTGGTTACAAATAGCATGGGGTTTCCTTGTTAGTTAACTCGCTAGAATTGATTCGATAACTTCCTGCTTATTGGTTTTTATCTTGTCGATGAAATCTTTGGGAGCATTGGTGTTGGGATCGTACTTATCACTCCAAATCATCATCTCAAGTATTATAGGTAGCATATCTTTTCCTGGCTGCTCTAACCGGTAAATTTTCTTTCTTTTGTCCTTAAGATCTATTTGTTTACTAATTAGCCCATCATTTTCCATTTGTAACAATCGGCTAGACAGAATATTGGTTGCCATTTTCTCGTCAGAAGCTTGCAGCTCTGAAAAAGAGCATTTTTGAAGGATAAGTAAAATATTGTCAGTACCTGCAAATACTCACTTTCTATACACTTAACAAAAATATGGGTTCCGTGGTAAAGTTGCGCAGAATCACAGGTAGGTGCGCAGTGCGCTCGTATCTTAAACGCTTTGTTGCAACTGGTCTAAAGTTACTCTTTGTGCCGGTGAATCACGAATTTATAGGAAGTTAGGTTTTCAATGACATTATCTACTGCTGACTTACGCCAAGCATTTATCGAATATTTTAAACGTCACGGTCATCAAGCTGTGGCAAGTTCATCTCTTGTGCCAGCAGATGATCCGACGCTTCTTTTCACCAATGCGGGTATGAATCAGTTTAAGGATACCTTTCTAGGTACTGAAAAGCGCAGCTATACTCGTGCCGTATCTTCTCAGCGATGTGTTCGTGCCGGTGGTAAGCACAATGATTTAGAGAATGTTGGTTATACCGCGCGTCACCATACCTTTTTCGAAATGCTAGGCAACTTTAGCTTTGGCGATTACTTTAAAAAAGAAGCAATTGAGTTTGCATGGAATTTCCTTACTAAGGAAATAAAACTTCCTGAAGAAAAGTTACTTGTTACAGTTTATTCAGAAGATGATGAGGCGTATAGCCTTTGGCAAGACCACATGGGGCTTCCAGAGGAAAAAATTATTCGAATCAGTACGTCGGATAACTTCTGGTCTATGGGTGACACAGGACCATGTGGTCCGTGCTCAGAAATCTTCTATGACCACGGTGAGCACATTTGGGGTGGCCCTCCTGGGTCTCCAGAAGAAGACGGTGACCGTTTCATTGAAATTTGGAACTTGGTATTCATGCAATTCAACCGTCAAGCCGACGGTACTATGGACCCGCTTCCTAAACCGTCTATCGATACGGGAATGGGGTTAGAACGTATTGCTGCTATTTTGCAGAATGTTCACAGCAACTACGAGATCGACGTTTTCCAAAACCTTATCAAAGCCGCTGCTGAAGTGGTAGGCACTCAAGACTTAGACAACAAGTCATTACGAGTGATTGCTGACCATATTCGCTCTTGTAGCTTCCTAATTTGTGACGGCGTTATGCCATCAAATGAGGGGCGAGGCTATGTGTTGCGCCGTATCATTCGACGTGCGGTACGACACGGCAATAAGTTGGGCGCTAACGATGTTTTCTTTTACAAGTTGGTAAAAGCGTTAGCTAATGAAATGGGTGATGCTTACCCAGAATTGAAAGACCAACTTCCTGTTGTCGAAAAAGTATTAAAAGTAGAAGAAGAACAATTTAGCAAAACGCTTGCTCGTGGTATGACGATGCTAAACGACACGCTTTCTGACCTTGAAGGCGACACTATTCCAGGTGATGTTGTGTTTAAGCTATACGATACCTATGGCTTCCCAACAGATCTTACTAACGACGTTGCCAGAGAGCACGAACTGAAAATCGATGAGGAAGGCTTTGAAGCCGCTATGCAAGCACAGCGCGCAAGGGCACAGCAAGCGAGTCAGTTCGGAACAGATTACAATGAAATACTTAATGTAGAGCAGGAAACTGACTTTACTGGCTACACCGACGTTGAAGGTGAGGCTACTGTTGTTGAGCTAATCGCAGGCAATGCCTTCGCAGACGCACTCAGTGATGGTGAGGAAGGTGTTATTGTTTTGAATCAAACGCCTTTCTATGCAGAAAGTGGTGGTCAGGTTGGCGACAAAGGCATCCTGCGCGTAGCCAATGGTGAGTTTGTTGTTACTGACACTCAAAAAATGGGCAATGCTTTTGCACACCGAGGTGTTGCCAAAGGTGTTGTTAATAAGGGTGACACAGCAACCGCAGTAATTGACACCAATAATCGTGAAGCTATCAAGAAGAACCACAGCGCAACCCACCTATTGCATGCCGCACTTCGCGAAATTTTGGGCGAACATGTTACTCAGAAAGGGTCCTTGGTAGACGCGCAGCGTTTGCGTTTTGATTTCTCTCATTTTGAAGCAGTGACTGCTGAGCAGCTCAGTGAAATAGAGCGCAGAGTGAATGAAGAGATTCGAGCAAATCACTCTTTAGAAACTGAACTGATGGACTTAGATGAAGCAAAAGCATCAGGTGCTATGGCGTTGTTCGGTGAAAAGTATGATGAGAAAGTTCGAGTGGTTACTATGGGACCATTCTCTGTAGAGCTTTGTGGTGGAACCCATGTTAAACGCACAGGTGACATTGGCCTGTTTAAAATTACTAGTGAGGCTGGTATTGCATCAGGTGTACGTCGTATCGAAGCGGTATCAGGGGTTGGCGCGTTAGATGTTGTACAAGCACAACAGGCTGCGCTTAGTTCGCTATCGGGTTTACTGAAAACCGACGCACAAAATTTAGTTGAACGAGTCACTGCGCTGCAATCTCAAACTAAAGAACTAGAAAAAGCACTCAATTTGGCCAAACAAAAACTGGCGAGTCAGCAAGGGGCTGATATGCTTAGTAATGCGGTCGAAATAAATGGTACGAAAGTACTTGTTGCCAAATTGGAAGGTGTCGAAGCTAAGTCGCTTCGCGGCATGATGGATGACATTAAAAACCGAATTGGCGAAGGGATCGTAATACTAGGTGTGGCCAACGAGGCGAAGGTTAACTTGATAGCAGGTGTAACTAAACAGCTCACTGGTAAAGTTAAAGCTGGTGAGTTAGTGAATTTTGTGGCAGCTCAGGTAGGCGGAAAAGGTGGTGGTCGACCTGATATGGCTCAAGCTGGTGGTGATAAACCAGAGAATCTTGGGAATGCTTTAGATTCTGTTAACGCATGGTTACAAGATAAGCTATAATAAAACCTGAATCTTTCAGCGAGTTTTTGGAAGTGACACAAAAACACGGAATCGCTGATGCCACTGCTGGGTCGTGCCGGCAGGTTGGCTAAGAAGTAGGGATATGTTCAGTGTTAAGGAACAGGAGCAATAGAATGCTTATTTTAACTCGTCGTGTAGGTGAAACGTTAATGGTAGGTGACGATGTTACCGTAACCGTGCTAGGCGTTAAGGGAAATCAAGTTCGTATTGGTGTGAATGCACCAAAAGAGGTGTCTGTACACCGAGAAGAGATTTACATGCGTATTCAGGCTGAGAAAGGTGGACAGCCAAGCGCATCGGATAACGGATAATCCAAAAAAAGGTCAGCGAAAGCTGACCTTTTTTGTTTCTATCACATTTTTTTATTACTTCATCATCTAATTTTTACTGCTGATATCCAATATTGAAGGGCTAACTGTCAGAAGTTTCGAAAATTCTTATGAGCGTCTATGCTTATCGTTAATGACTTCTTGGTGATTAAATAATCGAAAAATGCTTTTTTTGAGCGATTTGTTCAAAATGGCAGCGAGTGTTCATTTTTATATAAAAAAAGGTTTGACACCTTCCGATGAATCCGTAAAATGCAGCGCACTTACGGAGAGGTGGGTGAGTGGCTGAAACCAGTTCCCTGCTAAGGAACCATACGCATATACGCGTATCGAGGGTTCGAATCCCTCCCTCTCCGCCATTATTCGTTGATGGTGGCGGTCAACAAAAGTTTTGCGCGTGTGTAGCTCAGCTGGATAGAGTACCTGGCTACGAACCAGGCGGTCGGAGGTTCGAATCCTTCCACACGCGCCATTCAATTTATGCGTCACCTCTAACGGTAAAAGGTTAGAGTAAAAAAGGATTTGCGTGTGTAGCTCAGCTGGATAGAGTACCTGGCTACGAACCAGGCGGTCGGAGGTTCGAATCCTTCCACACGCGCCATACAAGAAAACCCACCTTTCAGGTGGGTTTTTTTATCCCTCCATTTTAGTCATACATTCTCATATACTGTTTATTCGTGAGTATGTGATGTTTCTGCATATCTCAACAATTCAATGTTATGAATAGAGTAATCACCTTGAAGAGATTTATCATTCGTTCTTTAGTACTTTACTTATTGCTCAGCCAAATAAGCAGTGCGTCAGTCACTATTAACGAGATGGAAAGGTGTAACAAAATTGCAGTAGCAATACTATCTGCTTGTTTAGCTGACAACACAGTAACGCCTAGTGAATGTTGGGTTAAATCAGAAAGCGCCTACAAGGAATGCAGAACAAAGGTGTTTGAGAGACATCAATACCCCACAGAGCGACAAATAGAACAGGAAAAACGAGAGCGCCAACTTCGCTAATTATTGGTCAATGATAGTCTGATATACCTGTCTTCATCCTTTTTACAAAATTGAACTATTCTTACACTAGGTATCGATTGCTCGAGAGCTGCCAATGAAGTCTACAATAACCTTCCAGTTTTTAGCTGTGCCAAGCTATATTCCACAGAATGATTCACAATTACAGTTAGAATTGGTTGCCATGAACGCAAAAGACTTTGCTAAGCAACTCGATACGGATTTCAGAGACACGTTAGGTTGCGTTTAAATTCAAACGGTAGTTTGAAAAGTTATGTAATATTTTTGTCTAATTTGCATGAAAACTACTTTTTTATACTACTTTGGTGGGTTTATATTCATCATGTGTTGATATTTGTTGTTTTTTTACAACTGGCGTGATACTTATTCGTAACTTTTTTTTCTAGAGAAAATCATGAACACACAAGCGGTATCTAGTCTGCTAATGGAGGCAGGCTCACTCATGCTTATTGGTATGTTGTTTGTTTTCACTTTTCTGGGGTTGCTTATTGTGGGCGTTCGCTTGATCACAATTTGCTGTAATGCATTCCCCAGTGTAGAAGTCGAAAGCATAGTGCCGAACCCAAGAGCATCTGCCTCACCTAATGTCGACAATAAGGTTGTCGCCGCGATAACGGCAGCCATTCATACACATCGCCAAAATAACAAGCATAACTAGAAATTACTTCAGGAGTTACCATGTCAAAACCATTAGCCTTAACAGAGCTGGTCTTGCGTGACGCACACCAATCATTACTAGCAACAAGAATGCGTATTGAAGATATGTTGCCTATTGCTGAAAAGCTAGACAACGCGGGATTCTGGTCAATTGAATCTTGGGGCGGTGCTACCTTTGACGCCTGTATTCGCTACTTGGGTGAAGATCCATGGGAGAGAATTCGACTATTAAAGGCTGCCATGCCAAAAACAAAACAGCAAATGTTGTTGCGCGGGCAGAACTTACTTGGGTACCGACACTACGCTGATGACGTGGTTACTAAATTCGTTGAGCGGGCCCATGAGAATGGTGTAGATGTATTCCGCATATTTGATGCGATGAATGACATGCGTAATTTGCAAACAGCTATTAAGGCTACTGTAGATTGTGGAGCGCATGCGCAAGGTACTATCAGCTATACCGTTAGTCCAGTACACAATTTGGCACTTTGGTTAGATATGGCGAAACAGCTAGAAGATCTTGGCGTGCATTCAATCTGTGTCAAAGATATGGCTGGATTACTCAAACCATATGAATGTGAAGCGCTGATCACAGGCTTAAAGGAGACGGTAAGTGTGCCTATTGCAATGCAATGTCATGCTACCACTGGCCTAAGTACAGCCACCTACCAGAAAGCGATAGATGCAGGCATAGATATTCTTGATACTGCGATTTCACCAATGAGTATGACCTATGGTCATTCTGCGACAGAAACCTTAGTGTCGATTGTTGAAGGTACTCAACGTGATACTGGTATATCACTAGAAGGGCTTGAAGACATCGCTTCGTATTTTCGTGATGTTCGAACAAAATATGCCAAGTTTGAAGGTAGTCTTAAGGGAATTGATGCCCGAATTCTTACCGCTCAAGTACCGGGCGGTATGTTGACCAATATGGAAAATCAGCTCAAAGAGCAGGGTGCGCAAGATAAGTTTGAAGAGGTTCTTAAGGAAATACCGAAAGTTAGAGAAGACTTAGGCTTTATTCCACTGGTCACTCCTACGTCACAGATCGTTGGTACACAGTCAGTATTAAACGTTCTCACCGGAGAGCGCTATAAAACCATCACCAAAGAAACCGCAGGGGTACTTAAAGGTGAATACGGTGCAACAGCAGCGCCTGTGAACGCAGAACTACAAGCGCGAGTACTCGATGGCGAAGACGTTGTTACCTGCCGTCCCGCAGACTTAATAAGCCCGGAACTAGATAAACTAGAAGCAGAGCTTGGTGAATTGGCACAAAGCAAAGGTATTGCGCTTGCTGAGCAGCAAATTGACGACGTACTGACGTATGCCTTATTCCCGCAAATAGGTCTTAAGTTTCTTGAAAATCGTGGCGATGCGTCGGCGTTTGAACCTGCGCCGGGTAATGAACCTTCTCAACCTGAAAAAACAGCAGTAGCTGCACCTGCACAAGGTGCGCCTAGTGCTTATGATGTTAACGTTGATGGCAAGCTCTATCACGTTGAAGTTGCTGCGTCTGGTACGCTAACCAATGTAACGCCAGTGACAACGCCAGCAGCCTCACAAACACCTGCGCAATCACCGGCAGTCGCGTCGAATGCGCAAATTGATGCCCCATTAGCCGGTAATGTGTTTAAAGTGCTAGTTCGCCCTGGAGACGTTATACAAGACGGTGATGTGGTGATGATCCTTGAAGCCATGAAGATGGAAACGGAAATACGTTCTGCGCACAGTGGGACAGTCTCTGATATTTTCGTTGGTGAAGGTGACGCAGTAACAACGGGTCAGCCGTTAATTGGGTTGGGCTAGTCGATGGAAAAGTTTGAAATATTGTGGAATAGCACATCGCTTCCACACTTTCAGTCTGGTCAAGTGATCATGATGGTGGTGGGGTTAGTGTTACTGTACCTTGCCATTGTTAAAAAGTTTGAACCATTGCTACTTGTTCCCATTGGTTTTGGCGCGCTTCTCACCAATATTCCGTTGGCTGGGTTTTCTGAAGTCGGTGGGTTGCTGTATTACATTTACCATATCGGTATCGACACTGGCGTATTCCCGCTACTCATTTTTATGGGGGTGGGAGCCATGACTGATTTTGGCGCATTAATCGCAAACCCCAGAATGCTGTTGCTGGGTGCCGCAGCGCAGTTTGGTATTTTTGCTACGCTTTTTGGCGCTATCGCTTTGAATTGGGTGCCTGGTTTTGAGTTTACGCTTAAAGATGCGAGTGCTATTGCTATTATTGGTGGAGCCGATGGCCCAACTGCGATTTTCCTAGCTTCTCGCTTGGCCCCCGAATTATTAGGCGCTATAGCAGTGGCGGCATATTCATACATGGCATTGGTGCCTATTATTCAACCACCCATCATGAAAGCACTGACGACTCCAGAAGAGCGCAAAATTCAGATGGCTCAATTACGTCACGTGTCTTCACGGGAAAAGATTGTGTTCCCCCTTGCAGTACTGCTGATGACTATTCTCTTCTTACCGGCCGCAACGCCGCTAGTAGGAATGTTCTGCTTCGGCAACTTGATGAAAGAGTGCGGTGTGGTTGATAGACTCAGCAAAACTGCGCAAAATGAGCTAATTAATACTGTGACCATATTTCTTGGGCTTGCCGTTGGTTCTAAATTATCTGCTGATAAGTTTTTAACCGTAGAAACCCTGGGGATACTGGGGCTAGGTGCCATTGCTTTTGGTATCGGTACTGCTGCGGGCGTGCTCATGGCTAAATTAATGGGTAAGTTCAGCAAAGAGCCTATTAATCCGTTACTCGGCGCTGCTGGTGTTTCGGCAGTACCTATGGCGGCTCGTGTAGTTAACAAAGTAGGCTTAGAAGCTAACCCCCATAACTTCTTGTTAATGCACGCCATGGGACCAAACGTTGCTGGTGTTCTAGGTTCTGCTGTTGCTGCTGGCATCTTGTTGGCGTTGGTAGGATAGTTTAAGTTCTGGGAACGCATTATACTTTTTACGTCACGCCGTGAACCCCTCCATGGGGCTCGGCTTCGGCATCCAGGCCTTAGACGGACGTAAAAAATACAATGCGTTCCCTTGTAACCTCAAAGCTATTCTGCCGTAAAAAGTGTAGTGCGTACCCCGAGCTACTCATTAAGTGATTGCTTGGGCACTAAGTCACTGTAAGCCATAATTAGCTTCTTTGTTCTGGGGTGTTGAGGCCAGCGAAATAGGGTTTCAGTTTTCCCTTCCTCCACAATATTACCGTTTTCCATGACGATAATACGGTCGGCAATATGTCGGACAATACCTAAATTATGGCTTATGAAGATAAATGCCATTCCCATTTCTTTTTGCAGCTTCAAAATCAAGTTCACCGTTTGCGAACGAATTGTAGGATCAAGAGCTGCGAAAGGTTCATCGGCAACAAGTACTTTGGGCTCTAACATTATTGCTCTTGCCAGAGCAACACGCTGTTGCTGCCCGTCTGAGAGCATGTGACGATAGAAATAGTAATGTTCTCGCAGCAATCCAACTTTGAGTAGCGTTTCCTCGATAAAATTTCTTCTTTGCTCTGTGCTTAGGCTAGTGTTCAGTCGCAAAGGTTCATCAAGAATGCGACCCACAGGGATTGCCGGATTCATAGAATCACTAGTATGTTGCAGTATCATACGGATATCTCGGGTTCGCTTTTTTTGATCGGCGCGCTTTGAAAACCGAGCTGCATACTTGTGTTCATTGAGTTCGATGTCACCACTATCCGCCGTAATTGCACCCACCAATAATTTAGCTAATAGTGATTTTCCCGAACGGTTCTCACCAATAACTGCAATTGTTTCTCCTTTGTCCACATTTAAGTTAATGGGCCCAAGTCGGAAAAAACCGCGTTTACCCTTGCTGTTGTTATCAGAGCAATAAGTCAGCTCTTTCACTTGCATAATATGGGTCATTTAACCTCTCTGTGAAGTGGGTAGTGACAGCTGTATGTATGATCGTGAATACGCCTAGATGATGGCGTAACAACGCACTCTCGTTGCGCTCTTGGACACCGTGGGCCTAACCGACAACCAATAGGTAAATGTTGCAGAGTAGGAATTGAGCCTTTTAATGTTGGCAGCGATGATTTTGGCGGTAAGTCTTTCCTGAAACTAGGCGCACTATCCAATAGTGCTTTCGTGTATGGGTGAAGCGGGCGCTTTTTAATGTGCTTCATTTTTCCCGATTCAACGGTTTGCCCCGCATACAGCACTGTCATGGTGTGTGCCATGCGTGCTATTGCCAATAAATCATGACTCACAAACAGAACACTGAGCGAACGCGTTTGGTTAAGCCTTGTAAGTAGCTTTAGTATTTGCGTTTTGGTGGTTGGCTCCATACTACGAGTAGGGTCATCAGCAATGAGCAATTTTGGCTGTGCTACGAGCGCAATTGCCATCATAAACTTTTGTCCAATATCACTTGGAACTTGATGTGGGTATGAATTCAAGTACGTCTGATGCTCTTTTATTCCTACTTTATGCATAGTACTTATGGCAATTTGTTTTCGCTGTTTTGCGCGCTGCCAAAACCAACGGCTGTTAACAAACTCTGAGGGAATGCTCTCTTCTAGCTGTTCGCCCAAGGTTACAGAAGGGTCAAGGCTTGTTTGAGGGTTTTGAAATACAACCGCAATGTCTCGACGCATTACTTCTCGACGCTGTTGGGTAGACATTGATAGCAGGTTTTCACCCTTCCAACTCATTCTATCCGCGGTTAGTTTCCACGTTGAAGGTAATGCTCCGCAGATCGCCGAAACAATGAGGCTTTTTCCAGAACCTGACTCACCCACCAGAGCGCGTATTTCACCACTGTTGACACTCAAGCTCACCTTATCTAAGGCTTTAACCGTGCTATCACCCTCGGTAATCTCAAGGGTAAGGTTTTTGATGTCCAGCATTGCCATACTAGTGTGTTACCCGTTTTCTTAACGCAGAGCGCAATCCATCGCCTACTATGTTTATACTCAGTACCATAAGAAATATGGTGATTCCGGGGAGTGCGACATTCCAAGGTGCCATGTAAGCCACGTCTAAACCTTCAGCTAATATTGCCCCCAACTCTGGTACTGGAGCCTGCGCCCCTAAGTTCAAAAAACCTAACGCAGAAACATCGATAACGGCAATAGACAGAGCTAGTGATCCTTGTACCACCAGCATTTCTGTCATATTGGGGAGTATTGAATGGACAAATATTTGCCAATGGCTAGCACCATCTAATCTCGAGGCCAATATATACTGCTTTTTCATTTCATTTCTGACGAAACTTCGGGTGTTGTGAACAAATTGTGGTATGAGTGCTAAGGTTATCGCCCACATACTATTCACCAGTCCTGTACCTAAAATAGCAACGATAATAATCGCGATAAGTAGGGTAGGAATAGCCATCAGCGCATCAAGTAGGTGATTCACAATACTTGAACGCACTCCACTTAACATACCGGCTATCGTGCCTATACTCACGCCTACCAATAAAGCAAGAACAACAGTGATAAAACCTGCGCCCAGCGTGGTACGGCAGCCATAAATGATTCTAGAAAATAGGTCTCTTCCAAGGGCGTCAGTGCCAAAGAAATGTGTGATTGAGCCACTACTTTGCCAACTCGGAGCGATGAGCAAACCATCAATGTTTTGCTCTAGATGACTATAGGGCGCTAGCAAGGGGGCAAAAATAGAAAATGTGACGAAACAACCGAGTAGCACTAGCCCGATAAACGCAATATGGCTAGCGCGAAAAGCTGCCCAAGTACGATGCCAAGGCGACGGATGAAACTCTTCTTCATACAAACTAAATTGTGCCACGCTCAAACCTGTCCCTGCTAGGGTCAATAAGACGGTTAAACAAATCAACAATAATGGTTAGCATAATGACAAGGGTTGATACGGCTAACATCCCGACTCTAAGTGCAGGATAGTCTTGCTGATAAATCGCTTGAAGCAACCAGTTACCTATACCTGGCCAAGAAAACAAGGTTTCTACTATCATAGCATTGGTAATAAGTGTGGTTATTTGTATCGCCATTAGTGGCAGAATCGGTAATAGGGCATTTCGAACAACATGACGAAAAAATATTTGCCAACTCGACAGGCCTCTTGAACGTGCAGCAGCAATGTAAGGTCGCTGCATAACATCAATTACTGAACGCCGAGTGATTCTAATCATGGCCGCCGTCGTTATAGCGCCAATGGCTACGGTGGGAAGAAACAAGTGTGATAGGGCATCTTTGATAGCCAAACCGTGATCCACATTATCCGCAAGTAATATGTCTATCAAGATAAAACCAGTCACAGGTGCTACATCAAATAACAAACTCAATCGACCTGATATTGGCGCCACATCTAATTGAAGGCTGAATAATAGTATGAGTACCAGGGCGAACCAAAATACGGGAAAGGAATAAGTGGTAATGCTCAAAGAGTTTAGGGTGTAATCTGTGGTTGAATAACATTTTATGCCCGCATAGTAGCCTAAGGGCACGCCCACGAGAATTGCCATAAACATTGCATAAGTACTGAGTTCTATCGTGGCGGGCAGCGCAATTTGTATTTCTTCTAGTAAAGGCAAACCAGAGGCGGCACTGTACCCCCAATCCCCATCCAGCAACCTCACTAAGTAGTAATAAAATTGAACGAAATAGTTTTGGTCTAACCCTAATTGTCGGGCAATGGCGTCTCTTTGAAATGCGTTCTGCGGTGTAATACCCGTTAGGTTTTCCAATACGTCGCCGGGAAACAAATACGCCAGTGAAAAAGACATAGCACAAAGCACAATCAATGTGATGGTAAATAATGCTATGTAACGAGCTAGTACTTGAATCATTGCGCTTTACTTACCCCGCCAAATTTTACACCACCGAAGGGGTTGATAGACATACCATTTAACCCATTGTGATACGCTTGATAACGATAGGCGTGGGCGATAGGAACCAGAGGTTGTTGTTCGAAGAGTAGGCGGTTAACTTGCTGATAAATCGCACGTCGCTCATCAATATCGTTAGTTTCGATAGCTTCGTCTAATAGCCTGTCATAGTCATTGTTACACCACATGGCTCTATTGGTTCCAGAAGGAATTGCTCCACAACTGAGTAGGGGACGATAAAAGTTGTCCGGATCTCCATTGTCAGCCGACCAACCAATCAGCACAGAATCATGCTCGCCGCTTCGAAGACGCCGTCTGAACGTGAGCCAGTCGTAGGTGACGATTTGGGCGTTTATTCCCACATCTTGTAAATAGCGTTGAATAAGTTCAGCCATTTTGTTTGCGTTTGGGTTGTATGCGCGTTTTACTGGCATGGCCCAAATGGTCATAGAAAAGTCTGGCGGTATGCCAGCGTCACTCAGTAAACGACGAGCTAATACCGGATTGTATGCAGTATCATCAGCGTCATTTTGATATGCCCAACTCGCAGTGGGCAACAATGTTTTGGCTCGGGTGGCACTGTCAAAATACACGGCTTCAAGAAGGGTATTCTTATCGATGGCCGCAGCCAAAGCGCGCCTTACATCTGGATTATTAAACGGCGCTTTTTGGGTATTGAATGCCCAGAAACCAATATTTAGCCCTGGTTTTTCTGCCAAGGTCAGCTTGTCGTTTGTCCGAATTACATCAAGCTCACTTTGTGCAGGAAATGCTGTTGCATCACACTCTTGGGTGATGAGTTTTGCAAGTCGCAATGAGCTTCGTGGGGTGATATCAAAAATAAGCACTTCGGCAGAATCCTCTTGCCTCCAATGCGCCTTGTGTTGTGCATAACGAATAAATCGGTCTTTGCGGTATTCTTGAAAAATATAAGGGCCAGTACCTATTGGCTTGATATCTAGTTGATGTGGTACTCCTCTATTTAACAGTTCGTTACCGTATTCTTCTGAAAGTATCACCGAAAAGTCGGTAGCAAGATTGGCGAGAAATGAGCTGTCTTTCCGTTTTAGGGTAATTTCGATACGGTAACCATTTATTCTTTCGATCTCTTTTATGTTGTCGGCCAAACCAATGCTGTCAAAATAAGGATACTGTCCTCCTGATACATTGTGGTAAGGGTGACTGTCTAACCGCCAACGGTCAATACTGAAAATCACATCATTAGCGTTAAAATTTCTACTGGGTGTAAAATACGCAGTAGTATGAAACTGGACATCTTTACGCAGTTGAAATGTGTAAGTTAAGCCGTCATCCGAAACCAACCAACTGCTCGCTAAACTTGGCATGATTTGCCCAGAATCAGGATCGAATACTAACAATTTGTCATAAATTTGATGAGACGTGGCATCGGCAGTGGTGGTAGAGGTGTCTAACTGGGGATTAAAAGTAATAGGATTGCTTTCCGAGCAATACACTATTCCGCTGGCGTAAAAAGGGTGATCTGTGTTGCGTCCGCATCCACTAACTAATAGAAAACCCATGCAAATGACAGCCAGCTTCCCCCTCATGAACTAGATTTCTCCTTCGTCTTGCGCTGAGTCGAGTAAGTTATACTTTTTCAAATACCCTCGAAGCTGATGATACGTCAAACTGAGCTTTTCGGCAGTTTTCTTTTGGTTAAACTGACTATCCGAAAGTGCCTGACGAATCATATCTATTTCATACTGTTGTGAACGCTCTTTTAGATTAATGGGGTATTCGGCGATTACCGGCTGTTCAAACACCTTAGCGGAATGTTCATTGTTTTGTTTGGGAGCTTCGACGGACTCTTGTGTTGCGGAATCAGCTGCTGCGCTAGCCACTGAACTGTCGCTAGCAACCCTATCGTTGGTTTTTACCCGCGCTGTTGGCCGATATACTGATTCAAAGGGGTCGAGTACTATCTCGTGAACCGGTAAATGAGGGTTGTTGGTTCGGTAAACCGCTCTTTCTACAACGTTTTTAAGTTCACGTATGTTGCCTGGCCAGTCGTAATCTAATAGCGTTCGTTTAGCTTTTTCTGTAAAGCCACTAAAAAGCTCCATTTCCATTTCTCGCGCCATATTAATCGCGAAGTTTTCCGCCAACATCATGATATCTTCCCGGCGTTCGCGTAACGGAGGTATGGTAATAACGTCGAAAGCAAGTCTATCGAGAAGATCGGCACGGAATTCTCCTTGATTTGCCAACGATGGAAGATCTTCGTTTGTCGCAGCAATGAGGCGAACGTCAGTTTTCACCGTTTTACTGCCGCCAACCCGCTCAAATTCGCCGTATTCTACAACACGTAACAGTTTTTCTTGGATAAGACCTGATGTATTCGCCAACTCGTCTAGAAACAGCGTGCCATTGTGAGCAATTTCGAAACGACCTTCTCGACGTTTTGATGCGCCAGTAAAGGCGCCTGCTTCATAACCGAACAGTTCACTCTCTAATAGACTTTCATTAAGCGCAGCGCAGTTAAGTTTGACGTAGTTTTGGTCCCAGCGTTTTGATAGGTAATGCAGACGAGCTGCAATAAGCTCTTTACCTGTTCCCCGTTCGCCAATAACCAGAACGGGCTTATCAAGCGGTGCGATTTGCGAGATTTGCTCTAAAACTTCAAGAAAACTGTTAGCTTGACCCAACAGATTGTCTTGTTGGCGATATCGACTCATTAAATCCCTCAATTGTTAGTCATTTCGACCAATTAATAGTGTAGATGAAAAAAAAGAGAGATTCGAGCATTATTTTAAAGCATTAAAAGTTTTTGTTTTTCATGAGGTTATAGCGTTTTGTGAAACTGGCAAGTATATTGAATGGACTAATGCCAAGTGTTATCACCAATTAACTGATTTTTTTCGAGTAAGAGGTAATTATTATGGGTATCTTCTCGCGTTTCACCGATATTGTGAATTCAAACATTAATGCGTTGCTGGATAAAGCTGAAGATCCAGAAAAAATGGTTCGACTAATTATTCAGGAAATGGAAGACACATTGGTAGAGGTTCGTTCAGCGTCAGCAAAGACCTTAGCGAATAAAAAGGATATTGTTAGTCAAATCAACAAACATCAGGCCGACGCTGAAGACTGGCAGGCTAAAGCAGAACTTGCGTTAAGCAAAGATCGTGAAGACTTAGCTCGGGCTGCACTTCAAGAGAAGAAAAAGGCTGCGGAGGCTGCCGACGCCTTGAGCAAAGAGCTAGCGCTTGTTGAAGAGCAAATTAGTAAGCTTCAAGACGAAATTGGCCAACTACAGGAAAAATTGGCTGATGCGAAGAGCCGTCAAAAGGCGATTATCATGCGCCAAAAAACAGCAAGCTCGCGGTTGGAAGTTAAGCGCACCCTTGATAGTAGCAAGGTTGACAATGCCATGGGGCGTTTTGAGCAATACGAACGCAAAATAGACGACCTTGAATCACAAGTCGAAGCATATGACTTGGGTAAGAAAACACTGCACGATGAGTTTGCAGAACTTGAAGCTGGAGATAAAATTGATGAAGAGCTTGAGGCCCTAAAGGCAAAAGTTAAAGGTTCTGAATCATCAGCTTCAAAGTAATTCGATTATTGGCGAGCCTACCGATGTCCAGTAGGCTAAATCCAGATTTGTAGGAGGTTTCAAAATGGATGAAAGCGTAATTGCACTTTTAGTAATGCCACTGGTTATTTTTATGATTTTCGTGGCTCCCATCTGGCTAGTGCTTCACTATCGCAGTAAGAAACAGGTCAATCAAGGGCTGAGTGAAGAAGAGCAAGCCTCACTGCAAGTCCTAGCCGAAAAAGCTGAAAAGATGAGTGATCGAATTCAAACACTTGAAGCAATTCTAGACAGCGAGGCACCTGAATGGAGGAATCGCGCATGAATCAGGGTAGACAATTATTTCGCGACCCCGAAAATGCTCGAATCGCAGGTGTTTGTTCTGGAATCGCACAATACTTTGGCATTGAAACATGGCTAGTAAGAATCCTTACGGTAACCGGCTTTTTCTTACTAGCAGGACCTTTTGTTTTTGTAGCTTATATCGCCGCATGGTTTATTTTGGACAAAAAGTCTGCCGATGGCTTTGAGTCACAGACAAGTTCATTTCAGGCCCCAGGTGGAAAGGGATGGAGAAATACATCACAAGGTGGCTCAGCGGCGGGTCATAAAGTTGAAGTGAAGACTAAGGTGTGGCAAGCGGGCGAACCTCCAAAACAAGCGTTTCATGACATTCGCACCCGTTTCGACAATGCCGAGCGTCGTTTACGGAAAATGGAAACCTATGTAACGTCCAGAGAGTTTCAACTCAATAGAGAAATCAGTCGACTCTAGTTAAAAATTAAGCAACAGATTGAAGTGCCGTGAGTAAGTTCTTACTCACGGCATTTTTATATTTATCATAGTATTAAACCACTTTGTAAAATTATTGTTACGCCATTTTGCGCGCTTTAATATCCCTCGAATCTTCACCCTCTGAATAATATCCGTATGCTTTATTTAGACAGCAGCAACGACATATTTGGGTGTAATTTGATGGCAAAGTCCTCACAATACCAATCAAAATCTTCTGACCACAATGGCATTATTCACTGGACGAGCGAAGAGAATGCTATTTGGTCGGCATTATACGAGCGTCAGCTCCCATTGGTGGAAGAAAGGGCGTGTAGCGAGTATATGAATGGTTTGGCATTGCTTGACCTCGCAAAAGATAAAATACCGCAATTGCCCGATATCAATAAGGTATTACTCGACAAAACAGGGTGGAAGACCGCAGAGGTTCCTGCACTGATAAGCTTTGGGGAATTTTTCAAACTGTTGGCGAACAAAGAGTTCCCAGTGGCTACATTTATTCGCAAGCAACAAGACTTTGACTATTTAAAAGAGCCGGATATTTTTCATGAGGTTTTTGGTCATTGCCCTTTGCTGACTAACCCAGCATTTGCCCACTTTACCCATGTTTATGGAAAACTTGGACTAAACGCCAGCCCAGAAGACCGAGTATACTTAGCTCGCTTGTACTGGTTCACCGTTGAATTTGGTTTGGTGAAAGTTGCAGGAGAAACCAAAATATACGGTGGTGGTATTTTGTCATCGCCAGGCGAAACCATGTACGCCTTAGACAGTAGCGAGGCAATACGCAAACCTCTATTACCTCTAGATGCTCTGCGAACGCCTTACCGCATAGATATTATGCAGCCTCTATACTACATCCTTCCCGAGTTCGATTATCTGTATGAGTTAGCTGAGATGGATATTATGGCTTTGGTGAACGAAGCGAAATCAATGGGGCTGTTTGACCCACTCTTTCCTCCTAAAATTAAGCAAGCAGGCTAGTTTTTCGACCCCTTTTTTATGCACAATAAGTGTGTGCATAAATTCAGTTGTTACCTATTTGTAAACATGGGATAATCCGTAAAATAATGTTTACAAATAGGTGTGCCACCCTACATGCGATTAGAAATTAGTTGCCAAGACCGCCTTGGAATTACTCAAGACGTTTTAGACATTCTAGTGACTCACGAGATTGACCTTCGTGGTATCGAAATTGACGAAGCAGGGAAAATTTTTCTAAATTTTCCCAATATCGAATTCTCTGATTTTCAACATTTGATGCCACAAATCCGTCGAATCGACGGCATTGACGATGTTAAAACAACTCCTTTTATGCCGGGTGAGCGAGAGAAAACCCAGCTATTTGCTATTCTACGTACTTTGCCCGATCCCGTTTTTTCTGTGGATTCCAAAGGGCGCATTTTACTTTGCAATGAAGCGGTAACCGCGGGTTTAGAAATGTCTCCCAGGGAAATTTCTGGCTATGACATCGCTGAATGCGTGAAAGGGGTAAACATTCTTCGTTGGTTAGAAGCCAAGGAAGTTTTGCCAAAGTCAGCCAAAGTGAAATTTGTTCAACAAGATTATGTAGCAGACATGCTACCTGTAATGGTACCTGATGGTGACAACGGTTCTATTATTGCCGGTGCGGTTATTATTTTAAAATCAGAGTTACGACTAGGTCAGCAATTTAGCGCGTTCCATCAACATTCAACAGACAGTTTTGACCAGTTTTCGGTACATTCAACCAGTATGAAAAAAGTGGTCAGTGAAGCTAAACGCATTGCTGATTTAGACGCACCTATTCTCATTTTTGGTGAGACGGGTACAGGTAAAGAAATGATTGCTCGTGCGTGCCATCAATCTAGCCGCAGAAACTCAGGTGCTTTTTTGGCACTGAATTGTGCATCATTGCCAGACAGCGTAGCTGAAACTGAATTATTCGGATACGCCGAGGGTGCATTTAATCAACCTAGTTCTCGCGTAGGCCTATTAGAGCAAGCGAAAGGTGGCACCTTGCTCCTCGACGAAATTGCAGATATGTCGCAACAGCTTCAGGCAAAACTATTGCGGGTACTTGAAGACGGCGAATTTCGACGAGTGGGCGACAATGAGCCTGTAAAGGTAGACGTGCGGGTTATCTGTACCACCTGTCGAGATTTAGGACAGCTTGTTGAAGATGGTCATTTCAGAAAAGAACTCTATTATCGACTTAACGTACTTAGTTTAGTGATGCCGTCGTTAAAAGAGCGCCGCCAAGATATTATTCTGTTGGCAGAAACCTTTATACTTCAGCACAGTACTAAGCTTGGTCGGATCCCAGCAAAGCTGAGTAAGTCTTGCGTGGAATTTTTACAGCAATATCCATGGCCTGGAAATGTGAGACAGTTACAAAATGCACTGTTTAGAGCATTGTCACTGTTGGATGGCCATGAAATCACTAAAGAAGATATTCAACTGCCCAGTTGTGCGCCAAGTGTGACTTACATAGATGAAAATTTTGAAGGCACTTTGGATGAAGAAGTGAAGAAATTTGAGAAAAATATGCTTAAACGACTTTATCCCTATTATCCTAGCACACGCCAATTAGCTAAAAAGCTTGGACTAAGCCACACAGCTATTGCCAATAAGCTCAGAGAGTATGGCATTAACAAAGCCACGGTTAAGCTATAAACCCAGTTGTGGTCTAATGTTAAAAATTCTTTACACCTCGCTTCACAAGCCATAATACGAG
Organism: Alteromonadaceae bacterium; assembly: GCA_027013165.1. Taxonomy (GTDB): domain Bacteria; phylum Pseudomonadota; class Gammaproteobacteria; order Enterobacterales; family Alteromonadaceae; genus Alteromonas. Next base: position 26,401 of record JALUXV010000511.1, read on the forward strand.
GTGTAAATACCAAATTTACGGTGTGCGGTGTATAGGCTCGCTTACATGGCACACCAATAATCTTTTCCCCAATACTTCTCAAATTCACACATTCAATGGCATAACGTAGGTATGCATTAATTAACTTAGTCCAGTGTGCTGTACACAGCGGAGAAACTGGCAACAGGAATCCCGATGAAATTAGCTACCTACAAAAACGATTCTCGTGACGGTCAACTTATGATTGTGTCCCGTGACCTCACCCAAACGTGTAGCGCTGAAGGAATTGCACCCACGATGCAACATGCGCTGGATAACTGGAGCACCTTAGTCAATTTGCTTGATGCGCGATATCGTCAACTTAATAATAATGAAATTGACGCTATTCCTTTTGACCAGTCGCGTTGTGAGTCTCCCTTACCTCGAGCGTATCAATGGGCCGACGGAAGCGCATACGTAAACCACGTAGAGTTGGTAAGAAAAGCCCGCGGTGCCGAAATGCCAGAAAGTTTTTGGACTGATCCGCTGATGTACCAAGGCGGCTCCGATGACTTTATTGGTCCTCGTGATGACGTGATCTTGCCAAGCGACGAGTGGGGTATCGACTTTGAGGGCGAAGTTGCCGTGGTGACAGACGATGTGCCAATGGGTTGCAGTGCTGAGCGAGGCGCGCAAAGTATTCGTCTGATTATGCTGGTAAACGACGTGTCATTACGTGGCCTTATTCCTGGCGAATTGGCGAAAGGTTTTGGCTTTTTTCAATCCAAACCCGCATCAAGCTTTTCACCTGTAGCGGTAACGCCAGATGAGTTGGGAGAGTCATGGCAGGATAGCAAGGTACATTTACCACTTCGTTCTACCTATAACGGCAAGTTGTTCGGCAAGCCTGAAGCGGGTGAAGACATGACGTTCGATTTTGGTCAGCTTGTGGCTCATGCAGCGAAAAGCAGAAACCTTGGTGCAGGTGCTATAATTGGATCAGGTACTGTGTCTAACAAGCAAGGCACAGAACACGGCTCGTCAATCGGCGAGGGTGGATTGGGTTATTCTTGTATCGCCGAAGTACGAATGATAGAAACTATTCGAGATGGAAAGCCATCCACGCCGTTTATGCAGTTTGGTGACAAAATTAAAATCGAGATGCTCGATCAGTCTGGTGAATCAATTTTCGGTGCCATCGAGCAACAAATTAAGCCGCTCGCCTAGCATTTAAGGCTTTGGAGTTAGCAATGAGTCTAAAACTATACGGGTACTGGCGCTCAACAGCGTCTTACAGAGTGAGAATTGCGCTCAATTTAAAGGGCGTTGATTATGAGTATATTCCCGTACATCTGGTGAATAATGGTGGTGAGCAGCACCAGCAGGACTATACGCAGCTAAATCCAACAAAACTCGTTCCCACTTTTGTTGATGATCAAGAGGACATAATTCTCAATCAATCGATGGCTATTATTGAGTATTTGGATGAAAGGTTTAATCAGACCTCTCCTTTGATACCCTCACACGCTACAGAGCGAGCGAGGGTTCGCGCGTTAGCTCAGGATATTGCTTGTGATATTCAGCCTTTGGGCAATCTTCGAGTGCTAAATGCCTTAAAGACAAATTACCAACTCACACAATCGGAGGCTTTCGCATGGGCGGCTGATTGGATCAGGCGTGGATTTGATGGCATTGAAAAGCGTTTGGCGACGCAAGCGGGCAAATATTGTTTTGATTTTGACGTGACCCTTGCCGATGTGTGCTTGGTACCGCAAGTGTACAATGCTAAGCGCTTTGGGGTGGAAATGAGCGACTATCCACTTATTTCAAAGATCGCCCAAAACTGTAATGAATTGGACGCATTTATTCGTGCGCACCCAGATAATCAACCCGACGCCGATAGTTAGGGACTGTATACCTTGCTATTGGCGCTTTATCGGAAGCTCGGTGGTATCTTTTACTTTCTTTAGAGCAAATGTGGAACTTAAATGATCCACTAAGGGAAGGTGGGTGAGCTTAGTTTTAAGAATATATTCGTATTCTTCAATACTCTCTACAACAACTTTTAAAAGGTAGTCCTTCTCACCACTGGTGGTATGGCATTCTACAATTTCATCTATACCTTGTACTGCATTTTCAAAATCTGTTAGGGAGTCTCCATCGTGATTCTTGAGCGTCACGTAAATGAAAACAGATACCCCAAGATTGAGCTTCTTACTGTCTAACAAGGTTACTTTTCTCAGAATAATACCGTCGGCTTCCATGCGTTTAACTCTTCGCCAGCAAGGAGTATGAGATAACCCTACTTGTTGGCTTAAATCCGCCATTGAAACGGTAGCATCTTGTTGAAGAACACGAAGTATTTCCCTGTCAAACTTGTCTAATTTCATGAGTTAATTTCCAACACCTTTATGATAATTATTATATATAAAAATAAATCATAGGATAGATATCCTAGAACATTTATCTTTGGTAGCGTGCGGTTGCATGTAAACAATTCTGTATACTCAAGTTTGCAAGGTTTGTCCTCACACATATTCGCTACACTTGAGAAAATTTTCTGAAAGAACGAGTCTTATGTCGGTATTCCAACATCCTGAATTTGATAATCACGAACACGTTGCCTTTTACAATGACGAGAAAGCGAGTTTGCAAGCTATTATCGCGGTGCATAACACAAATCTCGGTCCCTCGCTGGGCGGTTGTCGAATGTGGACATATGCCGACAGCAATGAAGCGCTAAACGATGTACTTCGCCTTTCAAAAGGTATGACTTATAAAGCGGCAATGGCAAATTTGGCCTTAGGCGGTGGTAAGTCGGTTATTATTGGCGACCCAAGAACGCAAAAAACACCGGAAATGATGTCTGCTATGGGTGAGTTTGTGGCGTCTTTAGGAGGAAAATACTTTTCTGCTGAAGATTCCGGTATTGCCGTAAGTGATCTAAAAACAATGGCCCAGCACTCGGATTATATTGCGGGGATCCATGCAAAGTATCACTATGCCGGCGAGCAAGCAGACGGTAATCCAGCGCCTTCAACGGCATATGGTGTGTTTGTTGGGGTAAAAGCCTCGGTTGAGTATGCATTGAATTGCAATCTTAAGGGAGTGAAGGTTGCTATTCAGGGAATGGGACATGTGGGCTATCGCTTGGCAGAGCATCTACATCGTGAAGGTGCAGTACTATTTGTTGCCGACATCTTTCCAGAAGGTGTGGATAAAGCTGTCGCTAATCTCGGGGCCACGGCCGTGTCTCCGGAGGAAATATTGAGTTTAGATGTAGACGTATTAGCACCTTGTGCTTTGGGTGCCACCGTAAATGAGCAGTCTATTGATACGATAAAAGCCAAAGTGATTGCCGGCGCAGCAAATAACCAACTCTCAACAGAATCTATCGGCGAGCAACTGTTAGAACGAGGTATTTTGTACGCACCAGACTATGTGATCAATGCAGGTGGTGTTATCGACATCTTCCATCAGCGCATGGCAACAAGCTCGAATGAAGCGATGCGAGCTCATATCGAAAAGATTGGCACTACCCTAAAAGACATCTACACACGCTCTGAGCAATCAAAAAATGCGACCAATCGCGTGGCAAATGTTATGGCGGAAGAACGATTTACTAATAAGGCTTGAAAGTTAGCATTCAAATCGTCATAATGCGCGGCGCGCTCAGGGTGGCGCGTCACCAACGCCCGATTTCTATGGTGGACTCTTGGTCCTCCCGCAATGATACTTTGTGAACCCGGTCAGGCCCGGAAGGGAGCAGCCGCAGCAAACGACTCATGTGCCGGGATGTGGCTGGGGGTCTGCCACCCAAACCTCTTAGTGCCTATTCATCCGCTTCGTCATTTTCTTCATTTGCCGTATCAGCAGATGCTTTCGCTTTATCCAAGAATTTAATTGCTTTTTCTACCGCGTGAGCAACGTTCATTTCCATTTGATTACGTTCACTTTGCGGCAGGTAGAAGGCCATATCCACCTCATAGCGGATATATCTCGGCGGGACTTGATTGAGTGCCAGACAACAAATGTCGGCAAGATAGTCCGTCGATTGGGATTTATCGAGCCCAAGTTCTGCGATTCGGTCTAATACTAAATGTTCGTAATAATTGTGAATATCATCATCTAACTTCATTAGCGGTGCCCTTTAATAATAATTTGATGTGAAAATCTATGTGGCTAATCAAATGAATGTTTATAAAAGGTATAGCTGTTATTTTGTCGATGTCGAGTAACCAATGTTAGAATTCAGTGTTACATCAACAACAAGAACGACAGAATATGAAAAAAAATATTGAGCCTTGTTACTACGGCGACTACCTGCATTTAGATAAGCTACTCGGTGCTCAAGAGCCGCAAAGTGCAAAGTATGGAGAAGAAGCGCACGAGGAAACACTGTTTATCATAGTGCATCAAGTTTATGAATTGTGGTTTAAGCAAGTGCTACACGAGTTAAACTCGGTCATCGACACTTTTAATCAGCCGTCAGTTAAAGATGAACAACTTACTCAAGTCGTTCATCGACTTCACCGCGTTATTCAAATCCAAAAACTAATGAACGATCAGATAGCGGTAATGGAAACCATGACACCGCAGCAGTTTCTGTCATTTCGCGACTATTTGGTACCCGCCTCAGGCTTTCAGAGTATTCAATTTAAACGTTTGGAAATTTCTCTGGGACTAAAGCGCGAGTTTCGCATCGACTTTGACAAACAAAGTTTTTACAACCGGTTAGAAGACAAAGACCGCGCCCTATTGGAAGCATTAGAAGCAAAGCCAAGTTTGTTTGATTTAGTGGATGCTTGGTTAGCGCGAATGCCTTTGTTGGAAATGGATGGTTTTGCATTTTGGGACTACTACAAAAATGCTACTGACTCTATGCTCGCGGAAGATAAAGAGACCATATCGACGAATCCAACCTTGAGTGACAAAGAAAAACAACAAGAGTTGCATGATCTGGAAGGCACTAAAGAAAGTTTCGAAGCGCTCTTTTCTCATGATAAATATGAGGCATTGAGAGAAGATGGAAAATTCCGTCTAAGTCACGATGCTATGCTTTCCGCGCTTTTCATTAAGCAGTATTCGGAAGAGCCTATTTTTAACTTACCATTTCAATTAATCACAGCGCTGACAGAGGTTGATGAACAGCTCACTATATGGCGTTATCGCCATGCGATGATGGTTCAGCGTATGTTGGGTACCAAAATTGGTACTGGCGGTTCTTCAGGTCACCACTATCTGAAAAAAACAACCGATTCTAACCGCATCTTTCTAGATTTCTTTAACATGGCAACCTTCTTACTTCCCAAAGATAGCTTACCCCAACTACCAATGTCGGTAAGGAAATTATTGGGTTTCCATTTACAGGCCATAGACAGCTAAACTCTGTTATTCCCAAGCATAAGCCTTGTGTACCGAAAAGTTTGTTATTTTCGGTACACTAAGCGCGTGTATACGCGAAATAATCTTTGGTCTTTCTGTTGTATTCGGGAGCTCACTTAAAACTAGGTATAAAGGCGCTATTCTCAAATTTTTGTTGTTCGAAATTGTTTGAGGGGTTGGTTATAAAATGAACGCCACTGCTCAATTTTTGTGATGTTACTGTAAACTGTAAGTTAAGATTTACAGCTTTCAAAAAAACTCGAAAAAAAAAATGAACTTTTGAAAGTCCGTGGTCTGATCGCGGTTGACCCATTGGACATGATGTGTTTATTATCTTCGTGAGGCTTAGACCTTACTAATAATATAAGTCGTTAAAAAGCGATTTAAACACACACTAAAAAATTTAGTGGTCCAGGGAGACAATACATGTTTACAAACTCTAGACTGGCCAAGTCAGTTAAGCTGGCCTGTGCCTTTGGTATTGCTTCAGCAGCTACAGTTGCACCAAGTGCAGCACTAGCGCAAGAAGAAGCGGCAGAAGAAGCAGTAGAAAAAATCTCAGTAACGGGTTCTCGTATTCGCCGTGCTGATATTGAATCAGCAAGCCCGGTTACAGTTATCAACCGTGAAGAACTAGAACTTACTGGTTTGACAGACGTTGGTGATTTCATCCAAAGCCTACCTTCAATGTCAGGCTCACCAATCGGTACTACTACCAACAACGGTGGTGACGGTTCAGTACAAATCAACCTTCGTGGTTTAGGTGCGGTAAGAACACTTACACTTGTTAACGGTAAGCGTGTTGTTGACGGCGGTGACTACCAAGCTATTCCAGCAACTATGATTGAGCGTGTTGAAATTCTTAAAGATGGTTCATCTGCGGTATACGGTGCTGACGCCGTTGCTGGTGTTGTAAACATCATCACACGTAAAGACTTCGACGGTGTTGACGTTACATATCAAACTGCTGATTGGTTTGATACTGACGGCGCTGGCCAAGATTCACTTTCTTTGATCTTCGGTAGTACGTTCGACCGTGGTAACTTCGTATTCGGTATGGAGCGAGTTGACCAAGAAGAAGCATTCCAAGCAGATACGCCTTGGGACTTCATGCAAAACTCTTATTACCTATATCCAGCAGGTTGTGACAGCGATCCAACGTCATGTTACCCAATTGGTTCATCACGTATCCCTGAATCACGTCTTCCGTTCTACAGCCAAGGCCTATTCCTAATTGGTACGCCAGCGACTGAAGCTAACCAAGCTGGTCTTATGGTACCGCACGATGGCAGAACGTATAACTATGCACCAGTAAACTACATTCAAACACCGTTTGAACGTACAAACATCTTTGCTGAAGCAAACTACGAGATCTCTGACAGCGTTCAGTTCAGCGCAGAATTCCGTGCTAACCAACGTACATCTGCACAGCAGCTAGCGCCACTACCATTCACTGGTGGTGACCCAATGTATGATGGTTTCTATGAGGATCCAACAACTGGCGAAACAATTGCGTTCACTGGTATCTCACAAGACAACTACTACCTACGTCAAGCGGTTGACCTATACAACGCGACTAACGGCACATCGTTGATTTATGAGCCGGTAATTAACCCTCGTCGTCGTATGATCGAAACAAACCGTCGCTTCGAGCAAGACATTACACAGTATCAGTGGAATGCACAGCTTAACGGTGAGCTAGACAACGGCATGTACTGGGAAGTATATGTTGGTGAAGGTCACAGAAGTAACTCTAGCCAAGATTTTGGTCAGTTTGCAGGTTCTCGCTTGTTCAACGCCCTTGGTCCATCAGCTGATTTAGATGGTGACGGTGTTCCAGAGTGTTATGCAGACATCAACAACCCGGGTACACTTATCCAAGGTTGTGTACCGTTAAACCTATTCGGTGGTGGTGCGGTTGACGCAGCGGGTAACCCAACGGCAACGTCTCTAACTCAAGAAATGATCGATTACGTATCTCTTGATACTGTTGACTCAATTGTTCAGAAACAACGTCTAGCAGGTGCTAACCTTTCTGGTTTCGCATTTGATCTTCCAGGTGGTGAGCTAGGTTGGTCTGTGGGTTGGGCATACTGGAGACAGAGCCTAGACAATACACTAGATTCAGCGAAAACTATCGGTGCTGTAACTGGTAACGTTGGTGCAAGTACTAGCGGTTCACTAGT
>JALUXV010000512.1 GCA_027013165.1 Alteromonadaceae bacterium
AGACAGTTGCCTGACAAAGCGATTGATTTGATAGACGAGGCAGCGTCCAGTATTCGTTTACAGATCGACTCCAAACCCGAAGAAATGGATCGCCTCGAGCGCCGGATTATCCAGTGGAAGCTGGAAGAACAAGCGCTGGCAAAAGAAACGGATGATGCCAGTCATAAGCGCCTCGAAATGATCGAGTTGGAACGTGAACAGGCAGAACTGAAGTTTTCCGAACTGGAAAAGATTTGGAAAGACGAAAAAGAAGCCATGCAAGGTACGCAGTCCATTAAATCTGAGTTGGAACAAGCCAAACTGGATTTAGAGATTGCCCGTCGTGCGTCTGATTTAAACCGTATGTCGGAACTGCAGTATGGTCGTATTCCCGAGTTAGAAATGAAGCTGGAAAAAGCAGCCGACAATGAAACGCGGGAAACCCTGTTACTGAAAAACAAAGTCTCAGACGCTGAAATTGCCGAAGTGTTGTCGCGATGGACCGGTATTCCTGTGGCTAAAATGCTCGAAGGCGAGCGTGATAAATTACTACGCATGGAAGACGTGCTGCACAAACGGGTTGTCGGTCAGCAGGAAGCCGTTGCAGCTGTGTCTAATGCAATACGGCGCTCACGAGCTGGACTGGCAGATCCCAATCGACCCATTGGTTCTTTCCTGTTTCTTGGACCAACAGGGGTCGGTAAAACGGAGTTGTGTAAGTCACTCGCAGGTTTCATGTTCGATACCGAAGATGCAATGATTCGTATCGATATGTCGGAGTTTATGGAAAAACATTCCGTTGCCCGATTGGTCGGCGCACCGCCGGGATATGTAGGATACGAAGAAGGGGGTTATCTTACCGAAGCAGTTCGTCGCAAGCCGTACTCGGTTATTCTGCTGGATGAAGTAGAGAAGGCGCATCCGGATGTGTTTAATATTCTGTTGCAGGTGTTAGACGACGGCCGCTTAACAGACGGGCAGGGGCGCACGGTTGACTTTAAGAACACTGTTGTGATCATGACCTCTAACTTGGGCTCGGACATCATTCAGGACAAACATCAGGAAAGTCAGTACGACGAAATGAAGTCGATGGTGATGAACGTGGTAGGGCAGCACTTTAGGCCTGAATTTATTAACCGGGTAGACGACATTGTTGTGTTCCATCCGTTAGGTAAAGAACAGATCAAGTCTATTGCGAAAATCCAGCTAGCGTCGCTGCGTGCACGATTGGCCGACAAGGGCTACAAACTGGAGCTTTCTGCTGCAGCCATGGATAAGCTGGCTGATGCCGGATTTGACCCTGTGTTTGGGGCGAGACCGTTAAAGCGGGCTATACAAACCCAGGTAGAAAACCCGTTGGCGCAGCAATTGCTGTCAGGAACCATATTACCTGAATCCACCATTCGGATTGATGTCGATGGTGAGAACCTGGTGATCATATAGTTCGGTATGTGGTATCAACAAAAAAACGCCGGTAACGTGAAGTTACTGGCGTTTTTTGTGTGTGGGGCAGTACTAACCTTCGAATCGGTTTGTTGTTACTTAATCGATTCCAGTAACTCTCTTGCTTTTTGGCGATTGTAGAAAGGACGAGTGACACCGACTGCTTTTGTGAGCTCCTCTTCGGCTTCATCGTAGCGGTCAAGCTTCACTAGTGCGTAGCCAATATGATAGCGAATTTCGGGGTTATTTGAGTCCCTTGCAAAGGCTTTCCGAAGCAGCCCCAAGCCCTCTTCAAGCTTATTAGTCTGAACCATAATCCATCCATAAGTGTCCAGAATATCCGGGTTACTGTCATTCAGTGTGAAAGCCTGTTTGATGTAGGATTCGGCGGCTTTTAAATCAATCTCCAATTGCATGATAGCCAGTTTATTTAGCACTTCGGCTTTGTTGAACACGGTGTCCTGCTCTAACAGAGAGTTGTACAGTTTACTGGCTTGCTCAAAGTTACGTTGCAAAAAGTGAAACTGGGCAAGTAAATTTTTTGCCAGAACATTTTCGGGAGACGCAGCTATAACTTTCTCTGCTTGCTGCACAAATGTTGTTTTGTCATCGCCAAAAATGGCGAAGTTATGCAACATAACCAAGGCTTTGTGGAAGTTATGATCGATTTTCAATGCTTTTATTATGTCTGAAGTGGCTTGCTTTGAGTTACCAGTTGCATTGTTATACATAGCATTGACGAGCCAGAAGTTTGGGTTTTCCCTGTTGTCCTTTGCGAGCGAATCCAACATTGACTTTGCTGTATCAAGTTCACCAATGTCTACATGCAACCTCACTTTATCTAGCTTAATTTGAGTATTGTTGGGGACGAGTTCAATGGCGCGTTGCAAAGATGCCAACGCTGCTTGGTTTTCGCCAACAGCTTGTTGAAGCTGACTCTGACGAATCAGATGTTCTACTGAATTCTGGGTAAAGTGTATAACGACGGATAGCGTTTTTTGCGCTTCAAGAATATTGCGTTTTTGCAAATACACAGAAGCCTTGAACAGCAGATAATCAGGGTTGTCGAAATCGTCAACTAATAACCTGTCTATGTGATAGATGGCTTGGTCATAGTCACGAATTCGTTCATGCAGTTTAGCTAGTTCGAAACGAGCATAATTGTAATCAGAATTTAACACCAAAATGTCGTTATACAATGCGATGGCATTTTGAACGTCCTGTTGCTCAACCATGTTGTGTGCTTTAAGCAATAGTGATTGAGGATGTTTGGGGGAGAGAGCTAAAAGTTCCTCAATAATGCTATTGGACTCAACAAAATTCCCCATTCTGCTTAATATCGCAGCCCGATTAAATTTAGCAGCAAAAAGCGAGGGATCTTTGTCGAGCGCTTGAGTCAATACGTTCAGAGCCTCGTTGTACCGCTTAAGACGAATAAGAATACCGGCTTTCAGGTTGAGGAATTCTGGTTCTTCAGGATAAATGGCAAGCATTGCATCAGCACTTTTCAGGGCGTCGACTTCCTGTTCCGCTTGTAGTTTCATCATGCTGTACGTGAAGAGAAAAGTGATGTTTTTGCTGTTATTTTCAAAGTTGTCATCGAGGTATGCTATGGCTTCCTGTTGCTTTCCTCTGGCTGCCATTAGTCTGATTTGAAACAACTTTACACGTGAGTCGGTCGGGTATTTTTCAATTAGTTCATCGACCAGTTTTTTTGCTTTAAACGCTCTGTTCTGCTTGAGGTATAAATCGCCAAGCAATAGTGCCGCATCTAAGTTGTCGTGGAGCTTATCTTCATGTTTCTCCAGCAGTATCATTGCCTGCTTATTTTGTTGGGTGAGCAAATAAGTACGAGACAGTAATATTATTGCTTGTATGTCGTTTGGCTTCTTGAGCAAATACTGGGAAAAGTCTTTAGCAGCCTGTTCTGTATTACCGTGGAAAAATGCGGTAAGTCCACTGATATAGAGAAGTACGGGTTGCTCTGCAATTACTTCAGGCGCCAGGCTGCTCATGATTTCGTTCAATTGCTCAAGCTTTTCATTACTTACTAGCTTTTCTTTGTCTTTACTTTCTAGCCAGCTGCTTAACAATATGGCTAGAGGGTCATTCGGCGTTTTTTCAATTATTTCATCAACAAACGCTCTGGCGCTGTCATAGTCATTACTTTCAAGATAAATGTCCGCTAACTTTCTGAGAGTATTAGGATCTTCAGGTTGCAATTTTAGTGCATGTTGAAGGCTATCTATTGCCGTGTCGTAATCACCTTGGGCATGGGCTAACTGACCCTTCAATCGCCAGGTGGTTGCGTCATTATCGTTGATCGAATATGCATTGTTCAAGTGACGGGAGGCTTCGTCATATTGTTCTTGAAAAAGGGCGATAGAGGCCAGGCCATTTAAGCTTTGTGTAAATGTGGGGTCCAGCTCCAGACTGGTTTTATAAGCACTAATCGCACACTCAAATCTATTGAGCCTTACACAGGCACTGGCGCGTATTTGAAGCCATTTGACTTTCTGCTCTCCGACCAGCTTGTCAGCTTCGGTGAGATTGATGACTTTTTCGTATTTATTCTGAAAGAGTAGGGCGTTTCCCAAAGGTTCTGCTACCAGGTTAATGTCAGCACCTTGATCAAGGGACTCATAAAATTCAGCTTCAGCGGCAGACAAATAGCCATTAATTAACAGGATTTTTCCCATCAAAATCTTGGCAGCCAGGTTATCTTCGTCTTGCTTTAAGCTATTTTTAAGGTGAATAAGCGCCTCATCGTACTGAGCCTGGTTATAAGCCTTTAATGCTTTTTCATAGTCGTCTTCTGAGCTGGCTAATGAGCAGAAGGAGGATAATACGGCTAGAGAAAGGAAAGATGCCCGAAGAATTCGCATAATTATTTTATATAGTTTTCAATTCGATGTTATCGATTGTGAACAAAAAAGGTGGCAAATGCCACCTTTTATAATCTGAACAGGGGGAGACTGTTAAGCTTGTTGCTTACGGCGCCATCCAACGTACGCGCCAGCAATGATTAGCAGAGCTAATGTGCCCGGTGCATTTACAGGCTCAGAACCACCAGTGTTGCCATCTTCTGTTTCCTTGGTGAATCCAATTGATGCGAGTTTAAATGCATCATTCTTCTTAAACCCGTCAACATAGGCAAAAGCTGCGTTGTATGCACCAACTAACCAGTACTGTGCTGTTCCGGTAGTGGTAAAAGTAGATTGAAATACATCATCACATTTTTCTATGATGAAACTACCAGCCGTATTGGCTGCTACAAAAGACGAAGCGATTGAAGCCCAGGTTGAGTTCCCGCCAGTTAATGCTGATATATCAGTTAAGCCTACAGCTGTAACTTCTTGCTCAACACCATTATTTTCAGCCCAGCTGAAAGTAGCACCAGTTAACGAAACTGACTCGGAAAAAGAAAGCAATACCATGTCGGTATCGTCCCAATTTCCATAGTTATCTATTGCGTGATAGTCGCCAACTCGGTCAAAACTGATTTCATCAGCATTGTACATCCCGTAACCTTTTGAATTGGTTGCAGAGTTATACCAAGGGCCTGCATCAACAAAATTTGCTTCTTCAACAGTTGCATCCGTTCCGGCAGCATCTCCCGTATCGGACCAGCCTGAAACCTTAATACCAACACCATCAATTACTACCGAGCTTCCGGTTGTACTCCAACCGTAATTAACATTTTCACTGCCGGTAGATTCATAGTAAAGATCATAAATGAGTGCATCACCCCAGCTATCGCATACGGGCGTAGACGGTTGGCTACCACCACTTGTTGAACAGGAACTACCGCCTGAACTATAGCTTCCTTTAGCCATTGCAGCACCAGATAACAATACGCTAAGCGTACCGATACACAGTGCGGTTTTCCTAAGAGAATACCACATACCCTACTTCCTCATTAAACAACACATTCTTGCAAGTTTCATAAAGCAAAATGCGGGCCAATTAAAAATGGCTATTAAAAACAATATTTTAAAGTGTTATGTGTCAGTATAATTTACGGTTGTGTAAAAAAAGCTGACTGGTGTGATGAGAAAGCAATTCAACATGGCAATATCATCAGCAGTAAATTCGAGTGAATAATAACCGAATTGATGTTGGTGTAAGGTATGGAGCTTCATACCTTGTTATTGCTTGAATAAAAAGGAGATAAAAATCTACAGGCAACAATAAACAGAGTATGAAATAATAAAGAAGAACTATTAATCAGGGAATTCTATGACAGAAAGTAAACGCAAAGGTATTTATCTACTACCTAACCTGTTAACTACCGCCGGACTATTTTCGGGGTTTTTTGCCGTCGTCTCTTCAATGAATGGTAAATTTGAAGCGGCAGCAGTTGCAGTGTTCGTTGCGATGATCTTCGACGGTCTGGATGGACGGGTTGCTCGAATTACCAATACACAAAGCGATTTTGGCGCAGAATATGATTCAATGGCAGATATGGTGTCATTCGGGATGGCTCCTGCCTTAGTTGCATATAACTGGGGTCTGAGCGATCTGGGTAAAATAGGATGGTTCGCCGCTTTTATTTATGTAGCTGGTGCAGCTTTGCGTTTAGCAAGGTTTAATACTCAGGTCGGTATAGCAGATAAGCGATACTTCCAGGGACTAGCGAGCCCGGCTGCGGCCGCGGTTGTGAGTGGCTTTGTATGGCTCGGTGTTGAATACGACATCGATGGTAACAGCATCGGAATTATTGTTGCCTTGATTACCGGGTTGTCCGGATTACTAATGGTAAGCAACTTTAAGTACAACAGTTTTAAAGAAGTAAACTGGCACGGCAAAGTTCCCTTCGTTGCGTTATTACTTATATTGCTGGTGTTTATAGTAGTAGCAACAGAACCAGCCTTGGTCCTATTTATAGTGTTTGCCTTGTACGCAATGGCGGGTCCAATCAACACATTCAGAACGGTTGATAAAGTAACGTTGAATGATGTGGTCGGTGATCAGCTTGAGGATGCGGAGTTTCCGAATAGCGAAACTAATGCAAATACCGCTAATGATGATAAGACAGACAATGTTGAGCAGGCACCTGATAGTGATAAAAAGACGCCTTAGCACTATAGATGAAGCTGAGATAGATGTTTAAATAAACAAATACAGCCAATTTGATTAAAACGCGACCAAACGGTCGCGTTTTTTGTGGTTTTTTGAAAATAACGGTTGACGCAAATAACCAGATGCGTACAATGCGCCCCACTTCAACGGGGAACGCCGAAAAGCAACTACCCAACATAGCGCGAAAGCCTTATGTGAAGCGGTTTGCAGCGAAATGCTTCGAAAATAAAATTTTCAAAAAAAGTGTTGACGCAGGAAACCAAAAGCGTATTATACGCATCCCGCTTCGGCAGGTTCTGAAAGAACGCTGAAGCAGCAAACAAGTGAGTTTGCACTGTTCTTTAACAATTTATAACAAGACAATCTGTGTGGGCACTCGTTAACGAGTGACACAACGACGATTCATATTTCGATATATTTAATTGAAGAG
>JALUXV010000513.1 GCA_027013165.1 Alteromonadaceae bacterium
ACACAAAACACAACATGTTTGATTGTATTGCTTGTCCATCACTGATTCGACGTTTCATTCGAGCACCAATCAAGTCGTCGATGTTGGTGAATGCCGTATGGCGTAAACGACGAATATCCACATTGGCAAAAGTAAGGTTGTCGGCAGACAGTACGGTGCCAGGGCTAATAGCCCCAGCAGTAACTACTATCTTCTTAGTACGCGTTACTTGAGCGCTTGTGAACAAGTACCAATCGTTATTTCCACAGCTTACACGAACTGTCATATAAGATTGCTGTAAAGCGTCATCAGAGATGTGATATTGAAATCCTTCAGTGCACTCTGGAATGTTTATCCTATTGTCTATATTAACAATTTTAATGTTGATGTTAGTATCGTCTTGGTCGGAATCTAGCAAGTTTAATAGGAATGCTTCAACGCCATCTTGTACCTGTTGGTGCTGTGTTGCCAATGCGTAATGGGAGCAACTGAGCACAAGTGAAATGGCCATCGCAATGTTAACTATGCAATTTCGAAGAACAACTCTGGAAAGAATCTGTTTTTTCATTTTCACTTTTCGTTTTCAGTTGGTTATATATTGACTATGCTTACAATGAAACTCGTCACTGATGGCATAATTAACGCTAGTTCGACACATGTAATTTTGCGAAAGCGTCATTTTTCTGTCGTTTGACGTGCATAATTTTAATGATATTGTCTATGCTCTCTATGTAAGGCAATGATCATGCCCAGTATTAACAAGAGGTGATATATGTCGGGTATTATGGATTCGGTTAACCAACGCACGCAGTTGGTTGGGCAAAACCGACTTGAGCTACTACTTTTTAGGCTTAATGGCCGACAGCGCTTTGGTATTAACGTATTTAAGGTTCGCGAGGTGCTTCAATGCCCGCCACTTACGTCTATGCCAAAACTCAACTCTCTTGTTCGCGGCGTTGCTCATATTCGCGGGCAAACCATTTCTGTGATAGACCTGAGCATGGCAACTGGCGGCAAACGAATTGAAGATCTCTCTACGGCGTTTATCGTTATTGCTGAATACAATCGTTCAGTACAAGGTTTCTTAGTGGGTGCGGTAGAACGTATCATCAATACCAACTGGGATTCCATCATGCCTCCTCCACAAGGTACAGGCCGTGCGAGTTATCTTACGGCAGTCACCGAAGTCGAGAATGAACTTATAGAAATTCTTGATGTAGAAAAGATTCTCAACGAGATATCACCGCTCAGCACGGATGTCAGTGAAGAAGTCCAGCAAAACTTAAGCACTACCGGAAAAGAAGATAAAATTATCTTCATTGCCGATGACTCTTCTGTAGCCCGTAATCAGGTGAAGAAAGCGCTTACTGCACTAGGTATCGAAATGGAATTGGCCAAAAATGGCTTGGAAGCGCTCAATAGACTGAAGGAAATCGCTGAAGAGTACGGTGATGTAACCGAGCGTGTTGGTGTATTGGTGTCTGATATCGAAATGCCCGAGATGGACGGTTACACACTAACTGCCGAAATTAAAAACACGCCAAACCTGAGTAAACTTCACGTGGTTTTGCACACATCTTTGAGTGGGGTGTTTAACCAAGCAATGGTACAAAAGGTAGGAGCCGATGATTTCATTGCAAAGTTCCACCCAGATGAACTAGCCACCGCAGTTCAAAAGTGGTTTATGACGGAATGTGAATAACGGAGCACGCTGGGATTGAGTAATCGAGACGTTTCACCCGACAGTTATTTGCGTTTTAGGGATTTTTTAGAGCGGCAATGCGGCATTGTACTTGGAGATAATAAACAATACTTAGTGCGCAGTCGCTTAGCTTCTCTGCTTTACCAATATGATTACGACAGTATTGACAAACTTATCGATACAGTCGTCAGAGGTACCAATAGAAATTTGTTGCAAAGCGTTATTGACGCAATGACCACAAACGAAACCTTGTGGTTTAGAGATTCTTATCCATTTGATCTTTTGGTTAAAGATTTATTACCTCGTCTTGCCGACAAACGTCAAAAAATTCGCATTTGGAGTGCCGCGTGCTCATCAGGACAAGAGCCATATTCCATTGCCATGTCTATATTGGAATATCAAAGGCAAAAGCCGGGCAGTTTGCGTCAGGGAGTGGAGATAGTGGCAACTGATCTATCCTCCGAAATGCTAACGAAATGCCAAGAGGGAATTTATGACGAGCTTTCTTTAGCTAGAGGTCTATCACCACAGCGTAGACAACAATTTTTCAAATCTGTAGACAACGGGCGAATGCAAGTCTCTCCTGAAGTTCGTCGAATGGTTACCTTTAAAAGCTTGAACCTCCTTGGGAGCTATTCCGCACTTGGGCGATTTGATATTGTTTTTTGCCGCAATGTGTTGATTTATTTTTCACCGGAAGTAAAACAAAAAATACTGCAACAAGTTGCCGGTTTACTTCAACCGGAAGGTGTATTGTTCCTGGGTGCGTCTGAATCTATCAGTACTTCAGCAACCTATTACAATATGGTTAAGTGCCACCCAGGTTTGTACTATCAAAAGAAGTAAGCTACTGATCTTAAAGTTTTAATTTATTATTCTAGGGGCGTCTTCTCAGCCCCAAATTCACCCGTCAATATTTCTTCTAATTACTTTGGCACTAGATTTGCTAAATATCTCCTAACTAAGGCTGGATATTCACAGTAAATGTTGAATTCTGCCGCTGTTTTAGGAAAACACTATGGCAATTAACCTCGATAGACTTGTTGGATTTCATCACACCGCAGTACAACTGCGAACTGATCGTATGGAAGTGATTGCTGGCAATCTAGCGAATGCGAATACGCCGGGCTATAAAGCGCAGGACATTGACTTTAATATTGCAATGGACCGAGCACTCAAAGATCAAAGAAGTCCCTCTAGTGCGAGTGGTGGTCTTGTGAAAACCCATGAAAATCACATGTCTGGTGGAACTAGAACAGCGTCTAGCTTTGATCTGAAATATAGAGTCCCAGAGCAGCCTGATACCGGCGATGGTAATACGGTTGAAGTACAGGCTGAAAGAAATCGCTTTTTGGACACAGGCATGAGGTATCAGGCCAGTGTTGAATTCTTAAATGGGAAAATCAAGGGTATGAAAAAAGCCCTAAGTAGCTCCGGAGGTCAGTGATCATGAGTTTGTTTAATGTGATGCAAATATCTAGCACAGGTATGCAAGCGGAAAACGTTCGCTTAAATACCACTGCAAGTAACATTGCCAATGCTAACACTGTCAGCAGTAGCTACAACGATACTTATCGCGCCCGCCAACCCGTATTTGCCACCGAGTTACAGCGTGCTATCGATGGCCAGACGCTGGGAGCAGGAGTAGAAGTAAAAGGTATTGTAGAGAGTGATGCACCTCTACAAGTTGAGTATGCACCGCATAACCCAATGGCTGACGAAAATGGTTACATCTACAAACCTAACGTCAATGTAGTAGAAGAGATGGCGAATATGATGTCGGCATCAAAAGCCTACGAGACCAATGTTCAAGTTGCTGACACGACAAAAAGAATATTCCGTCGAGTGTTGCAGCTAGGACAAGGGCAATAAGTTGCCGCTAGGTTGAAGGAAGGAATTTACCGTGAATACTATTAATAACACAGGCCTCAACACCGACTTGTATTGGCAAGAGGAAACCGTCCCCGTCGTTGACGGCACTGAACAATCTCTGTCTCAGGAAGATTTCTTTGCCATGTTAACAGAGCAGTTAGCAAACCAAGATCCGACTAAACCAGTAGACAATGATCAGATGGTTGCACAGATGACGTCGTTCACCATGGCTGACGGTATTTCTCAGCTTAATGAAAGCTTTAATGACTTCGCGGCATCTATGACTTCAAATCAAGCGCTTCAAGCATCTAGCTTGATTGGTCAAGATGTCCTTGTACAAGGCAATGTTGGTTATATGGCCAACGAAGGTGACGGTTTGTCAGGTGTTGTGGTTAACGATCAGACGATTCAGAACATGACAATCACTATTGAGAATCAATACGGTGAAGTGATCAAAACCATTGATGCGGGCACTCAAGCAGCTGGAAATATTGAATTCAATTGGGATGGTAAAGATGCCCAAGGTAATGACATGGCTCCTGGTGATTATGTCATTAAAGCAACTGGTGATGCGAATGGTGAGGGTGTACAACTCGCTACCGCCGTAAATCGCCATGTTGACAGTGTGAGCTTGGCCGGAAGTGGTCAAGGAATAATTTTAAATTTGGATGGTGACGTGAGTATTAGTTTGGACGACGTCATTCAAATCGGTAGCTAGTAGGAGAAGAGAATATGTCTTTTAATATTGCTTTAAGTGGTGTCGCGGCTTCTCAAAAAGATTTGGATGTCACCGCGAACAACATTGCCAACGTTAATACCGTGGGCTTCAAAGAGTCACGTGCAGAATTTGGTGACGTTTTCGCCGCCTCGCTGCTTGCGGGTGGTAAAACCAAAGTCGGTGACGGTGTACTTACTCAAGAAGTTGCACAACAATTTTCGCAAGGGAGTTTGCAATTTACCAACAACGCGTTGGACTTAGCGGTGACAGGTACGGGCTTTTTTGCAACAGTTCCCGACATCGCATCAAGTGACTTTTCGTTTACTCGTGCAGGCCAGTTTAAACTAGACAATGATAACTTTGTGGTTAACAGTAATGGCGACAACCTTCTTGGGTTCCCAGTTAACTCTGATGGTACAAGCTCGTCAGTTGCGTTAAGTACTACTGAACCCGTACGTATTCCTGACTCTTCAGGGTCGCCTACGCAAACTTCTGAAGTCGACATTAGAATGAATTTACCTGCGGGCGATGGCGCGTTAGATCCACTTCAATTCGACCCTCAAGATCCTACGTCATATAATGCTTCTACGTCTGTTACTGTCTATGACTCGTTAGGTGATAGTCATGTCATGACTTACTATTTTGTCAAAGATAATGCGGCGACGAACGAATGGTATGTGGCAACGGCTATCGACGATCAGTTGGTTGATATGGTTAACTCTGATGGAACTAACTCAGACCCAACCACAGCCACTAATGTTTTGGGGACAGCTACGGGTAATGGTGTGACCGCAGCAAAGCTCATCTTTACCCAAGGTGGCGACTTTTCTGCAATGGAAGCTC
Organism: Alteromonadaceae bacterium; assembly: GCA_027013165.1. Classification (GTDB taxonomy): domain Bacteria; phylum Pseudomonadota; class Gammaproteobacteria; order Enterobacterales; family Alteromonadaceae; genus Alteromonas. The sequence goes on from JALUXV010000513.1 coordinate 5,115, forward strand.
CGGATGGTATTGCAACTTCAGACTTTAAGATTACTACTGAAGCATTAGGTGCTGGTATTCTTGCAAATGGTTCAGATGCAACGCAGCAAATTGCTATCGACTTTAACCTAGATCCAGCAAGCGCAACGACTACCGAACCCACTCAGTTCGCATCAGCCTTCGAAGTGACTTCATTAGAGCAAAATGGGTTGCCAGTGGGCCGTTTAACCGGTATTGAAATAAGTCCTGATGGTTTGGTTCGTGCGACTTTCTCAAATGGTACTTCTGAGCCTATTGTCCGAGTTGCGCTTGTAAGGTTTTCCAACGAGCAAGGCCTTACTCAACAAAGTAGTACCCAGTGGAAAGAAAGTATTCTGTCTGGTGAAGCGCTGGCCGGTGAGGCAACTACAGGTACCTTTGGTGAAATTAATTCGTCAGCACTTGAACAAGCTAACGTTAATCTTACTACCGAGCTTATCGATATGATTATTGCTCAGAGAAACTTCCAAGCAAACTCTCGAGCACTTGAGGTCAACAACCAGTTGAACCAAACAATTCTGAACATTCGATAATGTAAACCCCGTCTAAATGGCCGCACTCCACGCGGCCATTTTTATTTCTTCACTTTATCCCTTCCTACAACATATTGGCATTTGGCTTGCAATCGTAAAGATATGTTTAATTAAGAGTCAAAAGTTAGTCATGGATAAACTTCTCTATATCGCAGCCAGTGGTGCCTCGCAGAACCTATTGGGTACGTCGGTCAGAGCTAATAACCTGGCTAATACGCAAACCACTGGTTTCCGTGCGCAATTAGAACAAGCGCGTTCTATGCCGGCCTACGGCGAAGGTTTGCCGACTCGGGTTTTCGCAATGACTGAAAGCCCGTCAAATAACTACGAATCTGGCCCTATGATTCAAACTGGTCGGGAACTCGATGTCGCTATTCAAGGCGATGGATGGTTTGCCGTACAAGATCAGTTTGGGCAAGAAGCGTATTCAAGAGACGGTAACTTCCAACTGGGTGACGACGGTATTTTGACAGACGTTCATGGACGGGTCGTGTTGGGAGAAAACGGACCAATCTTTCTACCAGTTCCGCTAGACAATCTTGATATTGGTATTGATGGTTCTTTGTCTATGCGTCAGCTAGGGGCGCCAGAAACCGTTATTGAAGACATAGGTAGATTGAAGTTAGTAAGTCCAGATTATAAAGACATGGAACGCGGTACTGACGGATTGTTTCGTATGAAGGACGGATCAATTGCCCAAGAAAGCGAAAACGTACAGATCATGTCGGGCATGCTAGAAGGCTCTAATGTGAATGCCATTGATGAAATGGTCAATATGATCAGCCTGCAACGCAATTATGAATTGCAGGTGAAAATGATGAAGCAAGCGCAAGAGCTTGATACCCGCGGCAACATGTTGCTTCGAATTATTTAATGAAAAGACTATTGGCATTGCATCATTTGGCAATGTTTGGAGGTTGAAATGCACCCAGCGTTATGGATTAGTAAAACAGGTTTGGATGCCGCGCAAACTGATGTTGCCGTGGTGTCAAATAACTTGGCAAACGCCTCAACAGTGGGCTTTAAAAAAGACCGGGCTATTTTTGAAGACCTACTATACCAAAACATTAATCAGCCTGGCGGACGTTCGTCTGCCGATACTGAACTCCCATCCGGTTTAATGTTAGGTGCGGGTTCAAAGGTAGTTGCTACGCAAAAAGCCCATACGCAGGGGAACTTGTTAACCACTGACAATTCTTTGGACATGTCTATTCAAGGTCGAGGTTACTTT
>JALUXV010000514.1 GCA_027013165.1 Alteromonadaceae bacterium
AGCCTGCGAACGCAAGCTCGAGCAGATAGAAAAAGAGCAAGAGCAGATAAATAGCCAACGCACGCAATTGCAAGAACAGTGGTTATCTGCAACGGTGGAAGCAGGCGAAACTCTTGAGATTGGTGATAAAGAAGGCCTGCTAACCTACATAAATGCGCAGAATACTGCACTTGAAGAAGCGCAAGCACTCCAAAAAGCACAAAACAACGCACAGCAGACTTACGCAAAAGCATCCACCGAGTTATCTGAACAGCAACAATTGCATGATCAACTAGATAACCAGTTAAAACTTTTACAACAAAGCTTGGCGCAACTCGATGAACGTCAACAGGTGTGTAGCCAAGAACTAGACAATCTCAATGTTAGAGTAGCGCACTTACGGGCGTCTCTTGAAACCCAAATGTCTGTTCACGGGGCTGAATTCCAAGACTTCAAACAAGTATTGCAGTGGCTAGATGAGAAACAGTTATCCGCACAGAAATTTAAAACAACCACAACACTGGTTCAGACCTTGAATTTGACTATTGTGCCACTGAAAAGCGAGATTGATAACTTATCGTTACAGCACACAGAAAGTCTTCAAACGCATGAAATCCTTACAAAAGAAATCAACAAGCTAATCGAAGACATCAAAGAGGTAGAACAACAAAGAGAAGTGGCTTTTCCTCAGCGGGATATTGCTCAAACCAAAGCTACAATGCAAGACACAGTAGACCAAGCCATGCAAAGTATAAAACAGTTGGAGACTAGGGTTACTGAACAAGTTGCTGAATACGCAGCAATTAACTCACAGGAAAGTACACTCCAGAAACAAAGCGCAGAGTTGGGAGGGCGTGTTAACGAGCTTTCTCAAGCATGGAAAAGTACCATAGATAGCAGCGAGTTTAAGAGCGATGAAGCCTTTTTCAACGCCTTGCTAAGTGAAGATGAATTAGACCAACTAAGGGCGCTGAATGAAGGTTTAAAGGACAAGGCTCAAGGGTTAAATGTTTTGTCTCGACAAATAACGGAACAGGAGGTGGAGTTGGATGAAAACAGTGTGTCTGCACAATGGAAGAACCTAGCAATAGAAAATATATCACAACAACTCGATCAGCTTTCCTTGCAACAGGAGGAAACACTTGCACTATTGGGAAAAATAGCCCAGCAGTTAGAGGCTGACGAAAATACGAGAAAGCACCAGCAAGCCCTACTGAAAGAACAAACTCAATTTCAACAAGACTATGACGACATCGCCTATCTACATGCGCTAATAGGATCGGCATCAGGGGACAAGTTCAGAAAATTCGCTCAAGGGCTTACGTTAGACAACTTGGTCTATTTAGCCAATGGACGTTTGGACAAACTCCACGGCCGCTATCAACTCAAAAGGCAGTCTAGCGATGGGTTGAGCCTGAGTGTATTAGACACGTGGCAAGGTGACGTAGAACGAGATACCAAAACCTTATCTGGTGGCGAGAGCTTTTTGGTTAGTCTTGCACTAGCGCTGGCATTGTCAGATTTGGTGAGCCATAAAACGAGTATAGACTCTTTGTTTCTAGATGAAGGCTTTGGGACTCTGGATGCTGAGACACTAGATGTAGCGCTAGATGCCTTAGATAACCTCAACGCAAGCGGTAAGATGATTGGTGTCATCAGTCACATTGACGCAATGAAAGAGCGCATACCCACACAACTAAAAGTTATCAAACGAAATGGTGTGGGAACCAGTGTGCTAGACAAGCGATATGCAATAAACAACGAAAATTGAACATATTTTCTTTAACTTCTGATGATTCGACTATAGTAAGAAGAGTGTCGTATTCATTTTAATCGTTAGTTTTCCGCACTCTTAGTCGTTGCTAACACATCACACATCGAACAGTAATGAAGCTAAAAGAGCGACTGTTATTTTCTTATTTTTGTGTAGCACTATTACCGCTATTAATCTGTGGCGCGGCACTCTATTTTATTGAGCGAGGTCATATAGAAAAACAGGTCATTGATCACCTAACCTCGGTTGCTTCAATTCAATATAACCGTATTCACTCAGCGCAACAAAACGAGTTCGACATGTTTCGTTCGGTTGCTTCCCGTACACAGCTACGCGCTCTTGTTTCAAGGTACAACGAATCCCCACATACTTTTGATGAGTTTTCCAGCATCAATAGAATTCTCAACGATGCTTTGGTAGGCATTAGCAGGTACAGAAGTATTAGGCTATACGGTTTGAATGGAGAGCTAATTAGCGGGACAAATACTAGTTCTCCCTTGATAGAAAGGGCACTGAACGAACTGTCTAGTGACTATAAGCTTGATGTTTCTTATTCCGATAGCGGTGAATTAGTCATGAATGTCTATGGGCCAGTACTTTTAGACAGCGAGACAATTGGTCATATGGCAATAGAAGTTTTGCCCGACAGTATGCTGTCATTGGTTCAAGATTATACCGGTCTTGGTGAAACGGGCGAGACTGTGGTTGCATCGCGAAATAAAGATGGTGATGCTGTGTTTATTACGCCTACCCGCCATAATCACAACTCGGCGCTTAATATTGTTATTCCCAAAGATAATCTTAATATTCCAATAATTCACGCGTTAAACAAATCAATAAAAACCTTCACAGACTTTCCTGATTATCGCAATGAGGCTGTTATTGCAGTGTCTAGATACATCGAAGAGGTTGATTGGGGGATTATCGTAAAGATAGATAAACAAGAAGTGTATGACGACATAAATCGCGCGTTTTTGAATATCCTGTATTTCGTGATGGCGGTGGTGGCAATTGTTATTACATTGTCGGTTTATTTTACCAAGAATATCTCTCTACCCATTACCTTACTGAATGAAACAGTGAACAAAATTATACAATTTCAACAGCGAGAGGCGGTTGTTATTAAAGGTAATGATGAAGTAGCTGAACTGGCGTTAAACTTTAATGTGATGACATCGACACTTTTTAATATTAAGGATGATCTGGAACTAAGTCTTAAGCAAATAGAAGAGAAAAACACGCAGATTTTGAAAGACACAGTGCGATTCAAAAGGTGGGAGTCTTCCAGTTTTATTGGCATTCTTAAGGGGGAAACGAGCGGTAATATTATCGATGTTAACGATACTTTTCTATCTATGCTTGGGTACACCCGCGAAGATTTTTCCAGCGGCATGATAAATTGGGTGCAGGTATCTGAACCAGAATCTGAGCAAAATGATGAAATGGCATTCGAAACATTGGCTGAGAGCGGTGAGATCCCAGCATACGAAAAAACCTTTGTAGGTAAGCACGGTGAAAAAATAACCACACTCATCGGCGGCGCTACATTCGACGATGATCGCACTGAGTTTATTGCCTTTATTGTCGACATTACCAATCAAAAGGATGCAGAAGTAAGAATCAACAAGCTGGCTTTTTATGACGATTTAACCGGTGCCAAAAATCGCTACTCCTTTGAGAAAGATCTCAATGAATGTTTAGAGCGAATAGAAGATAAATCAAGGGATTACCATAAGCATGCGAATCATCATTTTGCACTACTCCTTATCAACCTTGATAAATTCTCTCAATTCAATTTGATTTATAACGAAGCGATGGCAGATGAACTGTTGCGAGAAGTCGTTGATAAAATAAAAGTCGTGCTACCGCCTAAGTGCCAAATCTATCGATATACCGGAGACAGTTTTTTCGTCATAGTTGAAGACTGCCTTCGTCATTTGAACAATGAATTTTCGAATGAGAAAGCACCATCATTTGCTTATAACTTAGCCGATAAACTGGTTGATATTATTGCCGCTCCCGTGGTTATACACGGTGAAATGGTTAATATTACTGCTTCGATTGGTTTGCTCGAAAACTACGTACCTTCCATTAGTCATAAAGATCTTAAACCTCTGCTAGAACTTACAATGAAAGGAGCAAAAGCAGAGGGAGGAAACCGGTTTGCAGTTGCCACAGTGAAAGAAATAGCGTTCTTGAGACGAAAGTTTGATCTTATGTTTGCTATGCAGAGTCACAACTTTTTAGAAGAATTATATTTGGTTCTTCAGCCTCAGTTCGACACGTCGGGAACCATTACAGGTACAGAAGCATTGGTTCGTTGGAGTTCTCCTGAACTTGGCAATGTAAGGCCAGATGAATTCATAGCGTTAGCAGAGCAAAATGGAAAAATCGTTGAGATAGACAGCTGGGTTGTGGAACAGGTGTGCGATCTGTTGGCAACGAGTAACCAAAATGGTGCTTACAAAGGTAGAATTTCAGTCAACATAAGTGCAAAGCACATTGCTCAACCTAATTTTATCAGACGCTTTACTTCCACAATTGAAGACTATGGTGTGAGTTTTGAACAGTTTTCACTTGAGTTAACTGAAAGTGCTTTAGTTGCAGATTTTCAATTGGTAAGTGAAAAAATGCAGGTGTTGAGAGAGAAAGGTGTGGAGTTTTCTATTGATGATTTTGGCACCGGATATTCAAGCCTTAGTTACATTAAAAATTTACCCGTCACTGAACTGAAAATAGACAAAACTTTTATCGACACCGTGGTTGCTAAAGATAGCTATGTACCCATAGTGCACCTGATTATTCAGATGGCTAACGCATTGAATTTAAATATTGTGGCTGAAGGGGTGGAAAATGAAGTGCAACTCGATTATTTAAAAGCGCAAGAGGGAAAGATTGCCATTCAAGGGTACTATTTTTCTAAACCTCTTTGTGTGGACGAGTGGGTGTCTCGTTTTATAACAAAGTGATAGTGGCGATAGCTGTAGATAACAGCTAACTTTCAATAGGAAGGAAACAAAGTTAGATTGCACAATGTTTGAAGAAAAAAGTACACAAAATAATTACTATAAGTTTGGCCAACAAAAGCTTACCGGAAGCTGGCAGCGTATTAACTCGGGTAAGTTTGAGCCCAGCATTCAGTTAGGAAAATAGTGATGGACCTTTCTGATAACATACTCGTTCATGCCTTTCATGCGTTTACTTACCCAGTAGCTATTATGGATAGTCAATTTACCATCGTTTACGTTAATGAGTCATGGTGTAGGTTATCCAACCAATTTGGCCCGTCATCAAACGTCGAATGGATTGGCTATAATTATTATCAAACCAAATCCAGTAGTGACTATGATAGTGGTGAATTTAAAGCTTCGGTTATTCAGGGGCTTACAAAGCTTAAGAACGGATTGTTAGCAAATTTCATCATGGAATACCCGAGTCATGTCGATGGTAGTGCGTGGTATGAGATGAAAATAGATAGGTTCCAATACAAGGATGGAAGCTATTTCATTGTTTCTCATCAAGACGTGTCTGAACGAAAAAATTTAGAAAGAGAAAATCAGCGTCTAACGCGAGTAGATGCACTGACTAACATAGCTAACCGACGTAGGTTTGACGAGTTTCTTGACTATGAATGGCATCATTGTCGGCGAAATCAGCATCCCATTTCTTTAGCGATAGTAGATATTGACGGGTTAAAAGCCATCAACGACAGTTTTGGCCATGATGTGGGAGATTCATGTCTAAAGCAGGTCGCGCAAAAAATGAAACAATGTACCGGCAGAGCGTCGGATATATGTGCCCGTTTAGGAAACGACGAATTTGTGGCACTGTGGGGGAATACATCAAGAAATCAGTCTTTAAAGCTTACGCACAGTCTTTTGAATGAAATCAATTCAGTGCCTATTAGTGTACTGGACGGTGATGATGTAGGGAATTTAGAGGTAAGTATAGGATTGTGTTCGATAACTCCAACAGATAACGACTTTACCTCTTTTTTAAGCATGTCAGATAGCCTGATGTACCAAGCGAAACAATCGGGGAAAAACCGTATTAATGTTTGGTCAAAGTGATTTGAGTTGGCAGCTGTAAAGGTTTTGTTTATTTATCATTCGGGTCCCCAAATAGGACTTTTAGCTTCGCTGATATTCCCTTTTTATTGGTACATTGAAGTAGCATAAATTTCCATTGCCAGAACGTTGCTTTTACGGGGTTCAATAAATAGGGGTGATCAACTGCACCATACTGACACGGTATAGTTTCTGATTCTTTTTCGAATGTGCCGAATAACTTGTCCCAAAGAATCAGTACTCCCGCGAAGTTCTTATCAATATGCTGTTCTACCACAGAATGGTGTACGCGGTGATGCGATGGTGTATTGAATATATGCTCAAGCCAGCCAAGTCGCTTTATGGCTTGTGTATGAACAAAAAATTGAAACGCCAAATTAAGCGCAACAACCAAGAAGGTTAACTCAACGGGGAAGCCTATTAAAACCATAGGTGTCCAGAATAGCCACATGCCGGCGATGGGATACATAAAGCTTTGACGAAATGCTGTTGTTAAATTCATCTTTGGTGAGCTGTGATGAACAACATGCGCAGCCCACATCCAGTGAATGCTGTGACTTGCTCGGTGAAACCAATAATACAAAAAGTCTTGAAAAATAAAGGCGATTAGCACAGTCAGAGGCGATAGTTCTACGTCGAACAAACGCCACTGATGTAAGTATAAAAATACTGGCATAAGCACCGTTAGTGCGAGTAGGTCTGCTCCTTGATGAAGTAGAGCCAGTACCGTGCTACTAATACTGTCTTTGAGCGAATAATTTTGACGATGAGTGCAATATTCAATGGCAATACACGTCAAGAAAATTGGGCTTAGTAGCAACAATATTATTTCAATTTTCACGACTATTGCCCCTTTCCAATGAATGCTCAAACTTATATTCAAAATAATTCGCTAGCTTGAACATTGCTGATTTTATGTCGCGTATGACAAAGTATTCGAGAATAAAACTGGGTATCCAAGCGTTTGATTCACAGCGAATAATATAGTCGACTTTACAATGACCTTTGTAGATATTTAGTTTGATTGTACCCGTGTGATTTTTTACTGGAGCATCACCTACAAC
>JALUXV010000515.1 GCA_027013165.1 Alteromonadaceae bacterium
TGCGCTTACCTTACCAAACACAAGCTGATGAGGATGACGCACAACAGGCTGTGTCCTTTATTTCTCCTTCTCAATCTATCGCTGTTAATGTTCAACCCGGAGCAGATGCTATTCATCAAAGTACAAGCGAAGCATTGGGTGCGGCGGGTTTACTGCCTGAAAGTGAAGCCAAGCAAGACTTTGTGAAGGGTAATGTTAAAGCGCGAACTCGTATGGTTATACAGTACGAGATTGCTGGTATGGTTGATGGCTTGGTGTTAGGTACCGATCACTCGGCAGAAAATATCACTGGCTTTTACACTAAATACGGTGATGGTGCTTGTGATTTAGCTCCGCTCTTTGGGTTAAGTAAGCGACAAGTTCGTCAAATCGCAGAGCACCTAGGCGCGCCCCAAACTATCATCACCAAGGCCCCCACGGCAGATCTTGAGTCGTTAACGCCGCAAAAGGCAGACGAGCAAGCGCTAGGGATGACCTATGATCAAATCGATGACTTCCTAGAAGGTCGAGAAGTACCTGCTGACGTAGAAGAAAAGTTGCTGTATATCTACGAGCGTACACAACACAAACGCATTCCAATTCCTACGGTATATGATGAGTAGTCGACATGAAAAAAATTGAAGCGATAATCAAACCATTCAAACTCGACGATGTTCGAGAGGCGTTATCAGAAGCTGGTATAACGGGTATGACAGTGACTGAAGTTAAAGGCTTTGGGCGCCAAAAAGGCCATACTGAGCTATACCGAGGTGCTGAATATCAAGTAGATTTTCTACCTAAAATGAAGCTAGAGCTTGTGCTTGCTGATGATATTGCCGAGAAAGCTATCGAAGCCATTGAGGCGTCAGCAAAAACGGGAAAAATCGGCGACGGTAAGATTTTTGTCTATTCGGTAGAGAGCGCCGTTCGTATTCGTACTGGAGAGACTGGCGAAGAAGCGATTTAGTGCGAGTTTGATAGTACAAAAAAAAAGCCCGCTAACTGTACGTTACCGGGCTTCTTTTACTAGTGCTTATGGCCGCAAGCGGAGCCTTCAGAGTGTGCGTGACCATGGGCTAGTTCATCAGCAGTAGGTTCACGAACATCAATTACGTTAACGTCGAATGTGAGTGGTATGCCAGCAAGTGGATGATTTCCATCAACAACCACTTCTTCGTCAGTAACGTCAATAATAATGACCGACTGTTCGCCTTCCTCGGTGGTGGCTCTAAACGACATACCCACTTCCACATCCATACCTTCAAACATTGAACGGGGTACCTGTTGAACTAGGGTATCAACGCGCTCACCGTAGGCTTTTTCAGGCGGAGCCGTCACTGTAAATTCATCGCCCTTTGCTTTACCGATAAGTGCGTCTTCTAGCCCTTCAATAAGAAAGTGATTTCCAAGAAGTACCACCAATGGAGATTTATCAACTGAAGAGTCCAGCGTCGTACCGTCTTCTGTTGAAACGGTATAGTGAAGCGTAACGACGCTATCGGCTTTAATGGTCATAGTTATTCCTAGTTATTGTGCTTTAACCCAGTATTATAGGTGAAGTTGAATACTTTTTGGGTTTAAATGTAATTACGAGCGCTTTCGTTTTAGGTTGCTTGCCGCTTGCTCAATGCTGTACGGCAATGGGAGCACACTAAATGAAACGTTAAGGTTATCGCTCACTCTAAAATTATCGTTACTTGTGGTGTCGTTAGGTAACACTGCCATAAAGTGAGTTTCATTGCCAAGCACGGCAACTTTTACCACTGTACCGCCACGGCGCCAGTTGTCCTCTAGTTGCTTCTCAATAGTATCTCCCGCTTTTATGGGCAAGCATTGTGGGACTGCAAAGGAAAACGCCGCACGCTTGTTTTTACCCAAAAAGCGCGTACGGGCGACAACTTCTTGTCCCATGTAACAGCCTTTATCAAAGTCGATGCCATTGATCGCTTGTACATTTAGCATTTGAGGAACAAACTCACCACCGCCTATGTCTTGGATATCGGCGCGGGCACTCGCGATAGACAGCGCCGTAAATACCTCATGGCTATACTGAGGAATGTTCTGGTCTTTGAGTTGTTGCTCGTAAACAGCACTGTAATCCTTAGTCAAGACAACATAATAACCACCGTCATGTAAATCAGACTTAAATACTAACCCGTGTTCATTACGGGTACTTTGAAGTGTTTCTGTAGGAAGTGTTGCAAAGGTTTGACTCAGCGTGAGTTGAGCTACTTCATTACTCACATAATACTGTTTGAACTCAGCAGTACTGTCAGTAATTTCAACTTTTGAGAAGACCCCGTATTTCTTAAGCTCCGCCAATGAAGCCTGCTGAGCGCTGCTGTTAACTAGCATAAGCAAAGCATTGTTAAATCGGCATATTTGCGATACTGACCAAGCCTTGCCTTTATTGTCGCAATGGGCTGCCCAACGTACTTGGCTTTCACCTAGCGTCTCAATATTAATGGTCACTTGGCTGTGAAGATATTGAGAAGCTTGCTCGCCGACTAACGCTATTACAGCTTGCTCACTGAGCGAAATGGCATAGTAGTCGGAAAGGTCGGTTAGGTGATTGAGCTTATTCATTGCGTACTCTCAAGACAAATTATTATCGTTAACAGCAAAGTAGGGGAATCCACAGGATTATCAAGGGGGCGGGAGGGTTTTCCTAACAATTTAATCATCTATTAGTTAAAAAAATATGAAGTATACTGCCTTTGGGTCAAAAGAGCAGTGATCGAATAAGTGGCCCCGTGGTATTATTAGGGCAAAGTAATCTTAAGAAGACAAATATGTTTGAACCAAAACGATTGGCCAGATTAAAGTGGGCTTGCCGCCGAGGAATGCTTGAGTTAGACGTTTTGCTGTTGCCTTTTGTTGAAGCGGCGTTCGACAGTTTGACGTTTGAGCAACAAGAAACCTTTGAGCGTCTTTTAACCTGCGACGACCCAGATCTTTTTGCTTGGTTTATGGGGCATCAAAAATGTGACGACCCTGAACTGGCTGAAATGGTCAGCCGCATATTGAAGCGTGTTAAGGTATAGGGTTCAAGTTACCACATCGCCAATACGAAGTTTCACAACCTTACTACCTGTACTTAGTGCTTGGTTTGCATTTGTTTGCATGCCCTGGATGGTATGGACGTGGATTAACCCAATAATTGTATTGGTGTTATTGTCTTTACTGACCTTAGCGGTATTAAGTCGCTGTGAAGTAGTTACAGATAACAACACTAGCATTCATTTGCAAGAAAACGGATACGTATCCTGGTGTCAATCTAGCGACGGCGAAGGCCAAAGGGACGACACTAGTGTTGAGGGTATATTAACACCAGCCTCTACATTGACTTATTGGGGGTTATACCTAAAAGTCGCTGTGGCTAAAAACCAGCAAGGTGTTCACGTTGAGCGATGGGTGTTAAAAAATGAGTGCAGCGAAGCGAATTATCGGCGACTCGCTAGAGTAATATTAGCTGTGCAGCGAAAGACTAACAATGGAGCTAACTAGTCATGTTTCGTGAGTATTCTCAGGCCCTGTTTAAACGGGTTGATAAACGGCAGCTCATGCAATTCAAGCCTCCTGTGCTACCAGCGAGGATATATGCTAAAACACTTGATTTGTCACAAACCCATTATCAAGCATTTTGCGAATTGGTAAATTGGGAGCCGTCGGCGTATGTGCATCCTTTGTATGTACAGATGATGTCATTAGAGCTCCAAATGCAGTGTTTATTGGACAAAAAGAGTCCTTTCCCCTTGTTAGGTTTAGTTCACGTGGAAAACCGAGTAACGGTTTCTGGAACCCTGTCGCTGGCCTCTCCCTTTGAATGCCGTGTGAAGTACTTGCGAGTAACGCCTCACAGTAAAGGTTGGGTAGTAGATATTTCTCTAGATGCCCTTCAAAACGGTATGATGGTATATCAGGCGGTGAGCAGTTACTTAGTAAAAGTTAAAGCGGTACATGTGTCACCAAAACCTAAAAAAATAGCTAATGAGCCGTGGCGAGAAACAGCGCCGACTGTGCTGCTTAACAGTATCTCAGCGCCTAGTGACATTGGCCGTCGGTACGCTAAAATTTCTGGCGATTACAACCCCATTCATTTGTTCAGCTTAAGCGCTAAAATTTTCGGGTTTAAGCAACCCATTGCGCATGGTATGTGGACACTGGCTCAAGGTATATCCTCGGCTGCACAAGTAGCTGGTGGAGAGATTAGTGAAGTTGAATGTAGCTTCAAACGTCCAATACCTTTGCCAAACGTCATTGAAATTCTGCAACACAATAAAACCGACGATTCTATAGAGATTAGTGTGGCTGATGAGTCTCACAATGAGACCCATTTAACGGCCTTGTTTTCCATTAAGACAAATATTAAAAACTAACCGCGAAGTCGTTTGTTTTAGGCTCACGTGGTGAGTGAGCCTACGGTAACGTTCGCTTTTGCTTTATCGGGAATGAGTACAGTGGGTTTTGCATCGTCTAGTTGATTTGGGTGATCAAGATTAAAGTGCAGTCCGCGACTTTCTTTTCTCTGCATGGCGCAGCGTACGATAAGTTCTGCCACAGTCACCAAGTTGCGCAGTTCTAGTAAATTATTACTCACTTTAAAGTGTGCGTAATATTCATGAATTTCTTGTTCTAGAAGCCTTATACGGCGCATCGCTCGCTCTAGTCGTTTGTCGGTGCGCACAATTCCCACGTAATCCCACATAAATAACCGTAGTTCATGCCAGTTGTGTTGAATAATAACCTCTTCGTCAGAATTAGACACCTGACTCTCATCCCAGGGTGGAATAGGTTCTTCGTAAGACACGGTATGTAAACGCTTCTGTATATGTTCCGCTGCCGATCGGGCAAAAACAATACATTCGAGTAAAGAGTTAGATGCCATACGGTTAGCGCCATGAAGGCCAGTATAAGCAACTTCACCCACTGCATAGACATTTTCAAGGTCGGTTTTGGCGTTAAAGTCGGTCATAACGCCACCACAGCTATAATGCGCCGCAGGTACTACCGGAATGGGTTCTCGGGTTATGTCTATCCCTAACGAGCGACATTTGCGATATATATTGGGGAAGTGTTTAACAATAAAATCCGCCGGTTTGTGACTAATATCTAAATACATACAGTCTTCACCTAGGCGTTTCATTTCGTAGTCTATAGCCCTTGCTACCACGTCTCGCGGCGCTAAGTCGCCCCTTTCATCAAATTTTTTCATGAACCTTGTACCATCCGCGTGACACAAGTTAGCGCCTTCACCACGAAGTGCTTCGGTAATAAGAAAGTTTCTAGCTTGCGGGTGGTACAAGCAGGTTGGATGAAACTGATTAAATTCCATGTTGGCAACGCGGCAGCCCGCTCGCCATGCCATGGCAATACCATCTCCGCTGGATACATCTGGATTCGATGTATATTGGTACACCTTACTGCCGCCACCCGTGGCTAATGCAATAAAAGGTGCCCGAATCACTTCAACGTGCTCTTGTTGACGGTTCCAAACGTACGCACCTGTACAATGCCCTTTTTGGGTTTTTGACGGTATTAGGTCAATAGCGTTGTATCGCTCGAAGATGTGTATATTGGGGTGTACAGATACGGCGTCATTAAGTGTGATTTGCAGCGCTTCCCCAGTGGCATCTGCGGCGTGGAGTATTCGGCGGTGGCTATGACCACCTTCACGAGTAAGGTGAAAGCGCTCTTCCCCTGAGGCCGTGGTTTCGGTGTCAAAAGGCACGCCATATTCAATCAGCCAGCTCAGTGCTTCTTTGGCTTTTTCCGCGGTAAAGCGCACGGCAGCCTCTTCGCATAAATCACCGCCTGCTTTTAATGTATCTTTAACATGAGCCTCAATTGAGTCTTGCTCGTCAAATACCGCTGCAATTCCCCCTTGCGCATAGCGGGTAGACCCTTCGTTGCGATCACTTTTGCTTAAAACGATAACCTGGCAATGGTCTGCAAGTTTGAGCGCAAGGCTCAAACCCGCCGCGCCACTACCGATAATAAGTACGTCGCAACGATGTTCTATGGCATTTGAACTGGAAGTTAATGAAGAAGGCACTGATTTCATGTATTTTACAAGCATAAGAAGAAGCTAGGTTCGGCAAGTCTAATGGATAGGTGTTAAAAAACAACGATTCTTAGTTGATTCATTCGGCTTTTTAAAAAAAATTAAATTTTTTTAGAACTTTTGGCAAAGTGATGCGTCTACTTAGTGCTTGTTAGAGCTATTGAGTAGTAAGAAGTATGGAGAGATGGCTCGAATGAGCGAGCAGATTACCGACCAACAGTTGGTCGAAAGAGTACAAAAAGGCGATAAAAATGCATTTAACTTACTGGTAACTCGTTACCAGCACAAAGTTATGCATTTGGTGTCTCGATACGTAAGAAACACAGGTGATGTGGCGGATGTAACGCAGGATGCTTTTATCAAGGCTTATCGAGCGTTGCCGAACTTTCGTGGTGACAGTGCGTTTTATACGTGGCTTTATCGTATTGCAGTTAACAGTGCTAAAAATTACTTAGTCGCGCAGGGCAGAAAACCGCCTGCAAGTGATGTGGATGCTGACGAAGCAGACTATTACGAAGGTAGCGACGCCTTGCGAGAACAAACCACTCCTGAACGTAGTTTGCTGTCTGATGAGATTCAAGAGACCTTATTTAAAGTCGTTGAAAAGTTACCAGAAGACCTACGTATGGCAATAACCCTACGAGAAATTGAAGGGCTGAGCTACGAGGAAATTGCAAGTGTAATGGCTTGTCCAGTGGGAACCGTGCGCTCTCGTATATTCCGAGCGCGTGAAGCAATAGACAAAGTTATTCAACCATTGCTAGAAAATTAATAAAGAAAGTGAACTTTCTTAATATGACGCTGACTAACAGCTGTGATAGGGTAGTAAATGATCAAGAATGATCTGGAAGTGAACATAATGACGCAACAGCAAGAAAATTTGTCTGCATTCATGGACGGTGAAATCGATGGCAATGAAATCATCGACGCAATCAAAACTGACGATGAAATGCAAGCTAAGTGGCAGCGCTACCATGTAATAAGAAGTGCAATGCGTAAGGAAGCGACGGTAGCCCCACAGCTAGATATTACTGCGAGCGTAGCAGCGGCACTAGAAAGTGAACCTGCGATCCTAGCTCCCAAAACCGCGCGCTGGAAGTCAATTCCTGTGCTCAACAATGTGGTTCCTTTTGCTAAACAATCTGGACAGTTTGCCGTTGCGGCATCTGTGGCTGTGGCGATGATCTTAGGTGTTCAGTTTATGAATGAGCCTGCACCAACAGAACCATTTACTACAGCGCCGACACACTTCACTCAGGGTGGTCTTTCACCAGTCAGTTTAGAACAAACGCGAGAGTTACCGCGTAATGACATGAGTGAAGTATTGGAAAGAAACCGCAAAATAAATGCATTGATTGCTGATCATGAACAGCAAGTTCGTTTGCAACAGGCTCAAGAAAACAATAGTGCAGACGACGCAGAAGAACAGGACGATCGTCCATAAGTGATTTATTAATAGCGAAGTTTAATGAGAAAATTTAGTGCTTTTAACGTACCAGCCCAATGTCGGCTGGTACGTGTGTTTTTGAACCAACTAAAATATGCAGCGTCAGTAGTTATTTTCGCAATCTCTACTTTATCTGTTGCACAAGAATCTCAGCCAGAAGATTCAGTCGGTGAGCCAGTGGTTCCTCAGGTGGTGACAACATGGGATTGGTTAAATCGCATGACTCAGGTTGTTCAAAATAGCAACTTTCAAGTGGCTTTTGTGCAAAGTCGGGCTGGTAACGAGACTACACCGTACTTATGGCGCCACGCCGTGCTTGAAGACGGCACCCATATGGAGCAGTTGAATTTACAAAATGGCCCGGGGCAAGAGCTGATTCGTGTGAACGATATTGTGAGCGTGTTTGAACCTGATGTTGCGCCATACAGTTTACGCTCTAGCATTATAGATGGACCCTTGCCCAGTGAGTTGTTGTACTATCCTGAGCGTTTAAAACCCAGCTACGAGTTTGTTAGCGTGGGAAGAGCAAGAGTAGCGGGTCGCCCTGCGCAACAGATTCGTATTGTAAGCCGAGACAATAGCCGTTTTAGTTATCAGTTATGGCTAGACGAGGCGTCAGGTATGCCGCTCAAGCTCAATATGTTGGATTTACAGGGGGCGCTTTTAGAGCAGATCCAAGTCACCTCCCTAATGATAGCAGAAGTACCACATCCTTATTTTTCTCGAATTAATCAAGCCTTGTTACCTTCTCCAATGGAGATAGCGTCTCAGCCTTTGCGTGAACATAGCTGGGAAGTCGAATATTTACCCGTGGGAATGAAAGAAATTCGCAGAGATATACGTCGCTTGGCGCTTACAGGCCAAGTTGTCGAGTATAAGATGTTTAGTGATGGGTTAGTCGATGTTTCTGTTTACGTGCAACCCGCTTCAGACGCAGTAGGTAGTGATGCAGCACTGCGCCATGAACTCAACACCTTTCTAACACTGACAGATGGGAACGCGCAGGTAACAGTGGTAGGAGAAATTCCCCTTGCTACGGCTAACGCTATAGCCACATCCTTAACGGCGGCTAACCCATGATAAAAGAAACGGCGGTGGTTGTTGCTGTATCTGGTGATGAAGTGACCGTAGAGGCCGCAGTTAAGTCTACCTGTAATAGTTGTCAAGCGCAGTCAGACTGCGGTACTGGTGTTATTTCAAGGGCGCTTGCACCGAAAAAGCAATTACTCACATTACGTACTCCCGTACCTGTAATGGTCGGGCAGTCCGTAACCATTGGACTACCAGAAGCCGGTGTTATTAGCGCTTCGCTAATGCTTTATGTGGTGCCATTACTCACATTCCTTGTGAGCATCGGACTGTTTACAGTCGTGTTTAACGCATTAGGCCTGGTACACGAACTCTGGCGCATTCCACCGGCAGCGCTTATCACTTTTATGTCGTACGTGTGGGTTTCACACAAGTTAAAACGGCTTGAATCAGGCAGGTTTCAGCCTGTAATACTGCCCACTAAAGCTAATTAGTAGCATTCAGTTAATCACCTAAACCCAATCATTACTCTATGTGTATTATTAACAGGTTGGGTTTAATTCGCTTTTCACCAAATAAATGGGTAAAATCCGCACGCTCTGTGTATTCATCGAAATATGTCACAGAGAATTTGGTTTAATGACACTTTCTGCAGGTAATCTCCAGCATTATGCAACAATCGCACATTCGTAATTTCAGTATCATCGCTCATATCGACCACGGTAAATCCACTTTGTCGGATCGTCTTATTCAACACTGTGGTGGCCTTTCTGACCGCGAAATGGCGGAACAAGTATTGGACTCAATGGATTTGGAGCGCGAGCGTGGCATTACCATCAAAGCGCAAAGTGTCACCTTGAATTACAAAGCGAAAGATGGGGAAACCTATCAGCTTAACTTTATCGATACTCCCGGACACGTAGATTTTACCTATGAAGTATCTCGCTCTTTGGCTGCTTGTGAAGGTGCGCTGCTGGTTGTTGACGCAGGTCAAGGCGTTGAAGCACAAACCCTAGCAAACTGTTACACCGCCATAGAAATGGATATGGAAGTGGTTCCTGTATTGAATAAGATCGACTTGCCACAGGCTGAACCAGAGCGCGTTGCCGAAGAAATTGAAGACATTGTTGGTATTGATGCTATTGATGCAGTGCGCTGTTCTGCGAAAACAGGGATTGGTATCGAAGACGTACTCGAGGTTATCGTTAATGATATCCCTCCGCCAGAAGGTAATCGCGACGCCCCGCTAAAGGCGCTAATTATCGACTCTTGGTTTGATAATTATCAAGGTGTTGTATCGTTAGTGCGCATTGTAGAAGGTGAGCTAAGCAAGAAAGACAAGATTCAAATTATGTCGAATGGTCAAACTCACCAAGTCGACAAAATAGGTGTATTTACGCCAAAAGCACTAGACACAGGTGTACTTCGAGCGGGTGAAGTAGGCTTTATTATCGCTGGCATCAAAGACATTCAAGGTGCGCCAGTGGGCGATACCATTACCCTTGCAAAAGACCCTGCTGAAGGCGCGCTTCCTGGGTTTAAAAAAGTTAAACCTCAGGTTTATGCAGGTATTTTCCCGATCAGTTCAGATGATTATGAAGATTTCCGAGATGCACTGGGTAAATTGAGCCTGAACGATGCGTCATTATTCTATGAGCCAGAAAGCTCAGCAGCACTTGGTTTTGGTTTCCGTATCGGGTTCTTGGGTATGCTCCATATGGAAATTATTCAAGAGCGCCTGGAGCGAGAGTATGACCTTGGGCTTATCACCACAGCACCAACAGTAATTTATGAAGTAGAAACCACCAAAGGCGAAATCGTCACGGTTGATAACCCTTCTAAGTTACCGCCAGTAAACGATATTGCTGAAATTCGAGAGCCTCTAGTTGAAGCTAATATTCTTGTGCCTCAAGAATTCTTGGGTAATGTTATTACCCTATGTGTTGAGAAGCGCGGCACCCAAACTAACATGGCATATCACGGCAAACAGGTTGCAGTTACCTATGAATTGCCTATGGCCGAGGTAGTGCTCGACTTCTTCGACCGTTTGAAATCAACCAGTCGTGGTTTTGCTTCATTAGATTATAATTTCAAGCGCTTCCAAACTTCAGACATGGTGCGGGTGGATATTTTAATTAATGGCGAGCGAGTCGACGCGCTAGCGGTTATCACACACCGAGAAAACTCTCAAAGCCGTGGCCGCGAGTTAGTTGAAAAACTTCGCGAGCTAATTCCTCGTCAGATGTTTGATATTGCAATACAAGCTGCCATTGGTAATCACGTTATTGCTCGCAGTACGGTAAAACAAATGCGCAAAAACGTAATCGCCAAGTGTTATGGTGGTGATGTAAGTCGTAAGAAAAAGCTTTTGCAAAAGCAAAAGGAAGGGAAGAAAAGAATGAAGCAGGTAGGCAACGTAGAGTTACCACAGGATGCGTTTCTTGCGGTATTGAAGGTAGGTAAATAATGGCCAATTATTTTTCATTGATCCTAGTTGCGCTTACTATAGCGTCTGGGTTGATATGGCTCGTTGATAGTCTAGTGTTCGCTCCAAAGCGCAAGGCCCAATTGCAAGCGGCTGCGGATGCCGAGGGTGCTGAGTATGGTGAGGACCCGCAACTTCCATACATCGTAGACACGGCACAACAGATTTTCCCGATTATTGCTTTTGTACTGGTATTGAGATCATTTTTATACGAGCCATTCCAAATACCTTCTGGCTCAATGATGCCTACGCTTTTAGTCGGCGATTTTATATTGGTAGAAAAATATGCCTACGGTGTGAAAGATCCAGTTTTTCGTCACAAGTTTTTAGATACTGGAGCACCAGAGCGCGGAGATGTTGTTGTATTTAAGTATCCCGAAGACACTCGTGTAGACTACATCAAACGTGTTGTAGGTCTTCCAGGTGACACTGTGGTTTACGACAACAAGCAAGTGTTTATCAAACCCAAGTGTGAAGGGGCTGCCGATGCTTGTGCACCACTGGAAGCCGTACCACTAGAATTTGTGTCTCGTGGAGAGTTCGTTCAGGAAATGACGCAATTGATGCGTTACACGGAAACTTTGGGTGACAGAGAGCACGATATCCTTCGCCATCCATCAAGAGATGTTTCTCCTGCGCATTTCTATACACAACCGGGTACGCGCAGAAATGAATGGCTAGTACCTGAAGGTAAGTATTTTGTACTCGGTGATAATCGAGACAACAGCCGTGACAGTCGTTTCTGGGGCTTTGTTTCTGACGAACACCTAGTGGGTGAAGCCGTAGCCATTTGGATTTCTTTTGAATTTGAGCGCAAAGAGTCTGATTTCTTGCCGACTTGGATCCCTACAGGTGTGCGCTTCGATCGCGTAGGTGGCATTGATTAATGCTGGGAATTGACAAGTACCGCAAGCTATATAAAGCGATAGGTTATACCTTTACAAACGAAGCTCTGCTTGCACAGGCACTCACACATCGCAGCGCCTCTAAGCAGCATAATGAGCGCTTAGAGTTCTTGGGTGATGCAATATTAGGGATGGTTATCGCAGATACCTTGTATGCGCGATTTCCTAATGTTCCGGAAGGTAAGCTTACTCGGATGCGATCAACGCTGGTTAAAGGTGAAACCCTTGCTGAGTTAGCTCGCGAGGCCAGTATGGGCGATTTATTAAAGCTAGGGCCAGGTGAGCTTAAAAGTGGCGGGCATCGCAGAAGCTCTATCCTTGCAGACGTAGTCGAAGCTGTGCTTGGTGCAATTTACCTAGATTCCGGTATCGATGAAGTACGCAAGGTTATTTTAACCTTGTGGAAAACGAGAATCGCTGGGTTAGATCCTAATGCACACCCGAAAGACAGTAAAACCCGATTACAAGAATACCTTCAATCGCGTAAAAGTCCGCTGCCAGAATACACTGTAGTAAGTGTGTCTGGGAAAGACCACGATCAAACCTTTACGGTAAGTTGCAAAATCACTGAGTTTTCTCGTGACGTTATCGCCACTGGAAACAGCCGTAGAAAAGCCGAGCAGGAAGCCGCACGTTTAACGTTGGAGAAATTAGATGACGCAGCCAACTAGTGGCATGCATAGCGGTGAAACTCGTTGTGGCTTAGTGGCTATTGTAGGGCGCCCAAATGTAGGGAAGTCGACGCTTCTCAACCGTTTGCTCGGTCAAAAGGTCAGTATTACTTCACGCAAGCCTCAAACGACTCGACATCGTATCTTAGGTATTGATACCGAGGGTGATTATCAAGCGATTTACGTCGACACACCTGGATTACACCACGACGAAAAGCGTGCGATTAACCGTTATATGAACCGTGCAGCTCAGAGTTCTTTGGCGGAAGTAGGCTTGGTCCTAATGGTGGTTGAAGGCTCTCGCTGGAACCCAGAAGACGATTTAGTGTTGTCGAAAGTTAAAGACTCAGGTTTACCTTGCTATCTCATCGTCAATAAGATGGACAAGGTCGACGACAAAGAAGCGTTTATGGTGCACTTGCAAGCCCTTGCCGAGAAACACGCATTCGCGCACATCATTCCAATTAGTGCTAAACAAGGCAAGATGGTAGACGATATTCGCCAATTAGTTGCTGACAGTTTACCGCCTAGCGAATTTTTCTTCCCTGAAGATTACATTACCGACCGCTCAAGTCGATTTATGGCTGCGGAAATTATTCGTGAAAAACTGATGCGTTTTACCGGTGACGAACTTCCATATTCCACCACGGTAGAGATTGAACAGTTTAAGTTAGCCGACAACGGTGTTTACCGCATTAATGGGTTAATTCTTGTTGAGCGCGAAACACAAAAACGCATGGTGATAGGAAAGGGTGGTAAACACCTTAAAACGATTGGTGAACAAGCCCGTAAGGATATGGAAAACTTGTTCGATAACAAAGTATTTCTAGAGCTTTGGGTTAAAGTGAAACAAGGATGGGCAGACGATGAGCGAGCACTTCGGTCATTGGGTTATGGCGAAGACAGAGGTTAATACGAGGGATTTTTTATGGCGTTAAGTGACCTACGCAGGCAGTATTCAAAAGGGACATTGTCAGAGCGCGATTTAACCCCAAACCCTATTACCTTATTTAATCAGTGGCTGAATGACACTATAGAAACTCAGTTCCCTGATCCTACCGCCATGACCCTTGCTACCGTTTCTGACCAAGGGCAGCCGTCGCAACGCATTGTTTTGCTTAAAGACGTTACTGATGCAGGATTTGTGTTTTTCACCAATTTAGGCAGCCGCAAAGCGAAAGAGTTGTCAAACAACCCTAAAGTGTCCTGTCATTTCCCTTGGTTTTTTATGGAACGTCAAATACGCGTTTGTGGTGTGGTCGAAAAACTCTCGTTAAAAGAAAACGCGAACTACTTTTTTTCTCGCCCCAAAGAAAGTCAATTGGCAGCGTTTGCATCAAAGCAAAGCAAACCTATTAGCAGTCGTGAATTGCTCATGACACAGTTTTCTCAACTAAAAGAAAAGTTCGCCAACAAAGATTTGCCAGTTCCTGACTTTTGGGGCGGCTTTCGAATAGTGCCCCACCAAATTGAATTTTGGCAGGGTGGCGAAGACAGACTTCACGATAGGTTTGAATATAATAAGCAAGCCGATGGATCGTGGACAATACAGCGCTTAATGCCTTAGTGCTACATTGGTGAGGCAAACGTGATTGATAGCCACTGTCACCTAGACCTACCTCAGTTATTTTCTTCTGTTGATTCAGTACTCGAACGAGCCAAAAGCAAGGGTATCACTCGATTATTGATACCAGGTACCACGCCTAACGGATGGCACCGTCAACAAGTGTTGGTAAATAGCAATGTATCCGACATTGATATCGACATTGCCCTAGGGATCCATCCTTATTTTATCGAACAATGTGAACTCAAACCTGCATTAGACACTTTGGAAACACTGTTGAGAAATAATAAGAATGTGGCTGCCGTGGGTGAAATAGGGATCGACACTGCTATCAATTGCCCGTTACATATTCAACATGACGTACTCAATGCACAACTATCTTTAGCTAAACGCTATCGTTTGCCGGTGATACTCCATCATAGAAAAAGTCATCATTTACTTTTGGCTGCGTTAAAACAACGCCAATTTGACAGTGGGGGTGTGGTTCACGCATTTTCTGGCAGCGTAGAAGTGGCAATGCAGTACATTGAAAAGGGATTTTATGTGGGCATAGGAGGGACAATAACTTATCCCAGAGGCGCAAAAACTCGGGCTAGTGTAAAAGCGCTATTCGGTGAATTTTCAGACCGCATATTACTCGAAACTGATTCGCCTGATATGCCTATGCACGGTAGACAAGGACAGACAAACGAACCAGCGTACTTGATAGATGTAGTCAATGGTTTAGCAGAACTACTTGAGCAGGACGCCAGCCATATCATTGATATTACAACAGCCAATTACCATAGGCTGTTTCACCGTGATGGTTTATCTAACCCAACTAAAAAAACTCTGGCTTTATAGAAAGTACGAGTAGCGTACACGCCAAGAATAAAGCACAGCATGGCAAGCACTACAACAAGCTGCTCTTGTTGTGCTCGTATCTCTAGAGGTTTAACTAATAGGGCTTCTGAATCTAATACGACTCTCAAATAACCCACTACTGAGCCGTCTGTAGATAGCACGTTTTCCAAGTAAATCGTTGGTGGAAGGGATGTATTTTGCAGTAAAGAAACAACACTGTCGTGTTGGGCTAAAGGGGCTAAATGCACGCCTTTTTCATCGTATATAGTGACTGACGTAATTAACGGGTCGCTGGTGAATTTAGTTACCATGCTAAGTAGCACATCTGTATTTTTACTTTGCAGGGGGGCTGCGATCAGTGAAGCGTACTGAGCGGTGAGTGCTTTGCCTGGTTGGGACGTCTGCACATCAAGCCACTGCGCTTGGTAGCGCTGAAATAACAAGAAAAATGCAATGAGTAAACCAATACTGATGCTGAACATCAGTGTGTGTACAACCCGTTTAAATGCAGTGTATGTTGAGTGTGGATTTGCAAAGTGAATCAGGGTGTTTTGTTTTTTTTCTTTTGAGAGCATGTAGCTTTTTCAATAATTTACCATTTTCTAGCTCCCACAGTAGGTTAATTTTAGATATTTTCCAAGTACGTATTTTAACTGGCTCTGACTTTGGTTAGCATATGTTCACGCTTACTCCGTTCAATACTATCGATGTTTAACTCCCTATTTAGTGATCTCAACGAAAGCGCTAAACATAGCGCTGCATATTTAAAAAACTCCCTCAGTCCCATTGAATACGAGGAAGGGCTGGCTACTCTTACCCTAGTAGGGCAAGCAATGACGCTTCACAGTGTCGAGTTAGTGCTTACTGCTCTTGAAGACATAGTAAAACCAAAAGTTATTGGTTTACACGCCTTAGATGGTTACTTTGGCGATAGTGTGGTGGTTGTGCAATGTGAACCTGTAACTATTGCTCATGATGCCCTAGCGCTTCGATTAGAAGACGTAGCCCTTTCGCTTCACCTTAATGTGGGATTACAGCACCAACAACCAACACTTTCAGAACCGGGTTTACTGGTTATGGATATGGACAGTACGCTTATATCCATAGAGTGTATTGATGAAATCGCAAAGTTGGCCGGTGTAGGTGAGGAGGTCTCAAATGTGACAGCCCGAGCTATGCGCGGTGAGATAGCGTTTAATGATAGCTTGATACATCGTGTGGCTTGTTTAAAGGGCGTAAGTGTGGATAAGCTTCTGCAAATCAGAAATGGTATTCCTTTGATGCCAGGTGTACAAAGCCTTACGCAAACACTTGCAGAAAATGGCTGGAAAATGGCCATTGCCTCGGGCGGTTTTACCTATTTTGCCGATTATCTCAGAGACCGACTCGGATTAGATGCAGCAGTCTCCAATACCTTGGGTGAGGAAAATGGCACGCTAACTGGAGAAGTGATTGGTGACATTATCAATGCCCAAGTAAAAGCCGACACGGTTCGAGCACTATCAGCGCAATGGAATATACCAAATACTCAAACCGTTGCCTTAGGTGACGGTGCAAACGACTTGGTGATGATGGAAGAAGCTGCCCTTGGTGTAGCCTGTCATGGTAAGCCTGTGGTGAATCAAAAAGCAGATGTGGCTATACGTTTTGGTGGACTCCACAATATGCTGTATTTCATGCGATAAGTGCTAAAAAAAGAGTGTTTGGGATCCGCGATATTGGGCGACTATGCTAATCGTGTTTTGACATACTAGATAGGTAGCCGTGGATTTTTTACTGCCATCTAAGGCAGGGATCCCGAGCCAAGCCCCATGGATGGGGCTAGCGTGCTGTAAAAAGTTCGCGATGTTTACGCCTGTAACAAGGCTTGAATACCAGATTTAGCGCCTTTCATTTTGGCATCAATATCATGGTTGGCCAGTACAACATCATTGTCAAAACCATAGCGAAGTAAGACTTCATCAGTAACGTCAATGAGGTGGGCACACGCTGCTAAGCTCCACAGTTTCTCTTCTAATTCCTTCGCTTTGTGAATAGCATACATACTCACATAGTTAAACTCAGTTTGAATCATGTCTAAATCTGGTTTACCTGTGGTTACTAGCATTACGTGAATAGCTACAAACTGGCCGCGGTTAATGGCCTCTTCAATAAATAGTTTGCGCTGTTCATCGGTTTCAAATCGGTTTGAAAAACGGGGAAGAATAGCTCGTCTTGGATCTTTTTTCGTGGGGTCGAAAGATACAAATAGCTCTTGGCGTAGGGGCATCTTTTCGACTTTGATTTGCTTGAGACCACTTTGCATAAATGGCGTATCGAGTTTGCGATCTCTAAACATAAACTCAAGGTTGACCTTCCTATCATCAACGTCCTGTTCAGCGAGACGGGTAATCCTTTGGTCTTGCTTACCAGTTATACAGGCTTGTGGAGAATAGCGGACGCCTTCTTTGCTCATTAAGAATGACAAAGAGGTAGCATTCCTCGCATTGATGCATCGCAGTGCGTGCCCCATTCCCGGAATTTCTTCGTCTTCCGGCTGTGCTTCCAAGGCATTTTTATTTTTCTTAATAAGCTCTTCAAAAAATAGTCTTGCACTTTTGCCGAGATCACCTGGCACCGCTTTAAGATGGAGTATGTTTTTCTCCACATTGTGGTAAATCACAATGTAATGAAGGTGCAGCACATCAAAGGATTTGGTTATTTTTTGTAGCTTTGGAAAGGCAATTTCAACATGTCCGTTGAGTTCACCTTCAAACTCTTTGGTTAGTTCTATGCGTAAACCAAGACCATGAACTGAGATGTCTTCGCTGATCCCGTTAAACACGGCATTACTACCAGCTATTTTTAGCTCAATTTGCGAACGCAAACGATAGCGGGATTCTAAACGTTGCTCTTGGTGCTTGAACCTGAACTGTTTGATGTTTACTGGGGGATGATTTCTCGCATGTCCAAACACTCTTAAATATGACAGTTTGTCTCTACTGAAGGGCATTTGGCTGTAGGTTTGTTGCCCAAAAACCGAGGTCACATCAGTAAGATGAGCAAGGTATTTAAGATGCTTTAGCTTAGAGAGCAGTCGTGCAGGGGGGGGACTGTTTTGACGCTTTATCTTTTCACCCGCCGAATCTGGTATTGATAGTGGGGTGTAAGCTTGATCAGAACTTGCCTCAGTAATTGTCAGCTTGTACGCTCGCCAGCTAGCTTTCCGTGAGCCAAAGCCAAGGAAAATACGCTTGAGAATATCTTTTTTCTGTAGCTCTTCTACCGATGCCGAGTAAAAATAGACCTTGTCTTGTTGAAGATGGGTAAAACTAAATAAAAACGTTTCGCGGCGGGACTCGGGCTTAACCAACAACTGCGTGAGTCGCTTATTATTGAGTAGATAACCCAAGCGACACTCGTCTTCCTCGTCCTGCCAATAATTCATCGTCTCTCTGTTAACTTCATTCACCATGGCGAATCGAGGCACTAGTTGGCCTTCAATTTCGTCAATGTAAACTGGTAACGTTGGGCTTCTAGGAGAGAAAAACTGTTCACACATCTTACTCACTATAGCTTCGATGGTGTTGGTCATATTCACTTTATACCTGCGCTTATTGCCGTGAATAAAGCTTTCTAAAAATTTGTCAAAGGCAGGATTTGGGAAATCTTCTGCGCGTTGTAGCGCAAGATAGACAATATCTTTCTTTTCGGTAATTTTAACTAAACGATAAGCAATACCGTTAGTTTTATCCATGGCAAACTCTTCTTCCAAGCCGCGGAAATAACAATAAAGCAGTTCGCCGTCTTTAAAGGGAAAGTCCTTAGTGAGTTTAACCTGTAAGCCTTCAAGGGAAATATCTACGCTTATTCCCCGCATAGACTTTTTGTTCTCGTTGAATAACTCAACAGCCACGGCAAAGTTCATGCGCTCGGTTTTTCTTTGGCGGTAATCTAATAAGTTGACCGTTGAGATCTTAAACTGATCTAACACCTGAGAGGCTTTAATCTCATCGGCGTGTTCTTCTTCGTACTTTTCTCTGGCAATGGCTTTGTCCCGCATTACACGAAAATTATTCTCGGTATTTTGAACCGCTTCGTAAACACCAAAGGTGTAACCGCCAAAAATCTTCATTTGCTGTTCGAAGGTTTCTACCGCGACTTCATCCATGTAATGGCTAATTCCACCACTTTGATAAAGTTTACATTCACCTTCAACCAACCCTCGTAAATCGATAGAACGCACGCACGGCTTGGCCAAGCGTTTAACTTCCATTTTAATAAGGAAGCGCTTTTCCTTAGGTAAACCACCGGCAACTTGCAGTAATACTTTGTTAAAGTCTGGGGTATTAACCGTTGGTTTCAACTGTTCAATGATATCAGCGTATTGCTGTAAATCTTGGCTCATGTAATTGCGACTTCTAACAGCGATGTTAACTAGTAACTTATTATCGGCATGAGTGATAAACCCATGAATTGTGCACTTATTTTTCACCCATGCAATGGTGGTGTCAATGCTACATAGGGAGAAGTTGTGCGCTCCCTCTTTCCTATTGTGCTGATTTTGTATGGTTAGTTCGAGTAGTTTTTTCGGAGTACACGCTAAAAACTAATCGAAAATACAAGGTCAACACATCTAATATTAGCTGATAAACTACGACTTTTAGCTAATTTAATAAAAAATAATGGCAAAACGAAAAACTGCATATGTGTGTTCCGATTGCGGGGCAGAATTCCCACGTTGGCAAGGGCAGTGCTCTGAATGTAAAGCTTGGAATACAATTAGTGAATTTGTCGTTCAAACGGCCAAATCTGTCGCCAAAACCGGACATTCAGGTTACGCAGGTCAAACATCTGCCCAAATAGAGCCTTTAAACGCCATTGATTTAAACGAGCTTCCAAGGTTTTCCTCGGGGTTTAAAGAGTTAGACCGAGTTCTCGGCGGCGGTATTGTGCCAGGAGCCGCAATGCTAATAGGTGGATCACCAGGGGCAGGTAAAAGTACACTATTACTCCAAGTGATGTGCGAGCTCGCTAAGTCAGCTTCAACCCTGTATGTCACTGGCGAAGAATCCCTACAGCAAGTGGCTATGCGAGCCAAACGTCTCAACTTGCCCGATGACAAACTCATGATGTTGGCAGAAACCAATGTTGAAACCATCTGTAACCTTGCACTCACGCAAAAACCAAAAATCATGGTTATCGACTCAATACAGGTGATGCATGTTGCCGAGGTTCAGTCTGCACCGGGCAGTGTCTCTCAAGTGCGTGAGAGTGCTGCGTATCTTACTCGTTTTGCCAAACAAGAACACATAGCTATGTTTATCGTGGGGCATGTCACTAAAGACGGTAACCTAGCAGGGCCAAAGGTACTAGAGCACTGTATTGATAGTTCCATGATGCTTGAAGGTGAAAGTGATAGTCGTTACAGAACGCTGCGCAGTCAAAAGAATCGATTTGGCGCCGTGAATGAATTGGGTGTGTTTGCCATGACCGAAAAGGGACTCAAGGAAGTGAGCAATCCCTCGGCAATATTTTTAAGTCGAGGCGATAATGAAACCCCAGGCTCAAGTGTTATGGTGATTTGGGAGGGTACCAGGCCACTACTGGTGGAAATTCAAGCCCTTGTTGATTATTCACAAATGGCAAATCCACGTCGTATTGCTGTTGGTCTTGAGCAAAACAGACTTGCCATGTTACTGGCAGTGTTACATCGGCACGGAAACGTTCAAATGAACGATCAAGATGTGTTCGTTAATGTAGTTGGTGGGGTGAAAGTGAGTGAAACCGGCGCTGATTTAGCGTTACTACTCGCTATGGTGTCTAGTTTTCGAAATCGCCCGCTACCTAAAGATCTTATAATGTTCGGAGAAGTGGGGTTAGCCGGTGAAATTCGTCCTGTGCCCAACGGAACAGAACGAATCATTGAAGCCGCTAAACATGGCTTTAAGCGAGCTATTGTACCTAAAGCGAATGCGCCAAAGCAGCCTATTCAAGGTATGAAGGTAGTGCCGGTGTCTCAGCTAAGTGACGCGCTAGACGCTTTAGAGTAAACCGCATCTATCAGTGCGTTAAGGTCGCTGTCGTTCAGAGACGCGTCTTTCCCGTTAAGTAAAATTAATCGGCGAAGGGCGCTAATACTGTCTACATCCATTTGTGCAACCTTACAGCCTAATGTCACTTTGTCAGACCTGTCATTGTTTTGTCGATAAAGCTGTTCTATTTCCATACATATAGAAGGGCTGTCTTCATTGACTTGAAATTTAGCAATGTAAGGATCATGGCTATCAAAGGGAAGCTTGTTTAAATCTATCTCACAAGCAGAAAGTCGAACGCCTTTTAACGAGATATCAGTAATCGTAACTGGAATTTCTATATCGTGATGGGCCAGGGTACCCACAACCGATAGTGAGACTCGTTGAAATTGGCGTTTATCTGACATGAAGCGCAAACCTTTTGGATGTAACATTTTAGTTACATCTAGTATTAGTCAGTTTGGCTTCAATGGCAACAGAAGCGGGCGAGGATACCCGCTTCTATCCGTTAGTTTGGCTGTTATTTTGACATACGCTTGTATTTTAAGCGGTGCGGCTCAACAATATCTTGACCAAATTCAGCTTTTAACCAAGTTTCGTAGTCAGAATAGTTACCTTCAAAGAAGTTAATTTTTCCCTCGTCTCGGTAGTCTAGAATGTGCGTTGCCACGCGGTCTAAGAACCATCTATCGTGGGAAATAACCATGGCGCAGCCAGGGAACTCTAGAAGGGCATTTTCTAATGCTCGCAAGGTTTCAACGTCTAGGTCATTGGTTGGTTCATCGAGCAGCAGTACGTTACCGCCAGCTTTTAATAGCTTGGCTAAATGCACCCGGTTGCGCTCACCACCGGATAGATCTTTGATGAATTTTTGCTGGTCGGTACCCTTGAAGTTGAATCGGCTACAATACGCGCGGCTGTTAATTTCAAAGTTGCCAATGCGAATAATGTCAGATTCGTCCGACACTTCTTTCCACACTGTATTGTTCTCGTTCATGTGATCACGGAACTGTTCCACGCTGGCGATTTGTACGGTATCGCCAATGTCTACCGTGCCCGAATCAGCGTCTTCAGCATTGGTAAGCATTCTAAATAGTGTTGATTTACCTGCACCGTTAGGGCCGATGATACCTACGATAGCGCCTTTGGGGACGGTGAACGACAAATCATCAATCAGTACTCTTTCACCGTAAGACTTTTTAAGGTTCGACACTTCAATGACTTTATCGCCCAGACGTTCACCTGGCGGAATGAATAGTTCGTTGGTTTCGTTGCGTTTTTGATAATCGCCCGTTGCCATCTCTTCAAAACGTGCCATACGTGCTTTACTTTTGGCGTGTCGACCTTTGGGGTTTGAACGTACCCATTCAAGTTCTTGTTTGATGCTTTTTTGACGAGCAGACTCAATGCGTTCTTCTTGTTCAAGTCGCTTCTCTTTTTGCTCAAGCCACGACGAGTAATTACCTTCCCATGGAATACCTTCACCACGGTCAAGTTCTAATATCCAGCCAGCAACGTTATCGAGGAAGTATCTATCGTGGGTAATCGCCACAACAGTACCTTCATAATCGTGTAAGAAACGCTCTAACCAAGCTACAGATTCTGCATCCAAGTGGTTAGTCGGTTCGTCCAATAACAGCATTTCTGGCTTTTCTAGTAGGAGGCGACACAATGCTACACGACGTCGCTCACCACCAGACAGTTTAGTTACATCCGCATCCCAAGGTGGAAGGCGCAGGGCATCAGCGGCGCGCTCAAGGGCATTTTCTAAGTTATGCCCGTCTTTCGATTGAATAATGGCTTCCAATTCGCCTTGTTCTTTGGCCAAGGCGTCAAAATCCGCATCTGGCGCAGCGTATTCGGCATAAACTTCGTCAAGACGCGTCAGAGCGTGCTTTACATCCGCAACCGCTAGCTCGATATTTCCGCGCACATCTTTTGTTTCATCAAGTTGTGGTTCTTGAGGAAGATAGCCTATCTTCAATCCAGGTTGAGGACGAGCTTCACCCTCAATGTCGGTATCAACACCCGCCATGATTCTAAGTAGGGTAGATTTACCCGCACCATTTAGGCCTAAAACACCAATTTTAGCGCCGGGGAAAAAACTCAGTGAGATGTTCTTCAAAATATGACGATTCGGCGGAACGATCTTGCCCACGCGATGCATACTGTAAACGTATTGAGACATTAGTAGTCCTTGCCAGAAAAAAGAATATTGTACTCCCAACAGGATAGCTCGCGCCACCGTGTAGCGCCATCTGCTATCATAGATGCTGTATTTTTGTGCGACTGACGTATTTTGTTTAAATATATCGTCGGTAGTACGACAGATTTAAGGTAAACTTCACGGCAAAAGTGAAACACACGACAGGTAGATTTTTTATGACTGGTATGAGCAAAAGGGCATACAGCTTGGCTGAGCTTGCTAACCACGTAGGCGGCGAAGTAAAGGGTGACGGTAATATCGTGATTACCTCTGTAGCCACCCTTTCTGGTGCAGGAGCACATCAAATATCCTTTTTGACCAATGCAAAATACAAGAGCCAGTTATCGACGACAAAAGCGGGTGCTGTCATTGTAAACAGTAAACTTGTAGACCAGGTCCAAGGTGCGGCACTCATTGTCTCCGATCCCCATGTCGCTTTTGCGCTTATCGCGCAGCTTTTCGACACCACGCCAGCGGTAGCGCAAACTGGGATAGCTGATTCAGCAGTGGTTGCAAGCTCTGCAAATATAGGTAGTGACGTGGCAATCGGCCACAAGGTTATTATCGAAGACAATGTAGTGATTGGTGATCGCGTCCAAATTGGGCCTAACACGGTTATTCGACGTGGTACTCGGATTGGTGAAGGTTCTGTCATACACCCCAACGTTACCGTTTATCACGACGTAACCATTGGAAAACGAGTCACTATTCATAGCCAAACCGCCATTGGTTCTGATGGTTTTGGTTATGCAAATGACAAAGGTACATGGATACCGATTCCACAAACCGGTTCAGTAGTGATCGGTGATGACAGTCAAATCGGTTCTAATACGTCTATTGATCGCGGTGCGCTAGAAGACACTGTTATCGGCAAGAACGTTATTATCGACAATCAGGTACAAATTGCACACAACATCCACATTGGTGACCACAGCTGTATTTGCGGTTCCACAGGTATTGCTGGGAGCACTCATATTGGAAAGCACGTGATTATTGCTGGTAGCTGTGCCATCAATGGCCACATTACTATTTGCGACAATGTGCAAATCACCGGCAACACCATGGTGGTTCAAGATATTGTCGAACCCGGCGTATACTCTTCAGGACAGCCAGCGATGACTAACAGAGAATGGCGCAAAAATGCCGTTCGTTTGCGTCAAATAGACG
The DNA here is from genome assembly GCA_027013165.1 of Alteromonadaceae bacterium. Lineage (GTDB taxonomy): Bacteria > Pseudomonadota > Gammaproteobacteria > Enterobacterales > Alteromonadaceae > Alteromonas. Next base: position 24,375 of record JALUXV010000515.1, read on the forward strand.
ATCTGTACAAGCGAGTGAAAAGCCTCGAAAACCGTTAGAGCGCGTTGAACTTTGCAGTATTTTTTTTGTTCAGCAAGCTCTAGTTTACAGTCAGTAAACCCATTGCTACATCAATTAGATTAAATTGGTGATAAAGCGGTATACAAGCTCATGAAAATGACTAGAATATGCGTTCTTTCTAGCCAGTTCAGTTTTAACCGCAGTTAAGGAGCCTCCATGTTACCACGCGAGATGAATATCGCTGATTTTGATCCAGAATTAGCCGATGCGATGGCAAAAGAAGTTGTTCGCCAAGAGCAACATATCGAACTTATTGCTTCTGAGAACTACTGTAGCCCACGAGTAATGGAAGCACAGGGATCTCAACTAACTAACAAATACGCAGAAGGTTACCCAGGTAAACGTTACTACGGTGGTTGTGAACACGTAGACGTTGTTGAAGAGTTGGCAATTGAGCGCGCTAAAGAGCTTTTCGGTGCAGATTACGCGAACGTACAACCACATGCGGGCTCTCAGGCTAATGCTGCGGTTTTCATGGCGCTACTAGACGCTGGTGATACAGTTTTGGGTATGAGCCTATCAGAAGGTGGACACCTTACTCACGGTTCACACGTAAACTTCTCGGGTAAAACCTACAACGCTGTTCAATACGGTCTTAACCAAGAAACCGGTGAAATTGACTACGAACAAGTACAAGCGTTGGCGAACGAACACAAGCCTAAGATGATTATTGGTGGATTCTCTGCGTATTCTGGTATTGTTGACTGGAAGCGTTTCAGAGAGATTGCTGATAGCGTTGGTGCTTTCTTACTTGTTGATATGGCGCACGTTGCTGGTCTTGTTGCTGCTGGCGTTTATCCAAACCCAGTGCCTCACGCACACGTAGTAACTACTACAACGCACAAAACATTAGGCGGCCCTCGTAGCGGTTTGATTGTTTCTGCTTGTGGTGATGAAACTATTTACAAGCGCTTGAACAGCGCGGTTTTCCCAGGTATGCAAGGTGGTCCACTGTGCCACGTTATTGCAGCGAAAGCGGTAGCGTTCAAAGAAGCGCTACAGCCAGAGTTTAAAGCGTACCAACAGCAAGTTGTTGCTAACGCAAAAGCGATGGTTGCTGTAATGCAAGAGCGCGGCTATAAGATCGTGTCTAACGGCACCGAAAACCACTTGTTCTTGTTAGACCTTATCGACAAGGATATCACGGGTAAAGACGCTGATGCAGCGCTAGGTAGTGCAAACATCACTGTGAACAAGAATAGTGTTCCAAATGACCCTCGCTCACCATTTGTCACCAGTGGTCTTCGCATTGGTAGCCCAGCGATTACCCGCCGTGGCTTTAAGGAAGAGCAAGCAGGACAAGTGGCTACTTGGATTTGTGATATTCTTGATAACATGGGTGATGAATCAGTTATTGCTCGCGTGAAGCAAGAAGTTGTTGCCCTTTGTGAACAGTTCCCTGTTTACCCATAACGATCAAGGACAAGGCGCTTTTTAAAAGAGAAGCGCCAGTTAAGGAAATATTATGTTTTGCCCCTTTTGTAGTGAACAAGAAACCAAAGTCATAGACTCCCGTCTTGTTTCCCAGGGGCATCAGGTAAGGCGTCGTCGTGAATGCATGGTGTGTCACGAACGCTTTACCACTTTTGAAAGTGCTGAATTGGTGATGCCGCGAGTCATCAAGCGAGACGGCTCTAGAGAGCCTTTTAACGAAGACAAGCTACGAGCTGGTCTGCAACGAGCCCTAGAAAAACGCCCGGTAAGTACCGAAAAAATAGAACAATGTATTCTACAGTTGAAGTCTACACTTCGCGCAACCGGTGAGCGAGAAGTAGGAAGCGAATTGCTCGGCAACCTAATAATGAGCGCCTTAAAAGAGCTCGATAAAGTGGCCTACGTGCGCTTTGCCTCGGTCTATCGGTCTTTCGAGGATATCAAGGAGTTTGGCGAAGAGATAGCCAAGCTGGGAGACTAACCACAGGATCTGCGTGGTGTCATTGCAAAATCAAACAGATTATTACTGGATGGCAAAAGCCGTTCAGCTAGCCAGAAAAGGACGTTATACCACGTCGCCAAACCCTAGCGTGGGTTGTGTCATCGTCGACAACAACAATCAATGTGTTGGCGAAGGATTTCATATTCAAGCGGGCACTCCCCATGCTGAAATCCACGCACTTAATCAAGCTGGTGCGAAAGCGGAAGGCGCCACTGCCTACGTTACCCTCGAACCTTGTAGTCATTTTGGTCGTACCCCACCATGTGCGCTAGCCCTAACAGAAGCTAAGGTCGCTAGAGTTGTGATTGGCATGACAGATCCTAACCCTCAAGTGAGTGGCAATGGTATACGTATCTTGCAAGAAGCAGGCATTAAAGTCACAACTGACGTTATGACTGATGAGGCTAAGGCGCTAAACCCTGGATTCATCAAGCGTATGACGACAGGAAAGCCCTTCGTGCGCGTTAAGTTGGGTATTAGCCTAGACGGTAAAATTGCCCTCGAAAATGGGGTCAGCCAATGGATAACCGGCCCAGAAGCTAGGCGCGATGTGCAAAAATACCGCGCACAGAGCTGCGTTGTACTCACAGGCTCTGGCACTGTAAAAGCGGATAATCCAAGTTTGTTAGTGAGAGCATCTGAATTTGATGATACTGGCTATCCTCTAGATACCCTGCGGCAGCCTGTACGCGTGGTGGTGAATGGCTCGAATAACTTAGCCAATGACTTTGCCTTGTTTAATGATGGCCACCCTACCTACGTAGCAATGGTTAAAAGCGCAATAAATACCACTACACGTGAGAATACAATTCAGCTATCCAGTGAAAGCCCCCATGTTGATTTGAGTGAATTGATAAAAGCATTGGGGAATATGCAATATAATGAAGTATTTGTTGAAGCCGGCCCTACATTGGTGGGAGCGTTGTTCTTAGCAGGAGAAGTCGACGAATTGATCTGCTATCAAGCGCCGGTAATATTGGGCGACAAAGGAATGAGTATGGTTCAGTTGCCCAATTTCACTTCGTTATCACAAGCTATTCATCTTTCACTCGATACCTACAGCAAAATAGGTAGTGATCTAAAACTAACCTACAGTGTTAAAACTGGCACAACACAGTAGAGGAAAATACTTATGTTTACTGGAATTATTGAAGCGCTAGGGACTATCAGTCGACTAGATAATAATGGAAAAGACATCCGTCTAACGGTTTCTTCGCCTACACTCGATATGTCGGATGTGGCATTAGGCGATAGCATTGCGACTAACGGGGTATGTCTTACGGTAACAGAGATGGGCGATGACTACTATTGTGCAGATGTATCGCAAGAGACCATAAAATACACTGGTTTTGCCCATTACAAAGCGGGATCTAAAGTTAATTTGGAAAAAGCAATGCGCCCGTCAGACCGCTTGGGTGGGCACATAGTTTCAGGCCATGTGGATGGTGTTGGTAGTGTTAGCCAAATTAAAAACCACACGGATTACATTGAAATTTGGGTAAAAGCACCAACATCACTAGCTAAGTACATTGCGCATAAAGGCAGTATTACCGTTGACGGCGTTAGTTTGACTGTGAACGAGGTTAACGGAAGCGAATTTATGTTGTGGATCATTCCACACACATTGAAAGAGACCGTTATAGGCACCTATAAAGTAGGTACCCAAATCAACTTAGAAGTTGACGTTATCGCAAGGTATTTAGAGCGGTTGATGCTAGGTGATAAAGCGGCGGAATCGACAAAAAAAGATATTGATTTGGCGTTCTTAGCTGAGAACGGCTTTCTTAAAAAATAACCCTACGAGAAGTAAAAAATATGGCGTTAAACACCTCACAAGAAATTATCGACGATATTCGTCAGGGGAAAATGGTTATCCTGATGGATGATGAAGATCGCGAAAACGAAGGTGATCTCATTATGGCGGCGGAGCATGTTACGCCCGAAGCGATAAATTTTATGGTAACCCACGCTCGCGGGCTCGTGTGTTTACCTATGACAAGAGAGCGCTGTGAAAGGTTAAACCTACCCTTGATGGTTCACAACAATGAAGCGCAGTTTTCCACCAATTTTACGGTGTCGATAGAAGCTGCAACAGGTGTTACAACCGGTATTTCAGCGGCTGATCGAGCTACTACTATTTTGGCTGCTGTAGATAAAAATGCCACCTACAAAGATATTGTTCAGCCTGGTCATATCTTTCCCCTCATTGCTAAAGAGGGCGGGGTACTGAACCGCGCAGGTCATACCGAAGCTGGCGTTGATTTAGCACGACTAGCTGACTGCGAACCAGCAGCAGTGATAGTAGAAATTCTCAATGAAGACGGTACTATGGCTCGTCGCCCAGAGTTGGAAGAATTTGCTCAAAAGCACGATATGAAAATCGGTACTATTGCCGACCTTATCGAGTATCGAAACCTCAATGAAACCACCATTGAAAAAGTGGCGCAGTGCAAATTACCCACTGAGTTTGGTGAGTTTGAATTGCACACGTTCAAAGACAGCATTGATAACCAGCTTCATTTTGCACTTAAGAAAGGTGAGATCTCAGACGACGAACCAACTCTCGTTAGGGTTCACTTACACAACACATTCAGTGACTTATTAGGGTCTACCCGAGGTATTCATCGTTCAGTGACTTTGTCTCAAGGTATGCAGAAGATTGCTGATGAAGGTGGTGTGCTAGTGCTGCTTGGAAAAGAGGAGCAAATCGAAGAGCAGGTACGTCGCTTTGCTGCTGAAGATCGCGGCGAGCGCCCGACAGGTGCCGATTGGCAAGGCTCTTCACGCACAGTTGGTGTAGGTAGCCAAATTTTAGCGTCAATGGGCGTGCGCAAAATGCGCTTATTAAGTAAACCTATTAAATATCATGCGCTTTCTGGCTATGGGCTTGAAGTCGTTGAGTACGTACACGATTAGTTCGCCTAAGGCGTGCAAAGTATAGATTTTGTTTGCGCGTAGTTGTGATATACTGCGCGCCGTTTTTTCTCGAGGAACGAAACCATGCAGGTAATTGAAGGTAATATCAGAGCAACAGGTAAAAAATTCGCTGTTGTTGTCGCTCGCTTTAACAGCTTTGTGGTTGAAAGCTTATTGGAAGGTGCATTAGATACGTTGGAACGTCACGGCGAAGTTAGCGATGACGATATCACTCTTGTTCGTGTACCAGGTGCCTACGAACTTCCTGTGGTGGCTAAGAAATTAGCAGAGAAAAAACAGTACGACGCTATTATTGCACTAGGTGCAGTTATTCGCGGTGGTACGCCTCATTTCGATTTTGTAGCTGGTGAATGTAACAAAGGTCTAGCGCAAGTATCATTAGAGTACGGCGTACCAGTGTCATTTGGCGTAATTACAACAGATTCTATCGAACAGGCTATCGAACGTTCAGGAACTAAAGCGGGCAACAAAGGTGCAGAAGCTGCACTAGGCGCTTTGGAAATGGTTAACGTTATTGATGCCGTAGAAAAGCTTTAAGGTACTTATTAAGTGAAAGTTTCAGCACGTCGCAAAGCTCGTGAACTTGCCCTTCAAGGGGTTTATTCTTGGCAGTTAAGTCAAAATGATATTGCACAAGTTGAATTGGCGCTTGCGACAAGCAACGACATGCAGAAAGTTGATATGCCCTATTTTCAGTTGTTGCTGCGAGGGGTGTCTCAAAACGCAAGTCATCTAGACGCAACGATTAAACCCTATCTTGGGCGTTTGCCAGAAGAGCTGGATGCTATTGAAAAAGCGATTTTGCGTATCGCTACGCTGGAACTTACCGAGAGAATGGATGTGCCATATCGCGTAATTATTAATGAGGCGATTGAGCTGGCCAAATCTTTTGGTGCTGAAGACAGTCATAAATTCATTAATGGCGCGTTAGACAAAGCGGTTCGCACATTGCGTAAAGACGAGCGTGACTAAGCCACAATAGGCGGCTGCGACTGCCTTCAAGGATAGTTACCAACGGATTGATGAATACGTGAAAGAATTTGACCTTATTAGCCACTATTTTAAAGGTAGTGGTTATCAGCGCAAAGACGTAGTAGTTGGCATTGGCGACGATTGCGCAGTCACTACCGTGCCTGAAAACCAGCAACTGGCTGTTACTACTGATACCTTAGTGGCCGGTGTCCACTTCCTTCCTGATGCGCCTGCAAAATCGGTGGCACATAAAACTGTTGCAGTAAATTTAAGTGACTTAGCCGCCATGGGCGCAGAGCCTTCTTGGATCAGCCTATCCTTGTCGTTACCCGAAATACAAACTCAGTGGCTCGATGATTTTGTGAGCAGCTTGCACGAGTTAACACAATATTATTCGGTCCAACTCATAGGTGGTGATACGGTCAAAGGGCCGATGGCAATTACCATAACTGCCCAGGGGTTTATTCCGCCTGAATCACAGTTAACACGGAGCGGTGCTAAGCCCGGAGACTTTGTTTATGTGACAGGTGCCCTTGGAGACGCAGGTGCTGGGTTGGATATATTGCAAGGCAAGTTAGCGGTGCAGGGTGAAGCAAGAGATGTACTTATCAATCGCCATTATTTTCCTACTCCTAGGGTGGCTGTGGGAACAGCGCTACGAAGGCTTGCAACCGCCTGTATTGACGTATCTGATGGCTTAGTGTCTGACCTTCAACATATATTAAATGCTTCTGGTTGCGGCGCTACAGTCTACGTAGATAAACTACCTTTATCTCGCGCGCTAACCAGCGCGGTGGAGCTTGACCAAGCGCATCGTTATGCGTTGACCGCGGGTGACGATTACGAGTTAATTTTTACCGTCAGTGAAGAGCGACGGGGCAGTTTAGAAACGTCGTTAGCTAGTACTAACGTAAAGGCCACCTGTATCGGCCAATTAAATGGTCAGTCAGGTAGTTTGGTACTCAAATGTAATGACGAACCGTACGCAAAAGACGGTTTAGCAGGTTACGAGCACAGTTTTGATGCATCCTGATATCAGAAAGCGAGTGCGACTAACTAACCCAACGCACTTTTTAGCATTGGGTTTTGGTAGTGGTTTGGCGCCTAAGATGCCAGGTACATTTGGGTCGCTTGCGGCAATACCTTTGCTTTTCTTGATGTCCGACATGTCTTTCACATTATTTCTAGCCCTCACCTTAGTGGCAAGTGTTGCCGGTATCTACTTGTGTGACAGAACTGCTAAAGATATGCAGGTACACGATCACGGTAGTATTGTTTGGGATGAAATTGCGGGTATGTTGGTTACTTTCATTTTGGTACCCATAAATTTATCGACGCTGCTCCTTGGCTTTGCGTTGTTTCGTGTATTCGACATAATCAAGCCATGGCCCATTGGCCCAATAGATAAAAAGTTACACGGTGGTTTGGGCATAATGCTTGACGATATTATTGCAGGTATTATGGCCTGTGGGGTTTTGCACTTAGTGCTTAGATACTTTCCTCAGTGGTTATCACTGTAGCTATATGAATGTCGCTTGCTAGCAAGGTGGTATTTTTCGAACTACTTGCTTACTGCCCATACATTTCATACAAGGCCAATAGCCGTAGATATTGACCTTGCGTTGATGTATAACTTACTGCGAGTCACTATTTTCAGTTTGGAACCAATGCATAGTAGCGTCTATACGCTGGTCGCCTACAACAAAATTATCCAAGGTGATATTTTTCGCGTTGTGTACGTCAAATAGCGTATCGTAGCTGTTCACGGTAATGTTTTTGAACGTCACGTCTAACAAGGGTTGTTCTACCGGTGCGTTAATTTCAAATACAATTTCTGCATGGTCAGCAATGATATTATCGAATTCGATATCTCTGTAAATAGAAGGAAATTTTTCTTCGCCCTGTCTTGGGTAGTTAAGTTGAAACCAAAATAAGCTTTTAAATCGCTCTACTCGGAAATTCTTCACAAAAATGTTTTCTACTAAGCCTCCTCTATCAAGGTTGGCTTTAAATCGAAATGCAGATCCTCCTTCGCGCAACACATTATCGTGAAAAACCACATGCTTGATACCACCTGACATTTCTTTATTACTTTTGGCTATTTGCATTCTAAGGTTGGAAATTGAAAATTATGCAAAATGGCGCAAATCCCGTTTTGTGCAAAACTTGGTTGGGAATTTGTTGGTTACCCAAGGGCAGTTAAAGACAAACAACGGACATTCATCACTCGCTGCTTTTAATTCCGTTATGTGCCAAAGTCGGCCGTTCAACAGCAACTTAGTATATTAAATCATATTGTAAAAGCAGACGTTCCGCCCACTCATTTCTGGACACTTCTGTGTTACAAAGTGCCAACTGTGAAGACTTTGGGCTGAAGTATATACCAGTTGATCGCCACTCGAAAATGACTTCACCATGTCGTACTGATTTGAATGTCATACAAGTGGCCCTCTGCTTTTATACGCTTCTCAATTTCAGCGTAAAAACTATCTGCTACCGCAAGTAAATTTTTGTGTCCAAGCGATTTATGTTCAAACTATAACCCAAGCAATCCCATTTGAAACACCTTTTGTATAGTGTCCTCCACAGCCAACGACTTTGTCTTCAATTTCTGTAACTAGGTAATTTTCATCGGCATAATTATCGAGAAAATCGAGAAAATCAGCCTTATCACTTTCGATGAAGTACTTTGGGCAGTTGGAAAGTAAAGTATCAACTAATGCTTCTCTATCTTCAACGGCGTATTTTCTGAATTTCATCTTCATAGGTTGGTTTTTTCTAGTGGTTTGATAGTGCGGAGTGTAGCAGTTTCACTTCAGGTGCTGTAATTATAGGAAACGTTATCGTAACACGAAAAGGGGCAGGAATGAGTTTGCGGAACGTCCGTTTTGGCGGAGTCAAACTAGGCTCAAACCGTTTGTTTACCGCCTAGGAAAATATTGTCGCTTCAGCGGGTACTGCTGCTGCGCTGGCTTGTTGTCTGCACTTAGTTGCTACCTTTTATGGTACTAAAGTGGCCAATCAGATAGCGCGTATGATGGTCAGTGCACCGGTTCGCACAGGTGGATAAAATCAATTTATCGAGCACGCAGTGATAGAGCGTCCCAGTGATAACCGCCTGGCCGAATTAGTCACTTTTTAGCTAACTTCTCAAAAAGTTTTGTGGGTTGGTTAAATGACACGCGACTACACTCCGCCTGTGAGTTACTGGATGAGACCCATTTATCTATTGCGCGGGTGGCGGACATCATTTCAGAAAT
>JALUXV010000516.1 GCA_027013165.1 Alteromonadaceae bacterium
TGTCGATAAACGTTCATCAGCAACATCTACTTTCACGCGAAAGCGGCCATGAAGACGGTTAGCAAACTTTTGCGCCCGTTGAGTCATTTCCTGTGATGTGCCGTCCATATTAAGTGGCAAACCAACCACAACAATGTCAGGTTTCCACTCCTCATATATTTTTTCTATTTGCGACCAATCGGGAATACCATCTCGGGCTTTTAACGCAGCCAAAGGGGATGCAGTGCCAGTGATTTCTTGTCCTATTGCAACGCCAATACTTTTGGTGCCGTAGTCGAATGCCAGTACGGTACGTTGTCCAATGTCAGGCATGGCCAGTTCCCGGTGCTAATTGCCAAACATCGACACCCAGCTTGTTCACAGCGGCTTGCCACTTTTTGTGTATTGGCATATTGAACAATATCTCTTCATCGGCTTCTACGGTTAACCAGGCATTTTCTTGAAGCTCTTGTTCCAATTGGCCTGCTTTCCAGCCCGCGTAGCCAAGGGCAATAATTGCAGATGACGGACCTTTGTTTTCGCCAATGGCTGTGAGTATGTCTTTAGACGTTGTTACCATTACATCAGCGTTTAACGAAAGACTCGAGCCATAACCTTCTTGCGCCGAATGCAGTACAAAACCCCTCTCTTGATTCATGGGGCCTCCTGCAAGGATCACTTGCTCGCCATAACTTTCATCAACAACAAGTTCTTTGTCGGTTTGTGCTAGGAGTTCTTTCAAATTCATCGAAGAAGGCTGATTGATGACGATCCCCATTGCACCTTCGTCATTGTGTTCACAAATATAGGTTAAGGAGCGGGCAAAGTAAGGATCATCTAGCGATGGCATAGCAATCAGAAAGTGGTTTTGTAAACTTTTAAGTTCGGTCATACGAGGTCCAATGACAAGCACTCACAGATGTTTAGTGAGTGCTTTTATTCTCCAATCGTTCTTCAATGGCATCAAATAGCATGGCCATAATATTGATATCGAAATGCCCCTCGATCTCCCTTACGCAGGTGGGGCTGGTGATATTAATTTCGGTAATTTTTTCACCAATCACGTCTAACCCAACAAACAATATCCCCTGATCTTTTAACACTGGAGCAATGGCTTCGGCTAATGCTTTATCGGTATCAGAAAGAGGTTGAGGTCGTCCTGTTCCACCAGCCGCTAGATTACCTCTGGTTTCACCTTTGGTGGGTAATCGGGCCAAGCAATAGGGCACCACTTTACCATCGACAATGAGAACTCGTTTGTCACCGTCTTTAATTTCAGGTAAATACGCTTGAACCATCATGTAACGGCGGCCTAGATCTGTCAGTGTTTCTATGATCACCCCTAAGTTATTACCATCTGGTTTAACTCGAAAAATCGACGCGCCACCCATACCGTCCAGTGGTTTACAAATGATATCTTGGTGTTTAGCATGAAATTCGCGAATCAGCGCTGAGTTGTTAGTAACTAGCGTGTCAGGAATGTGTTCTGGAAAATAACTAGTGAACAGTTTCTCGTTGTAGTCGCGAAGTGCTTGAGGGTTGTTAACCACTAGCGCACCATCTTTTTCCGCCAGTGACAAGATATGCGTAGCGTACATAAACTCGCTGTCGAACGGCGGATCTTTGCGCATTATTATTACGTCAATATCTCCTAGGTGCGCTGTTTTGGCTTCATGCAATGTATAGAAGTCGGTAGCTTGGTCTGTAACCTCAACTTTTCTAGCGAGTCCCATGGGTTTGCCGTTATCAATATACAGATCTTTGAGCTCAAAATAGACGATTTCTGCCCCTCTGCGCTGTGCTTCTAACATCATAGCAAAGCTGGTGTCCTTATGAGGTTTAATGGCACTAATAGGGTCCATGATCACGCCTAGGGTATATTGCATGTAGCTCTCACTTAGTTGATAACTGGAATCTTGGTCAATATTAACCGATAGGGGTTAATATGGTATCAATGTTAAATAAATCAATTGCTACTGAAATTATAGGTCACCGTGTAGTGCTTGAAGCACACTGATACTGGCCAGCGCTGCGGTTTCCGTTCTTAACACCCGAGGTCCCATGCTAACTGATAAGTAACCAGATTCGTTGGCTCGGTGAATTTCATTGGCAGATAGCCCGCCCTCTGGGCCTATCAATAGTCGGTAACCGTCGGTATTGTATGGTTGGCGAGCTAGCGCTTGTTCGGCCCCCGGAGCCAACACAAAGCGGCTACTGGTCGTTGAGGTACACAACCACTGCTCTAAAGTTACTGGGGCATTAAGCGTTGGAATGGTATTTCTCCCGCATTGCTCGCACGCACCCACAACGATTTTTTGCCATTGTTGCTGCTTTTTTTCCCAGCGTTTTTCGTCGAGCTTTACCGTGCAGCGCTCGGTAAGTATTGGAGTAATTTCTGTTACTCCTAGTTCTACACTTTTTTGTAACACTGTGTCCATTCTGTCACCCTTTGATACACCTTGACCTAGGTGAACATGCAGTGATGACTCTTTCGACAAAGAAAGGCAAGCATCGGCTTCAACGTGCACTTTTCTGCGTTCTACACAAATGATTTGCGCACTGTATTCGTTGCCATCACCATTAAACAATACAATGGGATGATTCGCTTTTAATCTTAGTACTGTGGCAATGTGATGTGCGGCATCGTCGGTTAACGCAAATTCTTGTTCAAGGGGAATGTTTTGTGGGTAGTAAATTCGAGGGATACGCATAGTTCAGTTGAGTATTGCTGCACAAATAGATACGCGCATCATACCGTTCGCTTTAGAGGTTGTCGCGATAAATCCTGCGTACCTCGGTTTTTGAAATAATGGGCTCTAGCGCTGTAATTTGATGACACGAATGTCCCTTTCGCGCATATTTGGTGTTTGCGCCAGTATCTTTCATCATTGCATAGCAAAAAATTAGGCCAACAACGCTAAACAGCGCCCCTAAAAACAACATGAAAATATTCCTTTAAACCGCTTTACGTTAACAACGCTCCTATTATCGATATAGATACGAGCGACGTGTGTTCCTGATTTTAAACGTGGGAAATCTAATATAATCGGATGACTATAATATGACGATGTATCTCGCCTTAACTGCAAATAAACTGTTTTAAGGGAATAAGCTTATCAGATTTTTGTATTAAAGCACGTTCAAATGTGCGTAACTTGCAGTGAATAGTAGAGATACAATGCCTTTTGTCTATTATACAAAATGACGATGGTACCTTTGTCGTCATAAGATTACACTAGCAATACTACAAACTAGTCATTTACTTAAACAAGGATGCACCATGGAAGAAACACTCAGCCAATTCAGGACAAGTAATATCGATCAACTCATCAACGATTATGCAATTCCTTGGGGAATAAATATCGCTTTGGCTTTGGTCATTTTTGTCGTCGGTCGAATGGTCGTTGGTTTAATTTTGAACGTGTTCCGTAAGCTCATGGGCAAGTCTAAATACGAGCCTATGCTTGTAGATTTTCTTGCTTCTATTCTCAGCGCAGTACTCACACTATTTGTTGTAGTTGCTTCACTGAATCAACTTGGCGTTGATACTACCTCGCTAGTTGCTATTCTTGGTGCTGCTGGCCTTGCTATTGGTCTTTCATTACAGGACTCTCTTAAGAATTTTGCCGCTGGTGTTATGCTGCTTGTCTTCAAGCCTTTCAAGGCGGGAGATTTTGTCGAAGCTGGAGGAACCGCTGGCGGAATAACAAAAATCGGTATCTTCACCACTACTATGACCACACCAGATAACAAAGAAATTATCATTCCTAACGGTGCGATATACGGCAGTAATATTACTAATTACTCAGCCAAAGAGACCCGCAGAGTGGATATGGTGGTTGGTATTGGTTATGACGCGGATTTACTTAAAGCTAAGGAAGTTTTGCTTGAGCTTATCGCTGCGGACGAACGAATTCTTAGCGAGCCTAAACCTGTTGTTGCAGTATCGGAGTTAGCAGACAGTAGCGTGAACTTTGTGGTTCGTCCTTGGGCTAAAACCGCAGATTTTTGGGCGGTTAAATTTGATTTTACTGAGGCAGTAAAGCTGAGATTTGATCAAGAAGGCATTTCCATTCCATTTCCGCAAATGGATGTTCATTTGCACAAAACCTCAGACTAGCGATTCGTTGGTTATATAGTATTAAAACAAAAGGGGAGCATTTTAGATGTTCCCCTTTTTAATGTTCGTCTAAGTTAACTACTCACAACTTGGGTAAACCGACGCTGCGCGATAGTCTGCCATTGCTGGCCCCATGTTGGCTTGTAAATTATCAATGCGCGTTTGAGGAGCTGGATGCGTTGACAGTAGCTCTAACGGCCGCTCGCCGCCACTCGCCGCTTCCATGTTTTGCCATAAGTTTACCGACTGAGCTGGGTTAAAACCCGATTTAGCCATAAGCTGCAAACCTATAATGTCAGCTTCAGACTCATGGGTTCGACTGAATGGCAATTGAACGCCTACCTGAACGCCTAAACCTATTGCACTCATTATTGCGCTTGAACCAGCCACTTCCTGTTGTTCTAGTACCTGTCCTACAACTTCGCTACCAATGCCGATTACCGCCGATTGTGACATGCGCTCGTTACCGTGATTAGCGATAACATGGCCTACTTCGTGACCAATCACCGCTGCCAGCTGATGTTGATTTTCAGCAACATTTAACAGCCCGGTGTACACGCCAATTTTTCCACCGGGTAATGCAAACGCGTTGACTTGTTCGTCGTCAAATACAACGACTTCCCATTGTCCGTTAAAAACTTCCGTTGGAACATTCGCAACAATGGCATCAGCCACGCAGTTAACATAAGAGTTCTGAACACGCTTGCTAGAAATGGTGAGCTCTTCTTTCATGCTAGCAAATGCTTGGTCACCCATTTGCGCTAACTGTGCATCTGAATAAAGCAGGAATTGATTTCTTCCAGTAGGGGATGTTGCACAAGCGCTTAGTGCTAATGCAAGCCCTGCGGTAACTAGGTGTTTGGTAATTCGTTTCATCCTGATCCTTTTTGGGAGTCTGCAAACCTTTAACTTAGATTGTCAGATTAAAACAGCACTAAGTCAAAGCAATTAGCGCCACCCGCATTAAGGAAGGGTTCAGATTAGCGGGTTTATTCTCGGCATTACCTTGTATTGATACTCTAAAAGTAAGGAAGAGTGATGACCAAAATACTTAGAAAAGCCATGGTGAAACGCCCTGTTGTACCCTGGCTAGTTGCCGCATTGTCACTATTTGGATTGTCAGGATGTGCAAGTTCTGACGACGTTTCTTTAAGGTCGAAAAATCAATTCGTAGAGGTTTTTTACGCGCGGGTAAACGACATTACACCAATTCAATTCGAGTCTCATGTTCCAGAAGCAATGGCACTAGGTGCCGCTGATGGCGCATTGTCGAGTTACGATAGTGACCATGTTGTAGGAAATATGATTTTTGGTGCTTTTTTTGCCGGCTTGTTCACCTCTATAGCCGAAGGGGACAGGGAAGGTTTTGAGTTTGGTTTAAACGCGATAGATGGCGACTATGTCATAGTTACCTTAGATGAATTAGTGGCCAATGAAGGGGATTGCGTCATGGTGAGAATGTCTAGTGATGTTAGGGTGTTTCCAACCGACGAAATCAATTGCAGTCAAACAATGGGGGGTTATTAAAGTTCTTTTTTTAAAGCTACTTAGACGGAATTCTTGGCCTGATTTTGTTTAACGAATTTAGGGCGATTGTTGGTTTTTGGTGTCTTTTTGATTAATTAATATTAGTGTCATAAACTGGCTCTAAGTTTGTACGGAATATTAAGCATTGAACGTATTAGAGACACCGCGACTCTCTGTTTTACATCAATTGAATGGAGTCTCTCATGCGCAGCTACCCGTTGGCAGAATCACTTTTTGTCGATGAACACTGAATATGAAAAACAAAAAAGGAAATCGAATGGCCGCTCAAAATAAATTTAGATTAGGCATCCTGGCATTATTAGTATCAGCTTCTTTAGCTGGCTGTGGACTTGACGGTGATGACGGTGCTCAAGGTGAGACCGGTGCACAAGGCCCTCAAGGCGAACAAGGTGATGCCGGTGCAGATGGTGCTGACGGTAGCAACGGCGCTGATGCATCTTTAGGTGTATCGCTTGATGTTGTCGGTCGTGCCTTTTTAGGAAACCTAACAGCGGCAGAAATTGTTCAGTATCATGCAGCAACGCAAACCATCTATGCAACGAATGGTGAAACTAACACTATTGCTGTTATTGTTGCCGATTCGCTACCAAATGAGGCGATGGCGGACCCGATAGGTACCACTAACCTTGGGGTATCTAGCATTTCACTTCCAGCTGATGTAGATGGTGTCGCACTAGGTGGTTTAACGAGTATTGCCGTAAGCGGTGACTTGATGGCAGTAGCAGTTCCAGCGGCAACTAAAACTGACAATGGTTATGTACTTTTCTACAATGGACTAGATGCCTCTACTCCTGCACTGTTGGACACGGTTGAAGTGGGTGCACTTCCTGACATGGTGACTTTCACTCCGGATGGCGCCAAAGTGCTTGTTGCTAACGAAGGTGAGCCATCTGGTGACTATACTATTGACCCTGTGGGCTCTGTATCTGTTATCAATATTTTGGCTAACGGCGAGCCTGAAGAAACCGCAACTACCGTAGGCTTTGACGGTTTCAATGCCAGCAAAGCAGAATTGGCTGCTCAAGGCATGTTATTCCCCAACCCATCTGGCCGAACTATCAAAGGTGTAACAATAGATACATCAGTGGCACAAGACCTTGAGCCAGAGTACATTACATCAACCAATGACACTGCATTTGTTAGCTTGCAAGAAAATAACGGTATTGCAGTGATTGACCTTGAAGATCTCTCTGTAGAGATTGTTGGTCTTGGT
>JALUXV010000517.1 GCA_027013165.1 Alteromonadaceae bacterium
TGAATCATTGTTATTGTCTAGTGCTTCAAGCAAAACAGCGTTAGGCACTGCGCAGCTATTAAAACAACAAAAGTCTGATAGAAGCGCGAACTATCGGGTTATTGGATTAACCTCGCCGTCGAATGTTAACATGGTAAAAGCCTCTGACTGCTATGATGATGTGGTGAGTTACGACGATTTATCCAAGCTTGATACCAACGACAACTATTGGCTCCTTGATTTTGCCGCTAACGGCAGCTTGATAAATGCCCTAGGAAATCGCCTCGGCGACAAACTAGCAACGGTTACACTAATTGGCGCCACAGATTGGAAAGCGTCGGAAAAACCGAACAAAAAAGCCTTAGATGCCGAAATATTCTTCGCGCCAGCACGGGTAAAATTGCGTCAAGGAGAGTGGGGACACGACGCATTTTTAGCTAAGTACGCTGGTGCTTGGCAACAGTTTGCTAGTAAAGTACAAGACACGTTTTACGAGAAAAATGTGGATGGCGCCGACAACATTGTCCAGCTCTACCTTGACACACTTAACGGTAGTGCTGATACGAAAGCGCTGAATGTACTTACATTTTAAGTCGTTTGACACTATTTGTAACAAAGAGGTGTGGTGATTAGTGCCATCGCCTCTTTAGTGTTTGCTCACTTGTGGTTATAGTGAGAAAAACGGTAGTAAGGTAAAGTTATGGGACAGGAAACCTCAAAAATTCTCGTTGTTGATGACGACATGCGTTTACGCAGCTTGCTAGAGCGCTATCTTGTTGAACAAGGTTATCAAGTGCGTTCTGCGGCAAATGCAGAACAGATGGATCGTTTACTTGAGCGAGAGAACTTCCACCTTATGGTGTTAGACCTTATGTTGCCCGGCGAAGACGGCCTATCTATTTGCCGACGCCTACGCCAAGCGGAAAATGAGTTGCCTATTATCATGCTGACGGCAAAAGGCGATGAAGTAGACCGTATTATCGGCCTAGAGATGGGCGCAGACGATTACCTTCCCAAACCATTCAACCCACGTGAATTGCTTGCACGAGTTAAAGCGGTTCTTCGTCGTAAAAGCACTGAAGCGCCCGGCGCACCAACCAAAGAAGTACAAATTGTAGAGTTTGGTAACTATCGCCTTAACTTAGCTACCCGAGAAATGACTGCCGACGGCAACCCGCTTACCCTTACAAGTGGTGAATTTGCTGTACTTAAGTCGCTAGTAACACATCCACGAGAGCCTCTTTCTCGCGATAAACTCATGAACTTAGCCCGCGGCAGAGATTACAGTGCCTTAGAGCGCAGTATCGACGTTCAAGTGTCAAGACTTCGCAGAATGCTAGAAGCTGATCCCGCCAACCCTCGCTATATTCAAACCGTGTGGGGATTAGGCTATGTGTTTGTACCCGATGGTGAGACTCAAGTATAAATAATCGAGTCTGACGCCATGCGTATCATTCCGCAAAGTACCTTTGCTCAAACAGTAATGCTCATTGGAGTATTACTTTTGATTAACCAGATCGTGTCATATCTGTCGGTAACCTATTACTTTATTCAGCCCAGTTACCAACAAATCAACAGCTTGCTTGCCACACAAGTCAAAAGCGTGCTGGCAAATGACCTACTAGTAAGCAATGAATCGCGAAGACAGCGCTACGCTGATAAAACCAACGTCTTTGTTTATGACACGAGTGAAGCCAGATCTCATGGTCTAGACAACGCTGTTTATTATCAATTTATGTCGTCTCAAGTGACCGAACAGCTCAATCAGCTTGCGGATGTACGAATTAGCACTCAGCCCCAATCTGAAGGAAAAAATGCTCCCTACACTGTGTGGATATCTCTTGACCGCTATCCAGACACCTGGATTGCACTGCCTATTTCTGGTTTAAATGAAGCGAATATTTCACCATTAACCATGTACTTAATGGTCATTGGTATATTGAGTGTGGCGGGCGGCTGGTTGTTTGTACGACGTATGACACAACCCTTACTCGAATTGCAAAAAGCTGCATTATCGGTAGGTAAAGGAGAACACCCTGCACCGCTCAAAGAGCTGGGAAGTTCTGAAATGATTCAAGTTACCCGCGCCTTTAACCGCATGAATATGGGTATCAAGCAACTTGAACACGACCGCAATATTATGACAGCGGGTATATCCCACGACTTGCGTACACCGCTAACTCGTATTCGATTGGCATCGGAAATGCTGCCAGACGAAGAGAGCTGGATTAAAGACGGTATAGTCAACGACATTGAAGATATGAATGCTATTATCGACCAATTCATTGACTACGCCCGACTCGACAATGAAGAAGTACACGAAAACACCAATCTAAACGACATTATTAATTCACTTGTACAAGCTCGTCAGCTCGACGATAAACATCATATCAGCCTCAACCTTAATCCAATTCCAACATTGAGCTTGCGCCATATCGCAATGAAACGGGTACTAGATAACCTGATCGAAAATGCGTTCAAGTACGGCTCTGATCATATTGAGGTTACCAGCTATTACAATAAGCAGAAAAAGAGCGTGTATTGTAAAGTACGAGACTTTGGCCCAGGTATTCCTGAAGATGAACTGGACAGTTTATTTATGCCGTTTGCGCAAGGTGACAAAGCCAGAAACTCTACCGGCTCAGGCCTTGGCTTAGCTATTATTCGGCGTATAGTAGAAGCCCACGATGGCAAAGTTGCTCTTAGAAATCATCCGCAACAAGGCTTGATAGCTGAGTTTTATCTGCCAGCGGCATAACAACACAATCATCAAACAAGTGCAGTGCGAGTATCACTATATGAGATTCTTGCAGCTAGGTAATCTATGGAGCCACTCAACGCCATTAACCTTATTCAATCTGGTACGGCAACCGTTGCCATACTGGGCGGCTGTCTGTTATGGAGAAACCCAGAATATAAAGGTATTGCAGCGCTATTTATATTTTCACTCGTTGCTTCTGTTATCAATATTCTTGAAGAAACAGGTATCACTCGCGACATCTACCTAGTCAGCCCAATATTTATTATGCTGTTTGGCCCAGCTTCCTATTTGGCCATAAAGCTGTTCGTGGAAAAGTCGTTATCAAAAAAGGCATTGTGGCACCTTGCACCTGTTGTACCCGTGGCATTTTTCACCGCTTTCACTCAAGAGGTTATTGCAATAGGCACTCTATGGCGCTTGATTTATGCGGGCTTGATCGTTCACATGTTAACCCAGTTTCAACGTACAATTAGCCAAGAACGCTCAGATGCAGATGAGTACTCACTGACGTGGCTAATGTGGGTAATTATTGGTCTAGCACTGTTTAATTGTATTGATTTGGTTAGGCTCAACCTTCAACCTTACATTCCTCATCAACTGAACCTTGTTGGTCAAGGGCTCAATAATTTGGTGTGGTTGATTGCTTGTATGGTCATCATTGTAAAGTTGGTTGAACGAAACCAATTACCTGCACAAATCCACCAAAGAACAGCCGTAGAAAGTACAGAGTCTCCGGAGAACTTCGAGGGCATCTATGCGGCTCTCGACGCACAAATCAAAGACAAGCAGTGGTACTTAACACCTAGACTTACACTCAATGATTTAAGTGAATTGAGCGGATTACAAACCCGCGATATTTCACGAGCTATCAATCTTCATGGAAAGGTCTCGTTCAACGAATACATTAATCAATGTCGCGTAGCGTATTTTTGTAAGCAACTAAAACAGGGTTCATCACATACCCTTACCGATTTAGCCCTTGCTTCGGGTTTTAGCTCTAAAGCCTCGTTTAATAAGGTGTTTAAGCAGTTTGTTGGTGTAACACCTAGCCAGTATAAGCAAGAGTTGGGTACAGGATCACGATAATAGACGTGAACTTTCTCGTTATTAGACGAATTATTTTTCAGCCATAGATAGCCTGACTTCCGTAATTTCAACGGAGCTATTTATGAAACCTTCAACCATCACAAAGTACTTATTGCTAGCACTCGCACTATTGCTTTTACTACTGCAAGAACATGGGAATGCCGAACCTATCCACTACTCAAACCACGAGTTCGTTATCACCAACGTCAATGTTATTGATGTAAAGAACAAAATGGTGATACCCCGTCAGAATGTTCACGTGGGTAACGGGAAAATACTTGAAATCAGTGAGTACAAGCCAGCAAGTTTGCCGCTAAACGTTTCTATTATTGATGGTGACAATGGCTACCTCACTCCGGGTTTAATCGACATGCACGTGCACATGTATGAGCCTGCCGCTTTTCCCATCGCACTAAGTCATGGTGTGACACATGTTCGCATTATGAATGGCGTACCGGCGCACCTTGAGTGGCGCGAAGCATTAAACAACGGCAGCATGGTAGGTAGCACGGTGACCGTAAGTAGCCCCATTGTTTCTGGATACGACAATGCTCCTTTGCACCGCACTGTACACACGGCTAGCCAAGCAAGAGAAGCGGTGAGAGAGTTTAGCAATGCTGGCTACGATCTTATTAAGGTATATGGCAACCTTAATCAAAACGCGCTGACCGCGCTCTTAGACGAAGCCCATAAACAAGGTATACCTATAGGCAAACACGGCCCACATGCGTCGGGTGATATGCCTGTGTCTACCCTTGCCGGTTTTCAATCTTTCGAACACGCAGAAGATATCTATCAAGGCCCCCTCAACTATGAAATGGACGAAACGCTACTACCGCCGATAATTGATGACCTGAAAGCAACGGGCGTACCTATTACTCCTACGCTTAATATCTTTAATCAACTGACGATGATCAGCGCACAAAAACAGACGTTCCTCGATACCCTTCCCGAAGAATATACTTCGAGTATTATTGCCTTAGAAGCTAAGAAAAATCAGGTTTCTCGTTGGCTAGAAGCGCCCGATGCTATGGTCAAACACAATCAAACCACCATGGCATTTTTACTCACTATTACCCGTGCATTGCATCAAGCCGATATCCCACTATTGGTGGGTTCTGATTCTGGGGTGCTATTGTCACCACATGGTTTGGCAACCCATAGCGAAATGCAACTATTGGAGCAAGCTGGGCTGTCACGATTCGACGTTTTAGCCGCGGCGACAATAAACCCTGCTAAAGCACTTGGCATGGAGAAAGCTATTGGACACCTTGCTAAGGGGTTTAACGCTGAATTTATTTATACCCAACGTAACCCGCTAGACAATCTAGACGAACTAGTAAACCCAGATGCAGTGGTTAAACAGGGGACGTGGTTTGATGCTGCTAAGCTAGCAAAACTGCGCAACAATGCCATTGCAAATCGAAGTTTTTGGAGTGAGCTAGGCACACTTATCGAAGCTTACTAAGTACGTTAAAAGCAATGAAAGGTGGCTCGGTGAGCAAAGCAGATTATCGCGCTGCCTTCATTTTATAAGCAAAACCAATACTGGATAACCACAACACAAGCCCAGCCATAGGAATCACCCAAAATGCCACATTAATAGAGGCACTGTTTGCCCAAACACCTGTGGAAAACGATGCGATTTGTACACCCATAGAGTTCGCCACAATGCTAACTCCTGACAATACTGGACCGTTGTCACTGTCAATATTCATGGCCGAAGACAACACCAGTGGGAACAAGGCACCTAAACTAAAGCCAAGAATGAAGTTACCTAAACCCAATAGATATAAGTCGGTAAACAGCTTGATAGACAGGGTGCCCAACAAGGTGCCTGTAGCGAGTACCATTATCAGATGGTGAACTGTGACGAACCTAAGAAAATAGGTATACACCAAGCGACTGATAACCATACCACCCGTAAAGCAAGCCAAAAGATTACGTGCTTGCTCACCTGTGTACCCCAAACCCGTTTGGGCATAAGTCACGAACCAATTAGCATTGCCAAACTCTATCGCACCGTAACCAAAAGTTAGCACTGCCATGAACAAGAACACTGGTTGACACAATACGACAGTAAACGAGAGGGTTTTCTTCTCTGTAACCGTATTGCCAGAAACCGATTTAGATGAACGCACAGCACACGCGAGCGTATAGGCACTTAGCAGTAACATAATGCCGGCCATGACCTGAAGTGGAAGTCGCCAGTTCTCACTTAACAGATACAACCCAGTCACATAGAAAGAAGCGGATAAAGCACCAAAACTGAACATAAAGTCCATGATACCCATCATTTTAAAACGCTTTTCTTCATATAGGCGGGCAATAAGCGTATGGCCTATGGTAATGATAGTGGCCGCCACAATACCGATTATTCCCGCGTACACTAGCATTAGATACCAGTTACTCACCAAGGACATAAGCACTAAAGTCACTGCGTTTACCACAATGAGAACGGCTAATAAAAATAAATAGTCAAAGCGACTGGCGTATTTACCACCAACGATGGCACCTGCCATAGAACCCAAAGAGAACAGCGTAAACAACACTCCCGCATCGACTTTAGTGACTTTCAAATCGGTGATGATGTCAGGTAGTAGTATCCCCCACAATAAAAACAGCAAACCAAGCAGGTAAAAACCAGTAAATATCACAATGGTTATTGGGCGGCGGTCCATGGGTAAATCCTTATCTTTAATCAAGAC
Organism: Alteromonadaceae bacterium; assembly: GCA_027013165.1. Taxonomy (GTDB): domain Bacteria; phylum Pseudomonadota; class Gammaproteobacteria; order Enterobacterales; family Alteromonadaceae; genus Alteromonas. The sequence goes on from JALUXV010000517.1 coordinate 6,535, forward strand.
GAATATGCGCTCACCTGTGATGCGTAACCCGGTAATTGCATTTAGCAAATCGAGTAAGCAACCAACAGTGATGACTATTTGATTATGAGTAGGGGTAAAAAGCCAGTGGTGGCTAGAAAAACAGTAGAAATCGCAAGTCTATTGCTTGCTTTGATAATGGGCGCTACTTTACGAACAATCGCTATGTTTAGCAACAAAAAAAAGCCCGCGAAAATTCGCGGGCAAAACATCAATCACGTAACGTGTGATGAACGTTGGGAAGGGGTAGGGTGCAACCCCTTATCCTGACGATAGTCCCCTGACTACAATCAGAATGCTTTTCGAGGTCCTGCGTTAACAATGGCCTCACTAACTTGGTACTTTTTAAAGTTCTGTTGAAAATCATTAACCAGATTTTCAGCATACTCATCATATAAATCTGGGTTATCCCAGGTTTGTTTAGGTATTAACAGCGTTTCATCAACTCCAGGAATACCTACAGGAACGTCCAGATTCAGCGCATCAATGTGTTGCGTTTCAACATCGGCTAGCGCACCTGAAACAATGGCATCAATAATGGCTCTTGTGGTAGGAATGTCGAAGCGCTTACCCGTGCCGTATGGGCCGCCGGTCCAACCGGTATTAACCAAGTAAACTTTTGCACCAAACTCTTTAACACGCTTGATCAATAGTTCAGCGTACTCTCCTGCTGGGCGCGGGAAGAAAGGCGCACCAAAGCAGGTAGAGAATGTAGATTCAATATCAGCAGTTGAACCAATTTCTGTAGAACCCACTTTCGCGGTATAGCCACTCAAGAAATGATAAGCCGCCGCTTCTTCACTTAACACGCTGACTGGCGGTAGAACACCGCTGACATCGCAGGTAAGGAATACCACTGAACGTGGTTCTCCGCCTCTATTCTCCTCGACACGCTTATCAATATGTGTCAAAGGATAGGCTGCACGGGAATTTTGCGTTAGCGACGTATCGGTATAATCAGGTGTGCGAGTATCATCTAGTACTACATTTTCTAAAATTGTACCGAACTTGATTGCGTTCCAAATAACAGGCTCATTCTTCTGAGACAAATCGATACATTTTGCATAACAACCACCTTCAATGTTAAACACACTGCCAGGTGCCCAGCCGTGCTCGTCATCACCAATCAAGAAACGTTTTGGATCGGCAGAAAGTGTGGTTTTGCCCGTGCCCGATAAGCCGAAGAAAAGTGTAACGTCACCTTCTTCACCCACGTTAGCCGAGCAGTGCATAGGTAAAATATCTTTTGCTGGTAACAGGAAGTTCTGTACTGAGAACATTGCCTTCTTCATCTCTCCGGCATAGCGCATTCCCGCAATTAACACTTTCTTCTGTGCAAAGTTAATGATCACTACACCATCGCTATTGGTGCCATCACGCTCTGGGTCACAAGTAAAACCGGGAACATTAAGTACCTGCCAAGGTTCTTCGCCTTTGGGGTTCCAAGATTCAGGAATGATAAACAAGTTGCGAGCAAATACATGCTGCCATGCAGTTTGGGTACGTACTTTGATAGGAAGCGCGTGCTCTGGGTCTGCTCCTACTTGTAAATGAGAGAGAAAATGATCTTTAGTGGTTATATATGCCTCTACACGATCCCAAAGCGCATCAAACTTATCACTGTCAAAAGGTTTGTTGACCTTACCCCAATCAATTTCATTCTCGGTAGTAGGCTCTTTCACAATAAATCTGTCGTTAGGTGAACGGCCTGTACGTGCACCGGTTTCAACGACCAGCGCACCATTTTTATCAAGTACACCTTCTTCACGCTTCACAGCAATTTCAATTAATGCTGCGTTTGATAAATCAGTCAACGGACTCACTTTTAAATCCGTTTGTAGTGATGTTGCTGCACTCATACCCAGAACCCCTTTAAGAAATATTTCAATATAGCTTTCAGAAAACTAACACTGACTTAAGTCTAAAGTAAATAAGGGTTAACCATCATTTAAATGACACATAACGACTATAAATCAAACAAAATTATCAAAAATTTCGTAATTAAATTACAAAAAGCGAATAGTGCTTGAATTGAATTTTTTGCAGAAGTGCGCAGGTATAGCTGGAAAGAGAAAATGAGCGGAAATAGCCGCTTCGTTTAAATAGGCGCTAAATGAAGGATTTTTTCATCTAAACGCCCACTAAAAATAATTAAAAAAAGTTTTTTCTTTTACTGATTAGTATTTGAAGCAGCGTGATTACCACTGTGAATCGCCTCAACATCTATGCTATCGAAGCGATATTCAGCGTGACAATACTGGCAATTCATCTTAATTGCGCCCTCTTCAGCAATAATCGAGAGTAACTCTGCTTTTTCTACATTTCGCAGCGCCTCAGCACTACGCTCCCGGCTACATGTACAAGAAAAGGTTACGGCTTGCGCTGGGTACACTTCAACGTCTTCTTGGTGATAAAGGCGATATAGAATGTCGTCAACAGGCAAATTGAACATTTCTTCTTCTGTGAGCGTTTCGGTCAGTGTACCAATGTGCTCAAATTCACCAGTACTGGACTTTTGCGTTGCTTCTGCACTTGTTGGTAACACCTGAAGGAGAATACCGGCAGCTTTGGCGTTTTCAACCTGCTGCAAGTCTGTCATTAAGTGAATTTTTGTCGCTAGTTGCTCAGATTGCTCAAAATAGGCTTCAAGACACTCGGCTAGCGACGGTTTATCAAGAGCTACCACGCCTTGGTAACGCTCACCTTCCTCGGGAGTAATGGTAATAACCAGCACTGCTTCTTTAAGTAAGTCGCTAAAGGCTTCTGGCAAACTCGGCAAAGATTCATCCCAGCGAGCCACACCACGAAGGGTTTGCATGTGAGTGGCGTTTATTACTGCATAGCTCACAGGGCCTTTACTTTGAATCTGTAGTCCAACTTCACCTTTGAATTTTAATGTGGCCGTAAGCAAAGACGTTGCCGCAGCCATTTCACTCAATAGACGCTGTATTTGCACTGGATATTCATAACTGCGCACAATGTGATTAAGACTTTCATTAAGCCTAACTAGCTCTCCACGCACATTGGCCTTAGAAAACAAAAATCGATGTAATTGATCAAACGTACTCATTTATACTGCCCCAAAGTTTGGTCACGTACTGCAACTAGTCTACTGTTGCTTAAATTTAATAATCTGACGACGCTGCTTTTTGTCAGGTCGCTGCTCTGGTCTTGGGCTATGAAATGCGTTCATTTTCCTTGCCGCTTGGTTGTCTTCTCGTTGTTGTATGCTCTGTTGAGTTTCTTCATACAACTGCTGGGCAAGTGGTGCGCTTAACCTCTTTTCACTTAACCCCAGCACACAAATTTCTCTAATATCCCACCCAGAGGGAACTTTTAGCATAGCACCTAGCTCTACTTGTTTGCCGGGTTTAGCGCGTTGGCCGTTGTAGTGTACTTTGCCTGCCTGCACCATTTCCCGTGCAATTGAGCGGGTTTTAAATAGGCGAGCGGCCCATAGCCACTTGTCTAGCCTAACATTTTGTGTTGTATTGTCGGATTGATGTTGACCCATGTAATATTTTCGTAATGGTGTAGCTTTAGTGTTGAGACCCCCGCCTTGACTAGGCTATTATGGGTTAGCTAAAGCGCGGTTAACCTAAATTTTCATATATAATAAAAGCAATTACCATCAGTGGCGGCATGACTTTCGATAAACTAAATACGCATTCCTTGGTTACCTACGTAACCCAGCACCAAAAACAACTGCATACGCTTATTGTGGTGCTTTTGAGTTTGTACCTTATTGCCTTTGCTGCCGAGCTATTGTGGCGTCTTGCACCCGAGCCTCAACTCTCAGCACCTCTTCCCTCGCAACCCGCACAAACATCTCGCCCTTCGACAGCCCAAAGTGGGGTCGATATAGCTAAAATACAAGCACTAAATTTATTTGGTAATGCTGAAGCCGCACCGCCTGTAATTGATACCACCCCCGTTACTGATGCTCCTGAAACCCGTTTGAATTTAACACTTACTGGTGTGGTAACAAGTTCTGTGCCCTCAGCTGCTACAGCAATTATAGAACATAGCGGCACTCAACTGGTGTACGGATTAGGTGATAAAATTGAGGGCACCAATGCCACGCTACAGCAAGTATTCAGTGACAGAGTCATTATAAAAAATGGGGCGCGTAACGAAGCACTCATGCTAGATGGTGTAGATTACAATACGGCGTCGCGCCCCGTATCTAGACCAACGTCACGACCCGCAACGTCGAGACCTGCTACCCAGCGACCTAGCAGTGGACCCACCCAGCGAAGAACGTTAAGCCAAGAAGCTCAACAGGCCACCGCTGAACTGCGCTCTCGTCCAGCAAGTTTTACCGATTTTATTTCAATATCGCCAAAAACCGAGAATGGCCGCCTTGTTGGCTATCAAGTTAGTCCGGGAAGTACGCCGTCTTTATTCCAGTCTGCTGGGCTAAAAGCAGGCGACGTTGTATCAGCGATTAATGGGCTAGATCTCACCGACCAACAACAGGCGAGAGAAGCATTGTCGGAACTGCGCAGTGCTGAAAGTCTAGACTTGACCGTTTTAAGAGACGGCAGTGAAACCACGATTTCACTAGACTTACCGCAGCCGACAAACGAATAAGCACTTAAGGAAGACAGAAATATGAGGCGAACCAGCCAGAAAATGTTAGCGCGCTTGGGTACCGCACTGTGCGGCGCAATGCTCTGTGTATCTGCAACGGCAGCAGAGTACATGCCTAACTTTAAAGACACTGACATTAACGAATTCATCAATATCGTTAGTAAAAACCTTGAGCGCACGATTATTGTCGACCCTAATGTTAGAGGCAAAATTAGCGTTCGAAGTTACGACATGCTCGACGAAGAGCAATATTACCAGTTCTTCCTTAACGTCTTACAAGTGTACGATTACGCCGTGGTAGAAATGCCCAGCGGTATTCTTAAAGTAGTGCGTTCAAAAGACGCCAAAACCTCAAACATTCCGGTGGTAGAAGGCTCGGCTCGGGACGGCGACGAAATGATCACTCGAGTGGTGCCGGTTTACAATGTACCCGTGCGTGAGCTTGCCCCTATTTTGCGTCAGTTAAACGACCAAGCAGGTGGCGGTAACGTTGTGAGCCACGACCCATCAAACGTAATGATGCTCACAGGTCGTGCGGCGGTAGTTAACCGCTTAGTAGAGATTATCGAACGAGTTGACCAAGCCGGTGATGAAGAAGTTGAAATTATTAAGCTTCGCTTCGCGTCAGCGTCGGAAATGGTGCGTATTATCGAAAGCATCAACAAATCTCAAGGCAAGGCAAATACAGGGGTTAAATCAGACCCGCGTGTTGTTGCCGACGACCGAACCAACTCAGTAATTGTTAGTGGTGACATAAAAGCCCGCCAACGCTTGGTTAACCTAATTCAACGCATGGACCAAGAACTTGAAACCAGCGGTAACACGCGAGTTTTATTCTTGAATTACGCGCAAGCGGATGAACTCGTACAAGTGCTACAGGGAGTCTCGGCAAGTATTCAAGCAGAAGAGCAAAGCTCTAGCGCGTCTAGTCGAAGCGCAAACCGCGAGGTAAGCATTGACGCTCACGAAGATTCTAATGCATTGGTAATTACCGCTGAGCCAGACATGATGCGCTCGCTAGAAGAAGTGGTTCGTCAACTCGATGTGCGCAGAGCGCAAGTTCAGGTTGAAGCCATTATCGTAGAAGTGTTTGAAGGCGACGGAACAACATTAGGCGTTCAGTGGATTTCAGAAGAAGGTGGCGGTACGCAGTTTAACAATGGTGTTATCCCTGTAGGCTCTCTTGCTGTAGCGCTTAGACAAGCAGAAGACGACACAGATGTAGAGTCATACGTTACTGACAACGGCGATATCGTTGAAATTACCACTACAGACGAAGGTGATTTAACCGCTTTGGCCTCACTGCTTGGCGGTGCTAACGGAATGATTGCTGGTATTATAGAAGACGGCTGGGGCGCGGTAATTCAAGCGGTGAGTACCGACACCAACTCAAATATTCTTGCCACACCACACTTAACTACCATGGACAACGAAGAAGCCTTCTTCATTGTTGGTCAGGAAGTGCCTATTATCACTGGCACAACCACAGGTGCTAACAATTCAAACCCGTTCCAGACCGTTGATCGTCAGGAAGTGGGGATCAAGCTAAAAGTTACGCCACAAATTAATGAAGGTGATGCAGTACAGCTACTGATAGAACAGGAAGTATCAAGTGTTAGTGGTGCCACTGCCGTTGATATTTCAATCAATAAGCGTGAAATAAAAACCACAGTTATCGTAGATGATGGTGGCACTATCGTATTGGGCGGTTTGATTGACGAAGATGTTCAAGAGAGCTTCTCTAAGGTGCCCTTGCTTGGCGATCTTCCATTCATCGGTCACTTGTTCAAGTCAACTTCTACCAGTACGCGCAAGCGTAACTTAATGGTATTTTTACGACCAACTATTGTGCGTGATGCGGCAACAATGAATGCCATTAGCCATCGCAAGTACAACTACATGCGTGCGCTACAGTTACAGCGACAGCAAGATGGCGTATCACTCATGCCAAATGCTGAAACGCCAACCATGCCTGATTGGGATGACGCGCTAACGTTACCGCCCTCATTTGAAGAGTATTTGACGGAACGCGACCAGCTTGAGCAAGGTGACAATGACTGATTCGAGTATACAGGCTCAAGCGGACGCCATTGAAGCAGAAGCAGAAATACTAGAAGAGCAGGCGGTTGGTAATAACCAACTGTCGTTTAGTTTCGCCAAGCGAAATAAAGTGTTGCTGGATACTGAACAAACCCCAGCCAAGCTATTCTTCACAGAAGAAACGCCTGTGGCAGTGTTTGCAGAAGTTCGTCGCTTTTTAGGCGCGCCTTTCGTTCCCCAAACCATTCCGGTGGACGATTTTGAAGCGCTTCTGACTGATGCTTTTCAGCGTGATAGCTCAGCCGCTAAACAATTAATGGAAGACTTAGGCAACGAAAGCGATTTGTTTGCCTTAGCCGAAGATTTACCCGATACCGAAGATCTTCTCGACAGCGAAGACGATGCCCCCATCATCAAACTTATCAACGCTATGCTTGGTGAAGCGATAAAAGAAGGTGCATCAGATATCCACATTGAAACCTTTGAAAACCAACTCGTGGTTCGCTTTCGCGTAGATGGCGTTTTACGAGAAATACTGCGGCCTAACCGCAAGCTGTCTTCTATGTTGGTGTCGCGTATTAAAGTAATGGCGAAACTGGATATTGCTGAAAAACGAGTGCCACAAGACGGTCGTATTACCTTGCGCATAGCTGGCCGAGCCGTTGACGTGCGTGTATCTACTATGCCTTCTAGCCATGGTGAGCGTGTTGTTTTGCGTCTACTCGATAAAAACAACGCCCGACTAAACCTTGAAGATCTGGGTATGACAGGGCATAACCGCGAACACTTCTCTTCGCTTATCCGTAAACCCCACGGGATTATCTTGGTAACGGGCCCCACAGGTTCTGGTAAAAGTACCACCTTGTATGCGGGGTTAACGGAAATTAACTCTCGTGACCGTAATATCCTCACCGTTGAAGACCCGATTGAATTTGACTTACCGGGTATTGGTCAAACACAAGTGAATCCCAGAGTAGACATGACATTTGCTCGCGGATTAAGAGCCATTCTTCGTCAAGATCCAGACGTAGTCATGGTGGGTGAGATTCGTGATATTGAAACGGCGCAAATTGCTGTTCAAGCCAGTTTGACCGGTCACTTAGTGTTATCAACACTGCATACCAATACCGCTGCCGGTGCAATTACTCGACTGGAAGATATGGGTATAGAGCCCTTCTTGCTGTCGTCAAGCTTACTTGCGGTATTGTCGCAGCGTTTGGTACGTACCTTGTGCGATGACTGTAAAGTTGCCCACACGCCTACTTCGCAAGAGGCTGAAATTTTGGGTATCACCGATCCCAAAAGCACCACCATATACTCGCCTGGAACTTGTAGTAGTTGTAACCATACCGGTTACCGCGGACGTACAGGTATTCACGAGTTGCTGATTGTAGACGAGCAAGTGCGAGAAATGATGCACGATGGGCAAGGCGAACAGGCCATAGAAAAGTACATTCGCCAATCTACTCCGAGCATACGTGAAGACGGCTGTAATAAAGTACTAAAAGGCGTTACTGCTCTTGAAGAAGTGCTTCGCGTAACAAGGGAAGACTAATATGGCGGCCTTTGCATATAAAGCCGTAAATGCTCGCGGTCGCAATACTAATGGTGTACTTGAAGGTGACAATGCCCGCCAAGTGCGCCAACAACTGCGTGAAAAGGGCCTGATACCGTTAGAGGTTAATCAGGTTGCCGAGCGCAGTAATGAAGGTAGTAAAAAGTCTTCTGGGTTTACCTTATTCAAGCCTCGTATTTCAGCCTCTGACTTGGCTTTGCTTACTCGCCAATTAGCCACACTGGTAGAAGCGGCACTTCCCGTTGAAGAAGCCTTATTAGCCGTAGCAGAACAAAGCGAAAAAGCCCGTCAGAAAAATATGATGATGGCTGTGCGCAGTAAAGTGGTTGAAGGGCACGGACTAGCCGATGCTATGGCGGAATTTCCGAGTGTGTTTGATGAACTGTATCGAGCAATGGTTGCTGCCGGTGAAAAGTCGGGTCATCTGGATACCGTACTTTCCCGTTTAGCTGACTACACTGAGCGTCGTCAACAAACGCGAAGTCAGATCATACAAGCAATGGTTTACCCCTCACTAATGCTGTTTTTCGCAATGGGTATCGTATTGTTACTACTTACTGTAGTGGTACCTAAAATTGTGGGCCAATTTGATCATATGGGTCAGGATTTACCCGCAATGACCCAGTTCCTCATTGCTGTAAGTACATGGCTACAAGACAACGGCTTAGTGTTAGTCATGATACTCGCCGCACTATTAGTGGTAGTTCAGCGGGTATTACAACAAAAGCATATGAAGCTAAGGTATCATAGGGTACTTCTTACTTTACCACTGATTGGTAAGGTTTCACGAGGGCTAAATACCGCCCGTTTTGCCCGCACTCTCAGTATATTGAGTGCCAGTGCAGTACCTTTGCTGGAGGCCATGCGCATATCTAGCGACGTATTAGAAAATCAACACATTAAGAACCAAGTGGCAGAGGCCGCGGTCAATGTAAAAGAAGGGAGCAGCTTACGAGCAGCGCTTGATAATACCCGAATCTTTCCACCAATGATGATGCATATGATTGCATCGGGTGAAAAGTCAGGAGAATTACAGCAAATGTTAGCTCGTGCCGCAGACAACCAAGATCGAGAATTCGAAGCCTTGGTGGGTATCTCTTTAAAAGTATTCGAACCATTACTGATTGTGTCTATGGCAGGCATAGTTTTGTTTATTGTAATGGCGATTTTGCAGCCAATTTTGGCATTGAATAACATGGTAAATATCTAATGAAAACCTTAAATCGTAGCTCTGGCTTCAGCTTAATCGAAGTCATGGTTGTGCTTCTTATCATCGGCATTATGGCGTCTATGGTTGCACCGCAAATTCTTGGTAGCCAAGAAGAAGCACAGTTGAAAAAGGCAGCGGTGGACATTCAGCAGCTCGAAGGCGCATTAGAAATGTATAAGCTGCGTACCAATCGTTTCCCAACAACAGAGCAAGGACTAGATGCGCTGGTAAACCTTCCCACCTTAGATCCTATTCCTCGCAACTACCCAGATGAAGGCTTCATCAAGCGCTTACCAGAAGATCCTTGGGGTAACCCGTACACCCTAATTAGCCCAGGAGAGCTTGGTGCAATCGATATTTTTTCAAATGGTCCAGATTTAGAGCCGGGCACCGACGATGATATTGGCACCTGGAACATCAACGACTATTTGAACTAACAATACAACTATGCGCCGCAGCAATAACCTATCTTCGTCGTCAAAAGGCTTCACCTTACTTGAAGTTATGTTGGTGCTGTTGCTTATGGGAATTGCTGCTGGCTATGTGGTTTACAACGCTTTTGGCGTGAGTCAATCCGACCAACTCAAAAACCAAGCCAAGCGGTTGCAAGTCATAGTGACTATGGCCAGCGATTTCGCCGTGCTCAACCAGCAGCAGTTAGGTATTCGGTTTGAGAAGCAAGATGCCAGCTATTACTTTGTATACTTAGATGAAGAGAGTGACGAATGGCAAAAAATCTCTGGTGACAAAATATTTGAGCCTCACAAACTACCAGAACAATTTGCCTTTGAACTAAATGTTGATGATTTGCCTTGGGAGCTGGAAGAAAGTCTTTTCGACCGAGAGCTCTTCGACGAGTCTTTAAGTGTGTCGGAAGACGGTGTAGACATAGGCAACGAGGAAGAGAAAAAGCTTCCTCCCCCTCAAATTCTCATTATGTCCAGCGGCGAAGTTACGCCGTTCAGCCTCAACTTTGTGTTTGAAGGCGACGATCAAGAATTCCCAGTGTATTTTGCGCTTAACAATAAAGATGTACCTCCGCTAGAGTTATTAGGGCCATTGGAGGCACCGTACAATGGTGATTAAGCATCAAAAAGGACTAACCCTTTTAGAAGTCATGGTGGCACTTCTTATATTTGCCATTACTGGCACGGCTATTCTCAAAGCGGCCAGCGATCATTTAAGCAGTGTGGGGCAAATAGAAGAAGTAACCATGGCAAATTGGGTAGCGAATAATCGCTTAAACCAACTCCAACTTTATACGCCTTGGCCACCGAAGAACAATGTAAAGGGTTCGGCAGAATTTGCCGATCGCACCTGGTACTGGCAGCAATCCGTAACTAAAACCAACGACAATGATTTGCGCGCAGTTACCATTTATGTAGGTCTAGACGCCAACTACAACAACAGTGTTACATCAGTAACAACTTTTATGGCAAAGCCGAGTGAAAACTAATGCAAAAAGGATTTACATTACTCGAAATTCTCATTGCTATGGCCATTTTTACGTTAATTGGTTTTGCTTCGTCTGCCATGCTCTCTACGGTCATCGACAGTAACACATTGTCTGAGGAAAGGTTCGACAAACTCCAGCAACTACAACGAGCCATGCTTACCATTGAACGAGATATTCAACAAGCCGTACCACGAGCTATTCGAATAGAAGGCGAGGTGCAAAATATTGTGATGGTTGGTGGTGATGTAGGTAGCCGCGAAAGTGAAGGTGATGGGATTGGCTTTGTTCGTGGCGGTTGGCATAACCCACAATTCATGCTGCCCCGAAGCACATTGCAGTATGTAGTTTACCGATTAAAAGAAAACCGCTTAGAACGGCTTCACAGTAACTATGTAGACAACGTGGTTGGTCACGAACCCACCGTTAGAGTGCTACTAGAGAATGTAGAAGGCTTTGAAGTTGAGTTTGTAGAGCCAGATAAGGCGATTACCGAAGACGACCACGGTAGTTGGGTTGAACGCTATCAAGGTGAAAGACTACCTCAAGCCGTTGCCATTGAAATTGACAGTATCGACTTTGGCCTACTGCGTCGCGAATTTACATTAAGCGGGGGTGCTTAATGCGTCGCGAAATGTCGTCGGGAATACAACGTCAGCAAGGTGTAGCACTTATTATTGTGCTACTGATTGTTGCACTAGTATCCATACTCGCCACCGAAATGGCGAGCCGATTACAGCTACAAGTGCAACGTACTATCAATATCAAAGACAACAACCAAGCCTATTGGTATGCCCTTGGCGCCGAGGCATTTGCGCGCAAATCTATTCAAACCCTTATTGAAGAAGAAGGCGAGAAGATTTCACTAGATCAACCTTGGGCTCAAACCTTTGCTTACCCTTTAGATGGCGGTGGGATCCAAGCGGAATTAGAAGATCTACAAAGTTGCTTCAATTTAAATGCTATTTTGCAAGGCACGCCTGCAAACAATAGAGACACTACGCTGGCAATGGACGCGTTTCACGATATGCTGCTTGCCGCCAATATTGAAGAAATAGACAGCTACACCGCTGAAACCGTGAGAGATAGCTTGGCAGACTGGGTTGACCAAGACGACAATATGCGCCCCTACGGTGGTGAAGACAGTGAATACGAGTCGCGAATTCACCCTTACCTTGCGGCAAATAGTTTACTTGCTTCTCAAAGTGAACTTCGACAAATTAACGGTGTGAGTGCAGCATGGATGAATGAAATACTTCCCCTAGTTTGTGTCATACCAGATAGCGACCTGCTAAAGGTGAATATCAATACGATTACCGAAGAAAGAGTGGCGTTACTGGCAGGTCTTACGGGACTTGATATTGACCAAGCAAATCAACTTATTGGCAATAGGCCCCAAGATGGTTGGGATGATGTTCAGGATTTTTTAACCGACCCTGCCATTCAAGCACTCAATTTATCGAATACGCAACAAGAGTGGTTCGACGTAACCACAGAACATTTTATTTTGCATACTAAGACCCGCTACAATAAGTCTACCTTTAAGCTTTCTACTGTGTTTTATGCAACACAAAGTGATGGGGTAAGTATTCTAAAACGCGAGTTTGGAGAGATAGAATAATGGAACAGTTATTGGTTCGGCTAGGTGCCCAGCACGATGCGCCCATCAACTGGCTAGTCTGGTCTTCCACGGAAGAAGAAATCATTGCCTCTGGGGAACTCCCTAATGCAAACGCGCTATCAACACTGGCGGAACGGGCCGGTCAGCGACCTATTATTGCCCTTGCTCCTAGCAGCGAAATATTACTCAAATGGGTAACACTTCCTCCTAGGGCAGGTCGCAAGGTGATCAATGCATTGCCCTTCATGCTTGAAGACGAACTCGCCAGTGATATCAGCGAACAGTTTTTTGCCATTGGCCCCAAAGAAGGTGATCAACAAGCCGTAGCCGTGGTGAGTAAAGAAAAGCTCGCATTGTGGCAATCGTGGTTGTCAGACGCGGGCCTTTTTTGTGACAGACTTATTCCAGACGTACTCGCAGTGCCACTCAATGAGAATGGTTGGTCGGTTATGACATTGGGTGAGAACATGCTGGTGCGTCAACAAAGCTTTGGCGGTATGCAGGGCGAGTCTGCATGGCTCTTACCTATGCTTGGGCACTTTGCCTCACAAAAGGAAGAAACCGTACAGATTGCTAATTTCTCCGACACCGATTTATCTGACATTCCCAACGCGGAAATTTCTGCCGCGCCGCTAGAGCTACCCATGCACTTGCTGGCAAGAGAAGCCATGGCAACTAAGTTCAACTTGTTTCAAGGCGATTACAAAGTTAAGCGCAAGCGCTCTAACTTGTGGTTACAGTGGCGTGTTGCAGCAGTACTAGCAGTGTTGGCATTGTCTTCATCACTTATTGATAAAACAGTCACCTTGTACCAATTGAAAGGTGAGAATGCCGCCCTTAGTGAAGAAATAGATAGAACCGTTAAAGCGGGCTTCCCCCGTATTGGTACGTATCGCAATGTACGACTTAAAGTGCAGTCTGAATTAAACAAACTTCAACAAGGGGGCTCAGAAGCCTCTATGTTGTTAATGCTTGACCAAATTTCTAGCGCATTTGAAGCAACCAAGGTGACACCTCAAACTCTGCGCTTTGACGCCTCACGCACCGAAATAAGACTTCAAGCAGTGGGCAGTTCATTCGAAGCACTAGAGCAATTCAGCAATAGGGTACGAGACGTGGGTTTTGAAGTAGAACAGGGCGCTTTTAACAATCGCGACGAGGTTGTTGTAGGCACGGTATCCATTAGGAGCACGTCGTGAAAGAATTCATCAATAAATTTAATGCGCTTACTGCCAGAGAGCAAACTCTGGTAAAAATCAGCGCTGCGGTTTGTGTAGTAGCTTTGTTTTACTTTGTTATTTGGCAACCATTGAACAACGCAGTTAGTCAACAGCAAACTCTAAAGGCCAACCAGCAAGAGCTACTTGCTTGGGTGAGTGAAAGCGCCACAAGAGCCCAACAATTGCGACGCAGCTCATCAAATACACGGGCATTTTCAGGTTCATTGACCCAAGCGGTAAACCGAACTACTGGCCAGTTTGATATTGCAGTTTCGAGAATGCAACCTCAAGGTGACGAGCTTCAAGTCTGGGTAGATCAAGCCCCTTTTAACAATGTGCTGGGTTGGTTACAGTCACTTGAAAAAATGGGTATTGTTATTCTTCAAGCGGATATCGCCGAAACTGACACAGCCGGGCATATTAAAATTCGCCGACTACAGCTAGGAAAAGCATGAAAGTAAATATTCGTTGGATTTTAGGTGGTTTACTCGCTTTCGTAGTATTCGCAATTGCCACACTTCCTGCCGTGCAAGTAATTGGCAGAATTACACTACCTAACAATGTATCCATTAGTGGCGTTTCAGGCACAATTTGGCAAGGCAGCGCTCAAACTCTAGTGGTTGATGGCCTGCCAATCAATAACATCACATGGGATGTTAGCGTATGGTCTCTGCTTGTAGGCAACCTAAGTGCAGACTTAAAAGGGGGCAACCTTCGCGATACCGATGCTATTGCGTTCACCGGACCAGTGTCGTTAAGTTTGTTTAACCTTAAACAAATTAATTCCGAAGACTTTTTATTGTACTTACCTGTAGACCGCGTACTTGCGAAAGTGCAATTGCCACTGCCTGTGTATGCTAGTGGGCGTTTTAAAGTCGAACTTAACAACCTATCTTACGGCCCAACATGTGTAGCGCTGCAAGGTAAAGGCAACTGGTTAAACGCTACTGTAGCCGGAACACAAGGCCCTATTGATTTTGGAATGTACTCTGCAACGCTGCGCTGCCAAGGTGACAGCATTGGTGTGACGGTAAGCGAGCCAAACTTATTGGGTTTATCTATGGACGCTGTCGTAAGTGCAGACTTTAGAAATATTAAAGTATCAGGAAGGTTCAAACCTGATGAGAGCTTACCTGCCGAGGTTCACAGCATAGCTGCGGCCGGATTCTTCGGCCAACCAAATAGTTCTGGTTACTACACGGTACAACTGTAGTTTCTAGTTAGGCTAAGGCGTTGCTTTTATTAAGAAACAGCGCTTTAAGCCTATGCTAAAAATTTAGCACTTGTCTGTTTGAGTGTTAAACATCGGTGACCAACCCAGTAAAACCAAAGCATCATTTTCAGTGTAGACGTCCTCTTAAAAGCCTCAAATCTCTCCTGTCAGCGACGTCGATCATTGCAAATGCAAATAACAATTATTATCATCGATAAAAATTCGGTGAAAAAGCTCCCATGAACAATACCCGCATACTCATAATTGAAGATGATGTAACACTCAGCAATCAGGTTTCCCGTTTACTCACCGAAAAGGGCTTTCACACTGCTCAGTGTTTTGACGGTGAGAAAGGGTTGCTTACCGCCCTTCGAGAGCGCTTTGATTTAATCCTTCTCGATATCCTGCTGCCCTCGTTAAATGGACTGTCGTTGCTCAATCAGCTTAGACAAATCAAGCAAACACCGGTAATGATGATTACCGCATCTGGCGCCGAGCAGGAACGTATAGAAGGGTACAGAAAAGGAGCTGATGACTACCTACCCAAACCCTTCAATTTTACCGAAATGATGCTGCGAATTGAGGCATTGCTTCGACGCAGTAAAGTCAGTCTTGCTACACCACAATCAAATTCGGTATTGCACCTTGATCAGTTACTGCTGAATCGCACGCAGCAAAGTGTGAGCTTTAATGAACAACAGGTGGAATTAACACCCATTCAATTTAAATTGCTCTGGGTATTGGTAGAGAATCAACAGGAAGTGCTCAGCAAGGCGTTCTTGTATCAAAGTGTTCTTGACCGTCCGTTTAGCCGTTACGACCGCAGTTTGGATATGCATTTAAGCCGCGTACGCAAGAAGCTTGTAGACGCTGGTATGCTGGCAGATCGACTGGCTACTGTGCATGGAAAAGGCTATCGATTCCAATGAAAAATAAACTGTTCTGGCGTTTATGTACGTTTATTGGCTTAGGTACTGTGTTGTTGTTCTGGGCAATTGACTGGCTCACTAACCACACCGAAACCAGCATGAGTTTTATCGATGAGCACTATCAGCAACAGCTATTCGATTATGGAAAGAAAGCGGAAGAAATTCTCGTAAACGAAGGCGAAGAGGCTATGGCGAAGTATATAGAAACGATTCAAGCAACCGAACAAACTTGGGTAGCGGTAGTCCGCTCAGATATCATCCCATTCGCCAATACTAGTATGCTACCGGCTTTTAAAGAGCGGTTTCAATACGGCCGCAGCCCAGAGTGGAAAATTCATTTGTATTTTGAAGAAAATCCGGTGATGGAAGTCCCTTTTGTCGACAAATCCACACACTTTCTAATTCAGCTACCTCAGCGAATGCGACCCGGAGGTTTGCTTATGACGGTTCGCTTGTTACTGCAAATTGCTCTCCCACTATTACTGTTAAGTGTGCTCAGCTATTTACTATACCGGCATGTGATGGGGCCTTTGAAGCGACTTGAAAAAGCCACCAATGATTTTAGTAAAGGCATGCTCGATGTTAGAGTGACGCCGGCATTGTCTGGGCGAAATGATGAACTAACCAGACTGGCTAACACTTTCGACAAAATGGCAGAGCGAACCAGTAGCCTGATTGTAAACCAGCGCAGCTTATTGGCTGATTTATCTCATGAGTTACGTACACCGTTAACTCGAATCGACATGGCGCTGGACTTTGTTGAACAAGGGATCAGCCCTGAACAAGCTTTAGAGCGTTTGCGTTACGAAGCCGCCACTATGCGGGAGCTGGCGGAAGATACGCTCACCTACGCGTGGTTAAACACAGAATTGCCGAGCTTGCGCTCTGACAATTTCGATTTAACAGAACTATTAAATGTGATCTGCGACGATGCCCGTTTTGAATATCCCCATCATGCACTCAGCTGTCAGTTACCAGACGCCGCACCAATAACAAATAGTAGTCAATTGGCTTTGGGTCAGGCACTTGAAAACATTATTCGCAATGCGCTTAAGTATACGCCTACAGAGGGCAGGGTAAGCGTCTTACTAAAGCGCACTTTAGATCATTACTCTATTGTTATTAGTGATGAAGGAAAAGGCGTGCCTGACGACATGCTAACGGATATTTTTAAACCTTTTTTCCGAGTAGATAAAGCCCGTTCCTCGTCTAACGCACCACCGACTCATGGCGAGAAAAGAACTGGGTTCGGGCTTGGTTTGGCATTAGCACAACGTCAAATCACCGCTGTTGGCGGCACTATCCATGCATCAAACATCACTGATTCACACGAAAAAACGCAAGGCTTGAAAATGCAAATTTTACTGCCCGCCTAACGTTATTTCGCTACGGGCATTAAGCGTCGGTAAGCAAGCACTGCGCCGGTGTACACCAGTATACAGGCCAGTAGCGAAACCAAACCTGCCACTGTCTGACCTACAAAACCAAAGTATTCACCGGTATGCAAAAAGCGCGCAGTTCCCCATGCCTGTCCACCCGCAGACCAGTCTGATTTTCGCAGTACCCGGGTGATACTCGCATCGCGGGTATCAAGGTACAGCGAATAAGCCAGCTCTTGGCGGTGTCCGATACTTTTGTCGATATAGAAGCGGGCAACATGGGTTTGCTTACCGATTTCCATCCACATGGAGTACCAGTCCTGATAGCCATGCTCATCTGCGTGTGTTTTTGCCAGACTGAATAATTGCTCATATGACACAAGATCTCCAGCCAGACTATCCGGCTCAGGATGTCGTTCTCGCACTGGGACCTCTTCACCAAACGCGCCGTACAGCGCCACATTTGCCCACTTAAAATGAAACAAAGTGGCCGTAGAGGCAATCACTAGCAGTGCCGGTAAACTCCAAATGCCAAACACCAGATGCCATTGGCGGTGTTTGTGAGGGCGATTCATATATCGCTTGGGTAGCCAAGCTACTCTTTTTATTTGTGCAAAAGAAATACGCTTGGGTAACCACAAATAAATGCCCGAAATCAGTAAAAACAGAAACACAAGATTGGCATAACCATTCACAGTTTTACCGATGACTTTATATTCCCCTTCAAGCAATAAATACCGGTGTAAATCAGTCACGATATGAAAGAATTCACCGACTATCCCTTCACCTTCTCGCAATACCTCGCCTGTGTAGGGGTGCAGTAAATAACTGTTCATACCAGCCCAAGCTGGAATCGCGGCCCCCTCTCGGTTAACCCACCGCACAAATATGTGGGGTTCATCGGGGTGCAGGCGTTGCAGCGTAGCAACCACCTCATCCGTACGCAGGCGAACCGCGTTAGAGTCGGGGTCGACGCGATACGCCATTTCGCTGAGTTCTTTAAACTGACGCTCATAAGTTAACAACACACCGGTTGCCGACATCAGGAAAATAAAGATTGCGGTTAGCAACCCAACCGTCAGGTGGGTCCAGAAGACCCACTTTTTAAATGACATGGTTTTCACTACGCAGTTGGCTACGAATTAAAACGTATAGCTAACAGACAAGCGAATATCTCTGCCAGCTTCATAAGGCCCTCTGACGATAGCAAAAACCTCACTGTAATCACCCACACTGGAGTGGTCGAGATACAGCTTATCAAACAGGTTAGTCACCGCTAGGTTCACCTGCATCGACTGGCTAACTTCCCAGCTGCCGTATATATCAAACAAGGTATAACCCGCTTTATTTAACGTGTATAAGGCATCGGTCCAACCATTTTCCAAGGCCTGATGCAGGGTATCGATGTCGATATCATCTACGTAAGTTACATTAACACCCACACTGATTGCAGCGGTAGCCTGATAATCAGCGCCCAACATCCAGGTATTACCCCGGCTATTCCCTAGACCAACAAATTCATAACCGTTGATATCGATGGTTTCATAAGGAATGCTATACAAATCACTACGCGGTGAAAGTTCCACATCGACGCTGGAAAAACCGGCATAAATATCAACCGATTCCCAAGTGTAAGCTAGGTTAAACTCAACCCCCGACGATTCCAATTCACCAATATTGTTGTATACCGCGTTGCCGGGATAACCGCTAAAGATAACATCGTCAATAACAGACTGGTAAACACTAAACTTAGCTTCGAGGTTATTTGCGCTGTAGGCAGCAGAGGCCTCGATATTGGTCACGGTTTCAGGTGTAAGATCGCTCGCCACAACCGGAATATCTTCGCCGTCATAAAGGTATTCGTCGATAGTAAAACCATCGCCAATTTCTTTGCCTCTGGCAGCCTGAGCAAACCCTAGGCCAAGTGTCCAGGCATCAGATAGTTGATAAGACAACCCAGCATTCAGACTAATTTCGTTGTCGTCTAAACCCACTGCTTCGTCAGTCACGGGAGTGCCGTAGTACTCCTCTAACAAAATACGCTGCTGAAAATCATAGCTGTCGTATCGCAGCCCGTAGCTAAATAATAGTGCTGGTGTAATTTGGCTGTGCGCCTGCGCATAAATTCCAATTACACTGCTCTCTTCGGTATTTTGTACCGCGCCGTTTGCTGGGCCACTTTGAACTTCATCTTTGCGATAGTCGGTGCCGTACACAAAGGTATGGTTTGTGGTTTCAGTGGTATTTCGAATATCAAAACCCACGGTGTCTATATCAGCCAACCAGTCAAATCTACCACCTCGAAACGCAGAACTGGTAGAGTAAGCTGTTGCTTCTAAATACCCTAACGCACTGTGATCCCAAACATAGTTAGCAACATAGGTGTCACGTGATGCTTTGCTCGGATACAAGGGTGCACCTTCCAATACAACCCAATTGGGGCGGGCCGAGAACGCGCCTTCTTCTTCTCGTTGCTCTACGCTGAGAGAAAGATAGTGATGCTTTGCAAGTTCACCGCTTGTTTTGACAAACAATAAGTCCTGATCAGCGGCGGTACCGTAAACTTTATCGCCATTGCCGTCTTCCATGTCATCGCGATCGACAGTGCTGTAGTAACCCAATAATCCCCAGGTCTCTGAGAGGTTGCCGTAAAGGCTGCCGCTGTAACGAGTGCCGTCGTTGGAAAAGTAGCTAGCTTTTACCTTACCGCCAAACCGCTCGCCATCCATCAATAGGTCTTGCGCATCTTTGGTTTTAAACCGAATAGAGCCGCCAATTGCTCCAGGCCCACTAGTCGCTTCTCCAGCCCCAGCCTGCACGTCAATTTGCTTTAATAAGTCTGGATCAAGAGTTACGCGACCAATGTGATGGAACAGAGTGGAGGTTTGCTGTGCGCCATCCACGGTGACATTTAAATAGGCGTCTTCAAGACCGCGTACATAGATTTTCTGAGCTACGCCTACAGAACCACCCACGCTAACAGACGGAGACTCACGGAATACATCAGCTAGATCATTGGCCTGAAACTGTTCGATATCCTGAGCGGTAATACTCAAATTGGTAGATGCACCCACCACAGCAATATGTTCAATGGCCTTTTGCTCGTCGCTTGTGTCTAACTCTGCGGCAACAGCACCTGACGCCAGCGAACACACAGCGCCAGCTAATACTAAATTTTTCAAGGGAATGTCCTTCTGACTCTACAGCTTACAAATAAGAAGCATTCTCATCTTAACATTCAACAAAGGACAGTACTTTTACAACTGTTACATTCTTTGTGCCAGCCTATAGGGCTGTGGAATTCTTCTGAAAAAGCCAACGATGGAAAATACCCAACCGCATTAATAAGTTGATTAACACCCTTACTTTATACGATAATGATAATAATTATCATTATCGTATAAAAATCACTCATCAAGGACTCTCAATGCGCCATTCCGCCATCGCGATTGCTATATTTTCTGCGCTTAGCACCGCAATTCCCGCTTATGCCAATAACACAACAACAGAATCTGACATTGAAATCATCGAAGTAACAGGGCGTGCACAGCAGTTTTATTTAGACAGCAGCACAAGGGTGGGCACAAAAACCGACTCGGACATCATGCTGATTCCACTGTCGGTGCAAGTACTTACTCACCAGCTTATCGCTGACCAGGCTGCGCGAGATATCACAGACCTATACCGCTCAATCGCAGGTGTCAGTGAATTCAGCTACTCAGGTATTACGTTCCGAGGTTTTCGCGATGATGCCAACGTCTTTTATGACGGTGTTCGGGGTGACCCTTTCTCAGGTTTCAGCGTGCCGCAATTATTTAACGTAGAACGCGTCGAGGTACTCAAAGGACCCGCTGCGGCACTTTATGGCGGTGGTGAACCGGGTGGTATGATCAATTACGTGAGTCGCCAACCCACTTTTAACGAACGACGCAATGTCACAGTGACAGGCGGTAACTTTTCGCTGGCTGGCGCCTCTGCCGAGTTTACCGGTGGTATTACAGAATCGGTGGCGTATCGATTCGGCGCTTTTTATGAAGCTCAGGATAGTTTTCGCAACAATGCAGATGCTGAAAACATTGAGTTAGCAGGCGGTGCATTGTTTGTACTGGGAGACAACACCCAGCTAACTACCAGTTATGACTACATAGTACAAAACCTGGGTGGTAACCGGTTGCGTGGTGTGCCAGTGGACGACAATGGTAACTTTTTGGTGAGTCGCAGTTACAACGCCAATGAAAAAGTAGATTATCAGGACCTTGAAGCGCTGGTTTTACAAGCTAATTTGCAACACGACTTTAGTGACAACTTTACCTTCAACGGTACCTTGCGCTATTTGGACAACGAGCGTGAGCAGGCCTATCACGAGTCGCGTAGCTGGGTAGACGTAAATGGTGATGGCGTTGCCAATATCGACGACCAGACTATCCGCCGCGAATACCGCAAACAGTACCGTGCGAACGACGAGCTGAGTTTAACCCTTGATTTTGTTTACGACTTTGAAACAGCAGGTATCGAACACCAGTTCCTGTTTGGCGGTGACTATCATAATGTCGAAACTGACTACGACTACTACCGTGCTCGCTATGAAGCCGACGGCGTAGCAAACTTGAATATTTTTACCCTTAACTACGGCGAAACCGATCCGAGTACATACAACCTGACCAATATGAATCGCGATGGGTTAAAACGTGAGCGTGCCAGTTTATATTTACAGGATAAACTGCAATTTTCACCAGAATGGGCGCTAATGCTGGGTGCCAGACTCGACCATTTTGACGAAGAGAGTATGGATTCCGACACCCAGTATTCAGATAGTGACATCTCGCCCCGCGCAGGCCTGATCTACACGCCAAGTGCCACAACTACGGTGTATCTGAATATCTCGCAGAGCTTTAACCCGGTTGATCCAGCAGATTATGAAAACGCAGGTGCAGAGCCACTGGCCCCAGAAACCGGTGAGCAAGTAGAGCTGGGCATAAAACAAGCATGGCTGAATGGCCGAATAATGACGACGCTGGCCGTATATCAAATAGACAAAGAAAACCTAGTGATTAATAACCCTGACTACGATGAAGGGGTAAACGACGATGTCGAACCAGCGCTAATCAACTTTGGTCTGGTTGAAAGCAACGGTGCAGAGTTTACTTTGGTAGGTGACGTAACCGACACCATCAGTGTTACAGCCAACTATGCTTACAACGACACCCTTGTAGCAAGTGGCAGCACCCGCAACACCTACGATGGTCGTCGTTTTGCTAACTCACCCCGCCATCAGGCTGGCTTGTGGGCTCGTTATGACATTACTGCAATTGATTCATCGTTTGCAATGGGCGTAGATTACGTGAGCGAGCAAATCAGCCTTAATGGCCAGCGAGTTAAGCCCTTCACCGTGTTTGATGCCAGCTGGACCACACGATGGGATGACCTGCTCCTTAGTGTGAACGTGAAAAACCTGTTCGACAAAGTGTATGCAGTGAGCGGTTTTAGCGAACGCAATGGTCACTTCCCCGGCGAGCCTCGTGAGGTTGTAGTGCAGCTTAGCTACGACTTCTGATGCTTAGCATGCAACAACAGCCTATCTACTGGGCGCCATGAATGTTAGCAGCCAATGAATAAACAGACATGGTACAAATGGCACAGCTACGCGGGTTTTCCGCTGGCTGTGTTTTTGTGTTTCATTATGTTCACCGGCACACTGGCAGTGTTGTCACACGAGCTTGATTGGCTAAGCAACCCCGCAATCCGTGTGCCCGCTTCCAACCAACCGGTAAACTGGCCGGAGTACTATCGAAACGTTTTGAAAGTCGCCAAAGACGATCAGATTTATCAACTGTCTGCACCGCTGCATAATAATTTTGCCGCCGAAGCAATTTTGCTCGATAAACACGCACAGCGTTACCGCGTTTACTTTACCCCCGATACGTTTCAATACACGGGTAGTGGCGCGTGGTTTAACTGGCAAACTATATTACGTCGTCTACATCGCCACCTTATGCTGCCGTTAAATATTGGGTTAACTATTGTGTCTGTTACGGCCTTTTTATTGTGTTTGTCACTCATTTCTGGGCTAGTGTTGCACCCACAATGGTGGCGAGGCCTATGGCGGTTACCCAGACAACAAAACCCACGAGTGTTCTGGGGTGATACACACCGACTTACAGGCTTGTGGAGCAGTTGGTTTCTGGCCATCATGGCCGTAACCGGGCTGTGGTATTTTGTAGAGAAATACGGCTTAGCAGCCAGTTATCCGGCAAATGCTGCCGTCAGCTCTGAGGTAGCAAAAGAGACAGCCGTGCGGGTTCACCCCGACGTGTTCGAACAAGCCATTAACCACGCTAATGCGGCTAGGCCAGACTTGCGGATCACTTCGGTGTTTCTGCCCACCAAACCTGGCCAGCCAATTCGCATTGACGGCCAAGCTGGTCATATTCTGGTGCGTGACCGGGCAAATAACCTGATAATCGACCCGGTGAGCGGCGCGCTGTTATCAACACGTGAAGGTAACCAATTGTCTGTTCATGCACGTATTTCCGAGGCCGCGGACCCACTGCATTTTGGGACCTGGGGCGGTTACTGGAGCAAAAGTCTGTACTTTGTTTTCGGTGTAGTACTTACTAGCCTGTGTGTCACCGGCACCATTGTGTATGCCCACAGAATTCGCAAATGGCGACGAGGTCTATCGCCGCCTCTACTGTCAGTCATTGGCGCTGGTATCGCATCTATGAAAGTTGGAGCGATAGTGTCGTTTGCCCTAATGGTGACAGGTATTGTACTTACCTTTGTTACGCTGGCTGGTCAGTAGTTTGGGTTTACCCACGCATTATTTAGCTAATAATAATTCGTTTGTAAGCGAGTAACGAACCGTCTTCGTTTTGTGCCAGGTCAAACTGCGTACTATCGTCGTTACCACTAAACACCGTATCGTTACTCAGATGAGTATCCGGCTCGCCCCGAGAACTGTAATCCTCATGAGTGGTACATATTGCGTCAACAAACTCATCCGAAAATGCAAACTGAGAAACAACTTCGTCGCTATTGTTATTCTTTACCCGAAAGTGAATGTGAATAACACGACTTGAATACCAGCCTGGGAAGCAGCTGTAAAAATTGACTCGGCCACTGCTATCTGTCACCGCTATTCCTCTGAACCACTTGGCGTTTAGTGCATTGGAATCATTGCCGGTGCAAAACGAAGAGTTGAAGCCACTGCGGTCAGAACTATCGTTGGTATCACCCGAATAAATCCCTTCAACATCACAGTGCCAGACTTCGATTTCATATCCGGACAAAGGATTACAGCTTTCATCTACCAATTGTAAACACAGCATCATGGGCAATCCGGTTTGCTCTTCGGAGATATCATCACGATATTCACTGTCAAAGTAACATGGCCCTTCAGTTAAAGACTTGGTTAATTCAACACTGCACGTGGTGCTATCTTCAAACAAGCTGTCATCGGGGAAATTACTGCTTATTGAAGAAGTACCGCCACTTGCCCAATCGGTAGTTGTAGTTACTCCACTGTCCACAGGAGAAGAACTACCGGTGGATGAACTACCTGAAGACGATGTGCCAGAGCTGACCACCCCGTTGCTGTCCCCAGAACCGCAACCAAACAGGCTGATAACTGGTGTCGCCACTACAACCCCAGCTATAGATTTTAAGACTTTTCTGCGAACATTCTGCTCTGATGAATTCATTTTCGTTACCCCAACAATTTCAAACTTTGTTACTCGGCGTGAACCGCGCGAATGGGGTTAAGACGATAGAGCGAATCTACAATTCAGAACTTTACAAGAGATTTACGTTTGTTAATCGGAAACGGTCAGCAGGAGACTAACCGCAATCCAATGGACTTACTTTCCTCTGACGTATTCACCGATATAAGGCGTTAGCTTTGATGCCCAAATTTCATAACCATCATGCTCTGGGTGCAATAAATCCGGCATGATTTCGCGAGTCAAAATACCGTCCTCTTGCAAAAAAGCACTATTGAAGTTGTCAAACATAATGCCTCGTTGTTCAGCTAGCGTCTGAAGCAACTGGTTGGTGGCTTCATTATTTTGACGTAAAGCATCATCCGGCGTTTCGCTGCGTGGGAATATTGCCAACAGCAACACTTTGGTGTCGGGCACCTGAGCTTTAAGCTCATCTAAAATAGCGCCAACCCCATCGCGGATATCTTCTGGTGTATCCAATCTGTGGCCCGTGTTATTGGTACCAATCATGATCACGGCCAGTTTTGGTTGAGTGTTGCCCAATGTGCCGTGTTGCAAGCGCCACAACACGTTTTCGGTGCGGTCGCCACCAAAACCCAGATTCAACGTATCCACATCAGCAAAGTGCTCTTCCCAAACGGCTTTGCCTTTATCTTCCCAGCCGTGGGTAATGGAATCACCAATCATCAGCAACTCGGCCGTACCTTTTTCTGCTTGCGCGACTTTGCTTTCATGCCTAGGGAGCCACCAATCGACTGCCCAGTATTCATGCAAGGTATCGGGTGTAGTGGACAGTTTCTCAGGACAGGCCATATTGGGCTGACCTTCTACCGTGAAACGCACATTGGCAATAGCCAGTTGACCGTTACCACCGGTGCGCAATTCAAAGGGGCGGCGGATTGCTGTTACATCGGCTTTGTCATCCAGTAAACAGGCCAACGGAATAGACAAATGTTGCCAGCCCTGCCCTTCATGCTCTAACGCCCAATCTCGCATCTGGAAGGCTTTGCGGCAATTCACTGAACAATCTACCAGAATATCTGCTGTACCTTTTTGAATAGCATCTACCCGAATGTCCAGTTCCAATGTACCCTGCATTAGGTGCTCGGACAGGTCAACCACACCATCGGAAATGTATAAACCAGTATTCCAGTGATTCTGAAACGTCAGTTGCAGCGCATCTTCCTGCACGTCTTTGTCAAGGGTACGGGCCGTTATGGTCTCATCCTGCAACTGCGTAAAAGTACCGCTTAAGAACTGCTCCTGTTCAAAGTTACGAATATACATGCGCCATGGCTCAAGAGGACGTCCAACATACAGGTCGATATCCTTTACAACCGGCTGTTCGATACTTTCTGCCTGCTCTGGCAACCCGGCGGCGAAGTCATTGTCTTGCTGATATGGTGTTGAATTGGAGCCACATCCAGCCAAATACAATGTCGAAAGTGCCACGAGCGTGGTGTTGCGAAAAACAATGCACTGTTTTTTTAGCATGAAAATAGCTTCCTTATATTATCGCTTTGGTAGTTGTTGCAAATGGTAAAACTGACGCGCTAAACCATTTGTCGCTGCTAAACCACAATCCTTCACCGATGCCAGATTTGACCGATAACCAACGAAGTACAAGTAGAACCTAAATACTACCCATATTACAAGCTGTAACTATCTAGCTGGTAATAACCCCAGTGCCGCAAATTACTATAAGTCAATTGAATTAACTGGGCGGCGTACTCATGGCTAACCTAGCTTGGTGTTTAAGAGTCGAGAGCTGCAACCAAGTTGTACCCTAGGAAAATTAAGGTGAGGTCGCTGCCAAACTGATTGAGTGGATCGCGAGGCAGGCCTTTAGCAAAGGTAAGGAAGTGATGTGTGGCGGCAGCCTCTTATTATTTAATGGGCCAATAATCGCTATTGATCATTTGCTCTATAATTGAATAGGTGAATAGCTTGATAGGGTCGTTCACTAGCGAGATAGGTACGTTTATAGATTTTCTATCCTTGCTTGTACATCC
>JALUXV010000518.1 GCA_027013165.1 Alteromonadaceae bacterium
CGCTTGCTGCTCTGCGACCAAAGCATCGGCCCTAGCAATCACGAGTGCTTTTAGGGCAATATTTCTTCGGCTTTGCAGCGCGCTATCATCAAGTGAAAATAACGCGTCACCAATATTAACCACGGCATTGGGTTGCACATAAATTTCTCCGATAACACCATCAATAGGTGAAGCTACTGCTTTGGCATTTAAGGCCATAACTTCAGCGGGGGCAAGCACTGACAGTCGAATAGGAATAAACATAGCCAGTGCTATTAGCAGTGCCAGCCAACGTAAATGACCAGAGCTAATAAATAGTCGTAGTTTTTTGGTAAGGTTATTTTCACGCTTTTTCATGGCGCGATAACAATAGGCGTAACAGTCGTGCAACCGATGCAGCAAATCTAAGTCTAAGGGCGACCAAGCTTGTTCACGCGCATAAAGCACAATCATGGCAACGTTGTTATCGCTATCGATCACAGGGATAATTAACAACCGCTCTGGCAACCACTCCAGCCAGCCTGGCTGTAAATCTTCTCTAATAGACTCTCTTTGCACCAGTATCGACTTAGCCTCGGGGCCATTAATATTTAAACTGGCAACCATCGATTGCAGCCAAATAGAAAAAGGGGAGTCTTCAACTATATGAGCCAAGCCCGAGGCTTGGCTCATAATAAATTGGCCGCCAATATTCTTTTCCATAATCAGCGACTGTCGATATGGTGTTAAAAGATGTGTTTCATTAGCGATCACAAAGTTTAATGCTTGGTTGTTTTGCGCAGCCAAGGCACGTTTTTCGAGGTGTAGCAGCACCGACAGTTGTGTTTGTTCTGCAACACCTTGTGCCGGGCGGTGGTTGGTTTTAATTTTATTATTAGTTATCGGCGCTGTTGTTTCTAGCGAAGGTTTTTTTTCTGAAATTTTATCGGGTGAAGATTTTTCATTATTCATAAAGGTAACTTTTTAAAAGCGGCGCTGATTGTGGAATAAACTATTCGTTCATATCCAGCACCCTATGTAGCCAGTATCAAGATCCATTAAATTAAAATTAGGACTGTATTGGCAAACCATCACTCAACTTGTTTGTCAGCAAGAATAGCAGTGCCACTCATGCCGGCCAGCAAACCGGGATTGTGTTCTATCATTCTACCCTCTAACTCGATCGTTTGACTGACAGAATCTATACGGCTGTTGATGGCAACAATTTTTGCTTGATAGCGGCTGCTTGTTTCATCGATATTGACAGTAAATAGGTCACCCACATTGATGTGGCTTAGCTTTTTTGAGGGTACATTCAAACGTATTTTCAAGCGACCATCTTTAACTAGTTCTAACAGGGGTTCACCAGCGGCTACACTCATGTGGTTACTAACAAAGACTTTTGAAACTCTACCTTGCCAAGGCGCTTTTATCTGGCAGTTTTCTGTTTGTACAGCGCTAAGCGATAATTGCGCGCGCAACCTAGCGACTTCACTTGCAGCCAAGGCCACCTCAATACTACTGGCCTGTTTTAGGCCCTGCATTTTCACTTTTCCCTCATGTGTTTCTAAGGCTCCAGCTAATTCAGCTTGCACCATATTTTTTCGGGCTATCTGCTCTTTACAGGAAAATTTTAACAGTGTTTGGCCTTTATCAAACGCGGAGCCGAGAGAAACATTTAGCTGAATGATTTTAGCGGCTACCGAGCTCGATAACACCGTTTCTTTTTCAGGTGCCAATAAAACTCTAATGGCAGCATGCCGATAATCTGCTTGCGAAGCCAAGTTAGCATTGTGACTTAAATGAATACTTTTTAAGCTTGCCTGCCCAGCAAGCTGGGCTTGAGAAAACTGAGCAGTGTGTGCGGCTAATAAAAAAACCAAAAATTTAATACGTTTTATCATTTACATCTCAACGGATTGAGCAGATAGCTGAGTAGTTGGCAGAGATTGCGACAACCAAGTTCGTGCTGAAGGCAAGCTGGCGGAAGCTGCTGCTAACAAACTGGCTTCATAGGTTGAAGCGCGGGCATTTTGTGGCAGTGTTGTTTCATACTCGACACTGTTTGAGTTATTTTCACTATCCATTTTCACGACCCATAACGCTTTCTGCAGGCCATTCATATTGTTGCGGCTAAGGCTAAAAGTGAGTGGAATACCCACTGCTTGATCAACTTTTATGTTATTTCTTTCAAGCATGGTGACTAATTGCTCAGTCATGCTATTTTTTAATACTGGATCATCAATACCATGCACTCGAATGCTTACATTGGCTTGGTGACCAAATAAATGCGACTTCAGGCTGAAAGAGTTAGTCTGTAATTGTGTTCGGTGCTCACTAATTAGTGTCGTTAATTGAGCCAAGTCTAGATTATCACCATCATAAGGCAATGGATCAAAACCAAGTGTATTGTATAAGCGACCAAAAGCAATTTGAGAGTTGGCATATGCATTGGCCCGCTGATAATCGCCTAACAATGCTTTCGCTTCAGTTCGAATAACTTCAAGTTCGCTATCCATCTTTGAACTCAGCGCATCGCGAGCGTACTGTGACAAGCGATGATCAACATCAGTTGCTTTGTCGGCCAAATTGAACTCACTTGCGGCCAAGCGATAGCGCTCTACAGAAATGCGTACTTGGGTGAGAATCGCCATTGATAATGCCATGCGGCGTGCGGTATCGGCCTTTTCTTGTTCTTCACGAGAATCGTTCAGCGAGGGAATGCTGGCTAATTTCATCAAGTTCCACGATAACGAAATACCACCTTGCGACCATTCATTATTATAGAGATATTTATTGGAGTCTTGATATAAACCATAATTTAAATTTATTGCCGGAAACATACTCAATATTTGTTTGCGTGTTTCATCCGCAGTAATACGCTTTCTAAAATCTTCCTCTCGCAATTCAGGCCGCTGTAACAGCGCCATTTCTTCGAGTTGATTTATATTGTTGGGCGCGGCAGGTAATGTGTGCTCTTGTGTGTCCGCTAAACTAAAGGTGACTCCAGCGGGGACATTCATCAAGGCAGCAAGCTCACTTTTTGCATAAGCTAAATCTTGACGACGTTTATTAAGCATGTAGGCTGCATCTAATAATGCCCGCTGATAATTAAGCGCTGTCACTGGTGCAATAATTTGCTGCGCTTGTGCTTCAGTTGACTGATCAATTGCGCGTTCAATTTTTGCAATAGTAGTAGTAACCTTTTGTTCTAAACGTTGTGCCCCTAATGCACGCCAATAAGATGCACGAACATCTTGAAACAAGCCCTGAACTACTTTTCTGCGACGCTCTTCAGCAATCAAGTACTGATCAGCCTGTTGCCTTGCGCGATAATAAGAAACACCGAAGTCCAATGAATTCCAACTGAACTCAATACTTTCAGTATGGTAACTTTTTTCTTGAGACGAAGAAGGACGCAATGACTCTAAACCATCTTCGATGCCATAACTAGAGCCGCCAGAATCATTATTGCGTTGGCTATAACCTGCTGATGCCAAAACACGTGGTAGCATATCGAATTTGGATAGTTCATTTAAACCCAGCGCTAACGCTGACTCCATATTCTTCAAACGAAAATCCAAATTATATTTTAACGCTCTTGCCAGTGCTTCATCCAAGGTAATAGGCCCGCTAATAGCCTCTTGGTTCTCAAACATTTTTGCAGTGTCTGCCGCCACCCTATCTCTAACTTCATTCTGCGTTGCCAGCTGAGGAGATACAGTACACCCTCCTAACACAAGACAAAAAATAGGCGCATTAAAACACCATGAACGTGTTTTTGCCTCCGTAAAAAACCGCTTGCTTAAAAGGGCTTTCATTACACAACTACTCCACATTGACTTTCAATTATTTTATTCATAATTTTTTAAATTTTTACCATAGAAGCCAATATGACTTAGGCTTTTTTATGGTGAATGATAAGATTTTCTGAGCCGCTAGCCAGCCGTAACGCTGCTGACTGTCTCAGCTGCTCACTAAAACTATTTGCTGCGGTAATTTCTTCTCCACCCACATCGACATGTTCAACAAAAGCTGTATGGTCAGCTATCAATGAACTTGGCGCTTGCTTATCTGTTAACTTTTGCAGCGTATTATTAACATCGTCACTTATCTGCAAGCGATCATTATTAGCAACTATTTTTGTCGCAGACAGCTCAGGCTTAGCAAAAGGATCAAGTAAATGATTAACCCCTAGTGAAGCTGAATTAAAAGAATCAACCAGACCATTGCGGGCAGCAGATTCAAGCTGCGATTGGTTAACCGCTAGCTGTACAAAAACTGCATGTGATGTGGGTAGTGGTATTTGCCGAACGGACTGTTGTACATAGAGCGCATTATCGGGGTAGCTATCAATACCCAGCGGTGAAAAATCTTTACCGCCCAACTCACCTAGGCCATTATCACCAGAGGCAAACGCTAGACCGATATCTAAACCACCCAGTAATTCTTTGTAGGCAACTGAATCAACATCTAAGAGGTTCAAACCAGCGCTTAGCTGAATTTCATTCCTAGCTTGTTGAACACTCAATAACACATGCAGCGCAGGGTCAACCGGGCGAAGTGGCACAGTAAACTCAGGTCTAAAAGTATCGTAATATCGGTACTCACCATCAACGCGTGGCGCCGGTGTTACATCGATATAAACTGTTGCTGAAGCTGTACCGCCCTGCCCGTCACTGATTTCATAATCGAAATTAAAGTCGCCAACAAAACTAGGGTCAGGATAAAAAGTAATTAAGCCACTGGCGCTGATAGTGACTTCGCCATTAGGCACCGGCAACGATTGTGTCTGGCCTATAGTCACCGGCTGGCCTGCGATATTACTGACGACAAGGCTGTCGCCATCAATATCGGTGTCATTATCAAGCAGGTTCAAAACAATACCAGTAGCACCTGTTGCGCCGTCAACACTATAGCTATCATCGATTGCCACGGGATTATCGTTTACAGGCAGTACTGTTATCGTCACCGATGCCGTCTCTGTGATACCGTTAACCGTCGCCGTATAAGTAAAGCTATCGGCACCTTCGAAATTGACCTCAGGCGTATAAGTAAAGGTACCATTTGGGTTTAAAACCACTGTGCCATTTTGAGCTTGGGTGAAAACCGAGACTGTGGCGACACCTTCAAAACTATCGTTGGCTAGCACATCAAATGTAACTTGCTGCTCTTCATTAGTGGTAACGGCATCATCACTAATATCAATAACCGGTAGCACCGTTAAAACTAGAGATGATGTATGTGCTTCAATGCCGTCGGTGATTTCAATGCCCATAGCGATAGGGCCTGATACCGTGGTGTTAAAATCTGCTACGGGCGTGTAATCCACGGCTAATAAAGCCGCATTGATTTGAGCAGAGGTACCTGAAATAACAACATTATTAGTGCCATTATCGATAATGGTTGCACCGCCCCCCGCGGTCACATTAATAATGCCTGTATTAGCAGGCAATGTTAACGTTGTAGTGAGGATGGCATTGTCAGCATCTTGAACACTAATGCCACTGATCGTAAGCGTAGTGTCTTCAGTTGCGGTTTGTGGCGCAGGCAGAGTACTAACCGCGATATCGTTGAGACCGGTCACAGTAATAGTGACGGTAACTGGTGCGCTCACTCCGCCATTGTTATCACTGCTTGTATAAGTGAACGTCACGTCACGGCTACCACCCGGCGCTAAATCATCAAAGTCACCGGTCGGATCAAAGCTATAAGTACCATTTGGGTTGAATATCAGAGCACCTTCAGCCACATTGGTGACTAACGCAAACCCGTTGGGATCAATGGTGTCATCGATATCACTGCCAGCAGGCACCGTGGCAGTGAGTACGGTGTCTTCGTCGGTAGTCTGAGTATCAGCAGCGGCAACAGGGTTGTCATTTGTGCCGTTAATGGTGACTGATATTGTGGTCGGTGTGCCATCTACTGTGGTGACGTTAAATACTTCATTAATTGAGTCACCAACATTCAAACTGTCGAAAGCGCTGCTGGCAGTAAACGTCCATGCGCCTGCTGTATTTAAGACCAATACGCCATTGGGGCGTGTAATGGTCACA
>JALUXV010000519.1 GCA_027013165.1 Alteromonadaceae bacterium
TCCCCTTGCTCATTAATGCGCATTACGCCAAAGCGCTGTTCACCGTAATAGTTGGGAACGCCTTGCTGACCAATAAGTGAAAGGCGTGAAATGGCCGAATTTATCTCTGTAACATTACGCAGGGTGATTACAAAACGGTTGCCTTTCAATTGCCCCGTACGCAGCTTTTTGTGATGGCGGTATTGGCCAAGTACTTTAACCCCTTCTAATTCGAACGTTGAGAAGTCGAAATCCGGTTTTCCTGGTGCGTGAATGCCGAACCATTGTTGAGTTTTGGCGTATTTATCTTTTCTACCCGCGTAGGTGATTTGACGCAGTGGAAGCTTTACAAAACGAGCAATTTGTTCGGCAACATAAGCCGTGTTGTTATTGGTTTTTTCAACCCAGATGAATTGATGTTCACCTTCGCCACTGGGCTCATACCCCAAATCTTCAATGACTTGAAAGTCTTCAGGGTGTGTTTTAAAAATACCCGTGGCGGTGGGTTTACCAAAGTAATAAGGCCAATGATGAATATCCAAATGGTTCATGAGCGTACCAATAACACCACCGCGTGGGCAGCTATACCTTCTTTACGTCCTGTATAGCCAAGCTTTTCCGTTGTGGTAGCTTTTACATTGATGTTGTCTACTGTGCATTGACAGTCTTGTGCAATACATTCACGCATGGCTTGAATATGGGGGGCCATCTTCGGTGCTTGTGCCACAATGGTCATATCGGCATTACCTATTAGGTAACCTTTTTCACCAATGACCTTTATTACATGACGGAGCAACTCACGACTGTCCACACCGGCGTAATCATCATCAGTATCTGGAAAGTGCTTGCCAATATCACCCATCGCAGCGGCACCAAGCAAAGCATCGCATAGCGCGTGTAATAAAACATCGCCATCAGAATGGGCGACTAAGCCTTGAGCGTGCGCTATTTTAACGCCTCCGACTGTGATGGGACCTTCACCACCAAATTTATGTACGTCAAAACCATGACCTATTCGCATGAAGTTGCCTTATTTCTTTGTTGTAAGTAAAACCCTGCAAGCGGGAGGTCTGCTGGGTGTGTAATTTTGATATTAATGGGATCGCTATCGATAAGTGCAACCTTGCCATTGGCCCATTCAATTGCCGATGCTTCATCGGTGATAGCAACACTTTCAGCCAATCCACCTTCTAGGGCTTCAGTGAGTAATGCCACGGGGAAAAGTTGTGGTGTTAGTGCATGCCAAAGGTTGTCTCTACTCTCTGTGTGTGAGACGGTGTTTGATACCGATGTGGCCACCGCGCGTTTCATCGTGTCTCGCACGGGAGTTGCTAATATGCCTCCTGCAACATCCTGATTGTTAATCACCGATAATAGCGCTGTAATGTCATCATGCTGAACACAAGGGCGAGCGGCGTCGTGAACTAGTGCCCAGTCAAATGCCGTTGCACTGCGAAGTGCATTCAGCACAGAATCTGCTCGCTCTTTTCCACCTGTAACCGTCGTAATATTCGGATGGTCTGCCAAAGCAAGCGTCGGAAATATGGTGTCCTCTGGGTGCAGGGCCAAAATCACATGATTGATTGCTGGGTGCGCAAGTAGGTGCTCAACGGTGTGCTCAAGTATGGTTTTATTGTGTAAAGTGAGGTATTGCTTGGGTATATCGGCTTGCATACGACTGCCAATACCAGCGGCTGGTATAACCGCAACCACGGCGGGTGCTACTTTCATGTTTAATTCGTTTCTGTTGGCAATATTCGGTAAAAGGTTTCGCCTTGCTTAATAAGACCTAGTTCGTTACGAGCGCGTTCTTCAATGGCTTCTAGCCCAATTTTCAAGTCGTTTATGTCGGCTTTAAGCAACGCATTGCGTTGAACCAAATTAGCGTTCTGCTGAGCTTGTTCAGCGACTTGGTCTTGAAGAATGGTATAGTCAGGAATGCTGTTTTTACCAAACCACAGGCGATACTGAAGGAGCCCCAGCAGGGTTAGCAATAAGATGGGGAGCCAATTATCACGCAACACAATATCACCTAAGATTAAAAAAGCGGATTTGGTGAGCTTAACAGGCTTCACCGCACAGCAGCTATTATGCCGCTATGCGGTGGGGGAATCAAAGAGACATTAGTCTTCTTGCCCTAAGCCTCGTTTCAGCACATCAAAAATAGAGTTTTCATTAATAAGCCCATCGAGTTGGGTTTCCAACAAAGACTGCAATGCATTATTGTCAGCATTCGCACCGTTAAGCATTGAAGTAATATCCCCCAGTTGACCGCTTAAGGCGGCAAACTCGTCAGCACCTACGGCATTAATTTTCGTTTTTAGCTCGTCAATTTTGTCTTGTTGAGACGCACTAAGAGCAGACATGGCAAGTTGAGCAAGTTGTCCATCTAAGTCAGACGAAATTGAAAAGCCCGGCTGATCCACAGTGCCATTAAGAGTCATGTCCATGGACAAATGATTCAGTGCTTGCAGTACACCAGCAACAGCACTGGTAACATCACTTTGTCCTGCGGCTTCCATGATTAATTCAGACAAGTCTATATTACCACCGCCAGATACGGCGTTATCTACAATGTTAATTGATCCAACCGTTTCTACTAGCGCAGACTTGAGTAAGGCATTCAGGCTGTCACTGTCGCTTAAAGACACATCTTCCATCGCCAGACCAGCGAGGGACCATACTTGCTCAGCATCTATGCCATTTTCGTCCATCCAGAACTGACCGTTGGATGAAAACTGTTTCAGTAAATTACCCGCCGCATCAATGGTGAAGGTCGTTGGTTGCCCTGTTACCGCGTGAGCGTTAGTAATGTTCTGCCAACTACTAGTAATGCGCTCGTCTTGCCACTGCATGGATACATCCGCTTGTTTAACTAATACCGCAGGGGCCGGCGCTGTAGCTTCTTGAACTTCGTCATTACCTTGTACAAGGGGCATCACTATTTGTAGTGCAGAAGTGAGATATTGGGTATATTCAGCGGCTTTATCGCCAAAGACCATGTAAGTTACCTGCGACAGCATGGCTTGGTCACCCATTAAGGCACCTTGTAGCAAAGCGTAATCTTGTTGGCGAGCTTCATTAATGGCATTGAGGTGTTGTCTAATGACCTGCTGAGCTTCTTTGGTGTTTTGGGTAAAAGCAGCAATGATATCTTTGTCGGTACTTATCGCCGTTTTCAGTTCGTCTAGGGTATTAGTGGCCGCCAATAATGCTTGAGGATCTCTGAGGTTGGTTGACTTTAAAGCCTCAATTTGCGCTTTGTATTCTTCGATTCTCGCTTCTGTGGGCAGCGCTTTGTAGCTTTCTTCTATACTAGTGGAATAGGTTTCATAGGTTGATTTGGCCTGCTCTACCGCTGTAAGGGTTTGGAGCGGGCTACGTGCTAATAGTTCATCAACGGTAGGAATGGCATCAGTGGCCTGTTGTTTAATATCAGCAAATGTGAGCGGTGGGCTGGGCGGGCGATACACGTCGCCTTCGCTTTCACGGGCTTGATCAAATTTCACATCCAGTACGGAAAGGCTGTTCACTATGATAGGTTCAGATAACAAAGATGCCAGCTCAACATCGGCGTTTGCCTCCCCCACTACTACTTGATTTCGCGTTGGTTGATGGGGATTCGTGAGTGCTATCTGGGTAAGAGAAACCGTGGTGGGATATAAAGAGTGGTCCACAGAGCCTATGTTTACTTCGGCTCCGTAAGATTCACCCAACTTACTTTCCAGTACAAGCTTGATAATCGTATTGGCAAAAAACACATAGGTAACTACCAATAGGCCAACAAAACCCAATAGCAGGAACTTAATGTTAACTCCTTTCGAACGCTCACTCATTGTCTTTTCCTTGTGTACGGCTAGAAGAACACCAAGTGTAATGTACATCCTTGCTAAGTACTAGTTGGTGTTCGCCGCATTTTTCACACTTACAATTTAAAGCGGCTGGCTACCTCTTGTATTGCGATACAAGAGGTTTTTAGGGCTTCACTCGCTTCTGCCAATGTGTCTGCCGTTTTTGAACTCTCGTCGGCAGCGCCAGATAAGGCATTGATACGCATGTTGGCTTCGTTAGCCGCTTCTGCCTGTTGCTCGGTAGCGCGGGCGATCTGACTGCTCATGCCAGAAATGTTGGTCATTATGGTGTCTGCTTCTTTGAGATTTTCATTGGCGGTAATGGCTTTTTCCACCGTAACACTTGAAGCTTGCTGACTGACTTTCACCGCGCTTACCGCTGCTTTCGCGTTGCTTTGCAAGGTTTCAATCATCGACTGAATTTCATCGGTACTTTGACCTGTTCTACTCGCCAGAGTGCGCACTTCGTCTGCAACCACGGCAAAGCCTCTGCCTTGCTCTCCTGCTCTTGCAGCTTCAATCGCAGCATTGAGTGCAAGCAAATTGGTTTGCTCAGCAATACCGCGAATAACATCTAGCACAGCACCGATACTGTCGGTGTGTCTTGCCAATTCAGTCACTACCTGACTCACACTTTCGATATTGTCTGTTAGGGCGCGAATATCTTCTACGGTGTTTTCCACCACAGTGGCGCCGTCTTGAACTTTTTCTCTCGCATTAGTGGTACTTTTTTCTGCGGTGTCGGCGTTTTCACTAACTTCTTGAATTTGAGTTGTCATTTGCTCCATGGCTGCTGCTACTTGAAGCATATTGTCGTTTTGTGTTTGCGCTTGAAGGTTACTATTTTTACTTTCGTTGTCCACCGACTCTGCTTGCACAGTGAGTTCTGAAATATTGTCGCGAATGCTGATCAAAGATTGACGCATCTTATCGGTAAATTCATTGAAGTAGCTCGCCAGTCGAGTGATTTCGTCTTGCCCATTAACGGGAAGTGTGCGTGTAAGGTCGCCTTCACCTTTGGCAATGTCTCGTAAGCGCTCACCGACTTCTTGTATGGGACGAACAATACTTCCGCCAATAAAGGCGACAAGCACAGTTGCCAAAATAATACTCACCACGCAAAAGGCGACAATCACGTTTCGCATACTCGCATACTCTTCCTCCAGTAACGTAAGGTAGATACCCGAACCAATTGTCCATCCCCACGGATCGAAACGTTTTACATACGAGATTTTGTCTGTGGGTGTGGATTGCCCTGGAAGAGGCCACACATAGTCAACAAAACCATCGCCTTTGCTTCGTACTAATTGTGCCATCTCGACGAAAAAGGCTTTGCCATTGTCGTCTTTAAACGAACGTAAATCCTGTCCATCAAGGGCCGGTTTTATGGGGTGCATAATCATGCTGGGTGTGTCATCTTGGATCCAAAAATAGTTGCTTCCGTCGTATCTCAGAGCTTTAACCGCTTCGAGTGCAAGTTGTTTGGCGGTTGCTTCATCAAGGTCTTCCCTATCGGCATAGTGAGAAAGCATGGTGTGAACCACTTCTACTAAATGTTGGTTTTCTTCGTAAGACTTGTTTTTTAGCGCATCGAAATGTCGATTAAGTACAATTCCCGTTAGTACAATCAGTATGAGGGTAATTAAACCGACGATAATGCATAGCCGCTGAGTCAAACTAAATTGTCGAAGTACCATGACAAACCTTG
This sequence comes from Alteromonadaceae bacterium, assembly GCA_027013165.1. Taxonomy (GTDB): domain Bacteria; phylum Pseudomonadota; class Gammaproteobacteria; order Enterobacterales; family Alteromonadaceae; genus Alteromonas. The sequence goes on from JALUXV010000519.1 coordinate 5,539, forward strand.
ATTTGTTATTTATTTGTTAAGACTAGTGTAGACGTTTTTTTCATATTTCACGTAACTTGTGCCACGTGGGAAATACTTAACAAATTAATAGGGTCCAACCAGTTTTACAGCGTGACAAGAAATATTGGCAGAACAATAAAAAAGTTGCTCGTTTCACTCTTGGCGAAATACAGATTTATGCTAGTATCCGCGCGACATTGGGTGATGCATAGTGCACTCAATAAACGGAAGATTGTTCACATATTAGAAGCAGGGGGATTACCTGCTCAAAACGCTTAAGCGAATATGACAAAACTATTCAATTCTGCTTTGGCATAGGTTTGGTTATCAGCGATTTTTTAAGAAAGGGTTGCCATGCTCATTAACGACAAATTTAACACTTTATCTCCCCTGCGCCAGCGTATTCGCAATCACTACAGAATGAGTGAATCTGATGCTGTCGACCAAATACTTCCCATTGCTGAAGTTAACCCAAGTGCTAGAAGCCGCGCGTGGGAAAGAGCAAGAACCATGGTGCTTAATATTCGTCAAGCACAAGAGGGACACGGTGGGGTAGATGCACTACTCAACGAGTTCTCGTTGTCTACTGCCGAAGGTATCGTATTAATGTGCTTAGCCGAAGCCTTGCTTCGCGTACCTGACAGTGACACACAAGATGAACTCATTCGCGACAAGCTTTCTAAAGGTCAATGGACACCACACCTAGGAAATTCAGACTCCTTATTTGTGAATGCATCTGCATGGGGGCTGCTATTTACCGGCAACATGGTGAACTATGCCGACAAGCGTAAGAAAGACCAATTTGGTTTGTTGAAGAAAACCGTTGGGCGTTTGGGCGAACCCGTTATTCGCAAGGCCATGAACATTGCTATGCGCGTGATGGGGCGTCAGTTTGTCATGGGTGAAACCATTCAAGCAGCAGTTCAAAGAGCGAAAGACAAAGAAAGTAAGGGCTATGTGTACTCTTACGACATGCTTGGCGAAGGCGCACGTACTATGGCTGATGCCGATCGATATTACGCGGCGTACGTAAAAGCCATAGAAGTGATAGGTATGGCGGCGCAAGGCAAAGGGCCTATTCGCGCACCGGGAATTTCAGTGAAGTTGTCGGCCATTCATCCGCGCTTCGAGTTGTCACACAGAGAACGAGTACTTGCCGAAATTCCTCCAAAATTGAAAGCCTTGTGCCTCATGGCCAAAGAATACGATATCGGCCTAACCGTAGATGCTGAAGAAGCTGACCGCCTT
>JALUXV010000520.1 GCA_027013165.1 Alteromonadaceae bacterium
ATTATTTCCTGATATTCAACGTATTCTTTATGAAATTTCCTATTCCCTAAATGTGTGTTTTGCGCCATTGGCGGCGGTGGCGATAGGATTTCAGTTTTCAAAAAATATCAACGTGTCGGTAATGGCAGTGCTGGCATTGGGGTTGTCATCTCTTGTGGTAGTTGTGCTTCTGGGTATGGATGATCCAAGTGAACTTGACGTCGAAACCATAGTAAAAGATCCACGGTTAATGTTGGCAATGCTTGCGTCTGCATATGTGCTCAAGCTTTTTGAGACCAAAGCCAATCTCAGATTCATACAGTCTTCTTCAGTAAGTCAGCATCTCAAGCGGCACATTCATCTTTTAATTCCCTCGTTATTGTCGGTAATCGTTATTCCAATTATTTTGCTGACGGTTACATTTTTCTCATCCTTTGTGCTGAAGCCGCTTATCAATACCTTGTCAGATGTTGGGCCGGAATCACTCATCAGTTTACGAGTGTTTTTGAGTAACCTGTTTTGGTGGGTTGGGCTGCACGGGGCAAATACGTTTCACATACTGGTAGAGCAATCAATTGAGGGCGTAGTGAACTACTATACCTTTGCATTAGTCGCCAATTTACCGATGTCGCAGTTCTCTGACTTATTCGTTAATTTAGGCGGTGGCGGAGCTACATGGTGTTTAATAATCGCTATTCTGTTGTTTTCAAAAGATAGCCACTCTAGAAGAATCGCGATGATTGCCGCGCCGTTTGCGTTATTCAATATTAATGAGATTCTAATCTTTGCCTTGCCAATAGCGTTCAATATCCGATTACTCGTCCCCTTTCTATTTGTACCTCTTATTAACTGTTGGTTAGGCTTGTTTATTGTTAATCAACAGTGGTTTGAATTTGTTAGTTATCAGCACTCCTGGGTGGTGCCTGATCTAATTAATATCTATTTGGCTACAAACGGTAATATGCTGGCAGTGCTAACTCAACTGCTGTTGATTCTGTTAGGGGTAGCTTTGTATTGGCCTTTTGTAACCTCGGGCAGCGAGGAAGAAAAGTTGCAAGAGGCAGAACAGGTTTTGCGCAAAAAACTGTCACTACGAGATGATATGGATTTGCTATCTGAGCGTCATTTGGTGAAGAAACACCAAGAGCAACGTCGTTCGATTAAAGCCACCTTTAACGCAATTGACGACGTTAATAAAGGGCAGCTACTACTGTATTACCAGCCCAAAGTAAGTTTGGTGTCAGGAGAACTGCATGGTCTAGAAGCGCTGCTAAGGTTAAAGCGTGCCGATGGTAAAGTGGTTGGCCCCTACTTTTTAGACGCGCTGCAAAAAGAAGGTTTTTCTTTACCTATCGACAACTGGGTTGTTCAAGAGGTGGGAAGCGCGCTAACCATTTGGAAACAACAAGGGTTTGCACCCAAGGTGAGTATTAACCTCGACCCCAATAATCTGTTGCATCCTGGTTTTGTAAAGCACTTGATTCAGCATTTACACCACGTTGGTGAACAGGTTGAACTTGAACTCATAGAGTCGAGTTACATGGAGTATTCCACTGAAATTGAGAAAGTGCTTATCGAGCTGCAAAAATACGGAATTGGCGTGTCTATTGACGATTTTGGAACGGGGTTTTCCTGTCTATCAATGCTCACTAAGATCAGCGCGCAAACGATAAAAATTGATAAGTCGATGCTCGATGAAGCTCAAGACGAAAAAGGAGCGATACTTTACAAAGAAATTTGTAGGATGTGTCAAAATCTAAACTTTGAGCTTGTGGCTGAGGGCGTAGAAACACAAACACAAATAGACTTTGTACAAGCCCTTGGTGTTGAATTAATTCAAGGATGGTATTTTAGCCCGGCATTACCGGCTGAAGAAATAGTAGCTTACCAGCCACAGCAGAAAAATCAGTAGGTGTCGCGAAAACACCCGATAGATTCCAACCAAATTAGCCCTTCTTTTTCCGTTTTACAAAAGCAGAAAAGCAGCTCAGAAGCGTGAAAAATACGTTCAAATTGACTTTGAACTAATGGTGGAATAACGGCCTGCGATACAACTAAGGCACATCCTTTCATGCCGTATAGCTTTCGCTGTTTTATAGAAGCGACCAATTTTTCCTCTGCGGTAGGGGTAAGAATTCCAACACCACTAACCAAACCCAGTAAACCCCATTCTCCACGAATTTCAGACACAAGCGAGTGAATGTCTTCGTGGTATTTATTAACGTAGTCGTCTGATACCACACCTCTGCCATCAAAACGGATAACGTTGCCGTTTAGTTCCAGTTCGTAAGAACCTTGTTTATTCAGTCTTACGACCTTTCCGATTTGTTTTGATTTCATAGGATGTCACTGCTGTTTACCGTCCACTACAGAAGCTACTACTCATTCAACGCTGAGGCAAGTGCAGAGGTTATTAGACATTTGCACTAAAAGAAAACTTACACTGCAACAGGTTAGGTGCGGTTAAGTTTTTACATACGCACGAGTGGGGGACTTTCTACGGTCATCTGAAGCACAGATACCTGAGCCTAGCTCACAGAGAAGTGTTTTCTGCGTGCAGTAGAAAGTCCATCACCTATATCAACACGGTGTGCAGAAGCAGTTTAGGTGGTTAGTCTTGCCCATAGAAGCAAACGAAGAGTTTACCCTAGGTCATAGTGTCATGTTACTATTTAGTTGTTCGTATGGAAAATATCTGGAAACTGTTTATACACTTACCCTGTAAGCTTTTTCCATATTTTCCAATTTAGAGAGTACATTAGTCCTTCTTAATAAGGAAACTGGTCAGCGTTTTCCAGAGAAAGTAAGAAAGGGGTAATGGTGGTGATCGAACTCAAGACAAAGAGCGGACATTGAACTTCCCAGCGAAGAGAGTGCTTTGAGTGGTTAGCTAAGCGAAGAGCTAGTACATATGAAATACCACCTCGCCCCCCACTAACAAATAAATAACCTTCTAAGAAATCACTACTATTATTAAATGTTGAATTAATCACATCACATTTGTTGGCTCCATTATAAATGGAGTTTGCAACGTTGTGACACATCTTAATCATCTGGCCTTGGAGAGAATCCTTGTCCTTATCTGATGAATAACAGAGTTTTACATTGTTTGGCACAAACTGGTCACCGAATAAAGAAACCTTCCTACTGTTATAAAGCTCTAGTGAATCTTTTTCGCTATCAACGAAAACTATGAACTTTGAGTTTCTATGAGCACTCCGTAGGTGTCTTTTTATAATCAAATTCCAGCCAATCAATTCAGGGTTAATATCGTCTCTTACATTTACTAGGATGTAAGACGCTAAATGAAGAAAGGGTATTTGATTGTCATATGTTCTAAGAGGTTCTGGCACGGCATAAGATGTACACACCGATATTTTTTTACCCTGATACCATTTTGAAACTCCTCGATCATTGACCGAGGAGTGGATTGAAATAGCTCTTATGAGCTTTTGTAAGACAATATCCAGCCATTCGTCAGCGGTAATTGAAATTGATAAACGCCGTGCTTATCTTGAATTTCATGCCTTTGAGTGTACTCTTCTTCGTCAAATGGATGCTCTATTTTGTCATTAAATTTAAACGAAATGTGCTTTCCATCACCAGCGAAACCATATAGCAGATAGGTAACGACAACCTTGCATCCACCTGTTTCAGTTTCATAGCGTGTTACGCTTTCAGTATTCACCTTTCTCAATAGAGTGTCTAGCTTCTCAATACGCTCTTGCTCTCCACCGACTTCATAACGGTACAAAGCAATTGTTTCTAACTCCATCAACGCTTCATCTTCAATACCACAAACGTAATTAGATATGTCATCAAACGCTTGTTGATTGAAAAAATAGGTACTAACAGCAAGCTCTGGTGTTTTCTTTGGTTTGAGTGAGGTGATATCGGATAGATAGGCTCCTGCTATTAACAGCAAAAGCACTAACAAGAACGCATAGTTTTTCATAATTTATCCTTAGGCATCCCAACAATAAGGAGCATAAGGGGGCTGAACGAAGCACCATCCTTCTCCGCTGGAAGTGTTGCTTGGGACAGAGATTATCCTACCGGTTGAACTCCCGCCTGTTGATGAGCCTCCTCCTGAGCCACCTCCACCATTTGTATTACCAAATGGACCAGTGTTAGAAGCGGTATCATTATTTGCTTCTTCCCAATCTGTGCAGGATGAATCGTCAGTGTCAATATCATTTCCGCTCTGTGAAAATACCTCATCAACATATTTAATACCATTTAACAACCACTTGGCATCGACTTCATCATCACAGCTTTGACTTACGTAACATATACCTGCCCATTTTATATCATGAGGGATTATCATCTCGCTAAAACCACCAATGTCAGTTATGTGTTGGTATGCAGAGCTAGCCCTTAGAATTATAGATGGTGACACGTCCATTGCTCGTAAATGCGCTGCAAAAAAGAAATTTCCGTAACTCTGTGTACCTTCAAATACTGTGTTGTCCGCGTGCGAAAAGTCATAGGGACCACCAACTTTACTGGTGGTCAATGCCCTGTGTAGTAGCAGTGAGGACTGTATAGGGCCGGGAAGTCCAGACAATTGCACTCTTCTAGACCAATCCCTAGCGTCTCTCAGCGTTTTGTTCAATTTGAACTTACTTTTTGTTTTTCTATGAACAGGGGCATCAGTCGGGGGGCGGTTCTCATTTGAACATTGTTGGGCTTCGCTTCCAGAGGAATTCATCGTCATGAAATTTTTATCAAATCCTTGTGCAAACAATGCATTCCCCCCCCCATTACAGCCTGTTGGACCGCAATTGTCAGTCGATGCGAACTCCCAAGCTGTCAGACCAACATATATCAAGGTTTGATTCTCTTCCGGGATATCTTGATGATTAACAGTGAAAATATATTTTCTACCATCTGTTCTTGGATATAGAGTAACAGTAACATCATTACTACTGCCAGTGCTTAACTGCGAATGAACGACATTATTGGATATGTGGTTGTAAAAGAGTGTCTGACCACTAGTATTTTTAACTGTCGTTAAATACTCTGCACTTATTCCTTGGCTGATGTCGGGGAAAATATATATGTTATCAGTACTTAGCGATCTAATATTGATGCATACTGATGCTGAAAACGTTGTAATTTCAATGCCTTCTGATGGGTTTAGGGCAATGCATTCGTTAGCGTTTACTGATTTTACTGAGCTGAGTTGAGATAAAACTAGTATCGTAAAGGAGAGC
>JALUXV010000521.1 GCA_027013165.1 Alteromonadaceae bacterium
TGCGCTTTCGCTGACAGGCTCAAATAGTTTCTACATTCAACCCCCTGAGGCTAACGACAGTCAGCAGCGCTATGAAAGTCAGGATATCAGCCCCACGGCGCCATTGTGGGGTAAAGGCGAACTTCCTAGCAAAGAGGATGCACAAGCCTTTGAGCAAAACCTGACTCAACAACACCCTCAAGTAACAGAGTTTTTAGCCCAGTCAGGTTTTGAACAAGAGCGCAGACCCATAAAGATATGGCCTCAACAGCTTGAATGGACGCATAATGGTGATACATTAATCATAAGTTTCTCGCTGCCAAGTGGATGTTTTGCCACTTCAGTGCTTCGAGAATGCATTGACACCTTGTCTCCAACGACGAGTAGCGAGTAAACGTTAAATGAAAATTTTAATGAGTAATGACGATGGCGTTTTTGCCAAAGGGCTAGCCGCACTGCACCGCACCCTTGCAACAGAGCACGACGTTAAAGTGGTAGCGCCTGATCGCAATTGCAGCGGCGCAAGCAATGCGCTCTCATTACATCAGCCACTGCGCATACAAGCAATGGATAGTGGCTTTTACTCGGTTAATGGCACGCCATCAGATAGCGTACATTTGGGCATTAAAAAGCTCTACGATAGCGACCCCGAGCTGGTAGTTTCGGGGATTAATCACGGCGCAAACCTCGGTGATGACGTAGTATACTCAGGCACAGTAGCTGCGGCGACCGAAGGGCGCTACATGGGCCTACCCGCTATTGCAGTATCGCTCACCAGTAAAGAAGGCCTGCATTTCGATACTGCCGCTAGGGTGGTGTTAGAGATAATCCGTAAACTGCCTTCTCATCCGTTACCGGCAAATCAAATTCTCAATGTGAACGTACCCGATGTGCCCTACGATGCACTTAAGGGTATTCAGGTGACACGGCAAGGGCGACGTCATCGCGCCGAGGGAATGATAGAAGACAAAGACCCCTTTGGCCGACAAATTTATTGGTATGGCCCTGCCGGTACAGAGCAAGATGCCGGACCTGGCACAGATTTTTACGCCATAGCGAACGGTTATTGTTCAGTAACGCCGCTTACGGTTGACATGACGGCCTATCAAAGCCTTGATAATATGAAAGAGTGGCTGGCCCAATAGTGTCGCCCGTGTTCTACGTCTAAGAATAACAAAGGAAGACACACACCATTATGAGAGTTTCAAGAAAAGGGGATGCACTGGCAGAGCTACTCTACAACGAAGGAGTTCGCTCTCAAAAGGTGCTTAATGCTGTCGCGGGTACTCCCAGAGAAGTTTTTTTGCCCGAAACACTCAAGCATCAAGCCTATCTCAATACCGCATTGCCCATTGGACAGGGACAGACGATTTCACAACCGTATATTGTCGCCAAAATGACCGAGCTATTACTCAATAGTCCGACACCGCCGAAAAATGTCTTAGAAATAGGCACAGGTTCTGGTTACCAAACCGCCATATTGGCGCAGCTTTTTTCCTATGTGTATTCCGTTGAACGAATTAAGGCATTGCAATTTCAAGCCAAAAGGCGAATGAATCAGCTCGACCTTCATAACATTGCCATGAAACATGGCGATGGTTGGAAAGGGTGGCCGTCGAAAGGACCATTCGACGCTATTATAGTAACCGCAGCAGCAAGCAGTTTACCGCAAGACTTATGTGATCAACTTAAAGAAGGTGGTAGGTTAATTATTCCGGTAGGTGACGACCAACAGTCATTACTGTGTATCGATAGGATCGAAGGGGAACTTAAAACCACGACAGTAGAAGCCGTGCGTTTCGTGCCTCTGGTTGCAGGAGAGCTACTTTGAAAATTTTTGAACCTTGTTATGACCTAGCAATACGCTGGTCAAAACACCCACATGCGAGTAAGTACCTCGGTGGTTTGAGCTTTGCTGAGTCTGTTTTCTTCCCGATTCCACCAGATGTTATGCTTGCCCCCATGTCGTTGTCGCAGCCTAATCGTGCGTGGACCTTTGCTCTCATCACCACCCTTGCCTCTATTATTGGCGGAATTGCCGGGTACATGTTGGGTTATTTCGCCTTCGATGCATGGCTCGCCCCCATTATTGAAAGTTGGGGATACACACATAAAATCGACACCGCAGTGCACTGGTTTGAACAATATGGCGTATGGATTGTTTTCTTAGCGGGTTTTTCCCCTATTCCCTATAAAATTTTTACCGTTAGCGCTGGTTTTTTACAAATGGCGTTTTTGCCATTTCTGATAGCTTCAGCCGTAGGCAGAGGCGCGCGCTTTTTCCTTGTTGCCAGTTTGATGCGTTGGGGCGGAGCTCCCATGGAAGCAAAACTCAGGCAATACGTTGAAGTGCTTGGCTGGATTGTTGTTGCGCTAGCAGCAATCGCTTATTTAATGCTGAGATAATATGTTTGACCACAATTGGCTAGGATGCACAGTTGTTATTGGAACCTTACTTCTCAGTGGTTGTGGTGCACGTACATCTCCTGCCCCAGTAATACTATTAAACAGTCAACCAACGGAAGAAAGCGGGGGCTATACAGACTCAACCTACACAGTTCAAGCCGGAGATACGCTATTTGGCATTGCTTGGTACACTGGCAACGATTATCGAGATATTGCTCAATACAATGGACTATCTGCACCTTACCGGATTTTTCCAGGTCAAACATTAAGGTTAACCGCTCCAGCGGCTCCAAAACCTATCTCAGCTGAATCAAACCCCGGTGTTATTGTTTCACCAGCCCCTAGACAAGCTGTGCCATCGGTGGCATTTTCAAGTACAGGAATAGTGTCTACACCACCAACACAAAATACAGGTCTGACCACGGAAGAATCATCCCAAAGAGTGATTGACCCACATCAGTCTCAAAAGTATGGTGAAAGTGAAAATCTTGTTAATAAATATGAATCTAAATGTGACAAAAACTCGTCACAGAGCGTCAATAGTACGTCGCCAAACGGGTTCCCAGACAAGGTTTCATGTTGGGTTTGGCCAGCTGTTGGTGAAATCGTAGAAACTTTCGATAACGCTGAGTCTGGCAATAAAGGTGTTGATATTGCAGGGCCATTAGGGAGCGACGTAGTTGCTGCTGCAGATGGCAAAGTCGTCTACTCAGGTAGTGCATTACGCGGATACGGTAATCTAGTGATTATCAAGCATACTGACTCATTTCTCAGTGCTTATGCGTACAATGATACGATACTGGTAAACGAACGCGACTGGGTAGTTGCAGGTCAAAAGATAGCAACCATGGGCAGTAGCGGAACAGACTCGGTAAGACTTCATTTTGAGGTGAGGTATAGGGGAAAATCTTTAGACCCGCTTAAATACCTACCGAAGCAATAATTTATAATAACAATAAATAAGTACAAAAAAGACCACTAAGGAGAAACATCATAAGGTAACCTTTGAAGCAGGAGATTCAGTTATGAGCAATAACACTAAAACTGAGATCGAAACGAAAACACTAGACGAATTAGACATCATGGAACCCTCGGTTAAAGCTGAGGCAATCGCAGCAGATGAGCTGGATAGTGATAACGACGATACCGTTATTAGTCAGGAAGACCAACCTAAAAACTTAGATGCCACTCAGCTATACTTGGGTGAAATCGGTTTTTCCCCCTTACTTACCGCAGAGGAAGAAGTATATTTTGCAAGACGCGCATTGAAGGGCTGTGAAGCCTCTCGTAAGCGTATGATCGTAAGCAACTTGCGCTTAGTAGTAAAAATAGCGCGCCGTTACAACAATCGCGGCTTAGCTCTTCTCGATTTAATTGAAGAAGGTAATTTAGGCCTTATCAGAGCAGTTGAAAAATTCGATCCCGAACGCGGTTTCCGTTTCTCAACCTATGCCACATGGTGGATCCGTCAAACCATTGAACGTGCCATCATGAATCAAACCCGCACAATTCGCTTACCCATTCACGTGGTTAAAGAATTAAACGTGTACCTACGAGCGTCTAGAGAGCTGTCTCAAAAGCTTGACCATGAGCCAACCGCTGAAGAAATCGCATCGGCACTCGACAAGCCCGTTGAAGATGTATCTAAAATGCTTCGTCTTAATGAACGCATCACCTCAGTTGATACGCCTATTGGTGGTGAAAACGACAAAGCGCTCCTCGATATTTTGGCTGATGAAAAAGAATCTGGCCCTGAAGGTAACATTCAGGATTCTGACATCAAAACTAATATTGTTAATTGGCTACAAGACCTTAACCCAAAACAACGGGAAGTACTTGCTCGCCGTTTTGGTTTGATGGGATATGAGCCATCAACCCTTGAAGATGTGGGCGCAGAAATTGGATTAACTCGTGAACGAGTTCGCCAAATTCAAGTAGAAGCGTTGCGCAGATTAAGAGATATGCTGGGTCATCAGGGTCTTTCATTAGAAAATTTGTTTGACCAAATGAGCTAGTCATTCAACCTAACAGACCGAGGCGTGCTTGTGGCACGCCTTTTTTATGCACGTTGTAATGTAACGAAGCGGTAATTGTACGGATTTTTATCGTCGCCCGTATGGGATTCGGTAACAGTTTCACACCAATTAAACGCGGTATAATCAGGAAATCGAGTATCTCCATCTACTGTTAAATCAATATGCGTTAAATACAGGGTGTCGGCTTGAGCAAGAAACACCTCGTAAATAGTACCGCCACCGATAATCATAACCTCTTGATCGTTTTCTACTAGCGTTGTTGCAACATCTATTGCCGCTTGTGGTGAACTGACAACACGGGCGTCGGGCAAGGTATATTCAGTGTTTGAGGTAATCACTATGTTCGGTCTACCAGGAAGCGCTCGCCCAATCGATTCATAGGTCTTACGCCCCATAATGACAGGCTTGCCCATTGTCACCTGTTTAAAGTGTTTCAGATCAGCGGGAAGATGCCAGGGCATATCGTTGTCAGCCCCAATGACTCTATCTTGAGCCATTGCGGCAATCATAGCTATTTTCATTTGTACTTATCGCTTAAAAGAAATTTCCCCAATAATACATGAATGTGTTGTGTACTGCTGAACAAACCCCTCATTCTAAAATTAGCCCTATATATTTAGTGACCAGCACTTTTCTACTCAACCACCTCATAGCGTGCATGACATAAAATAAACTTCCCGCCACAAACGCAAATGATAACAAGTATCATTTGCGAATGATTTTAATTTGTACTAATGTAATATCCAAAAGCGAGGTGAAATAATGCAAATACGTTATTTATGTCCAAAGCATGAAAACTGGGTATACGATAATCCAAAAGAAGCCATCCACTTTATGGCCAGGGATGAACTTCAAGGCAGTTTGCTGTTGGATCAAGGTCAAATTAGTGAAGCTATACCCTATCTTGGTTGCGCGCTAGATATAGCATTTATATTGCTTGATGTTGATGGCGGTCAGAACAACGCGCTTACGCACAAGATAACTATGCTGTGCGATACCTTATCAAACATTTACCGATACCTAAGATTACCATCCCATTGCCATGCTATTGAAACCCGACTTGCAAATACATTAAACGCTGTTGAAACAGCGTCAGAAAACTCGGTAAACATCGCGTGTAACTTTTAAAACCACATTTTAGTGCCAACAAAACAACTATTACTTGGAGAACACCATGAAGAAGTCTATGCAAGGCGCTGTAATTTTAGCCTTAATAAACGCATTAACCATTCCATCTGCACTGGCTCATGCTGGGCACGATCACTCACATTGGAGCAGTTCCTTACTGCATGCTTTCTTTTATATTTCGATGTTTTCCGCAGCAGGAATTTGTGCATACGCCGGATACAAGGCCATTTACCGCAAAAAGACTCGTGCACAATAAGGGTTACTTCTCATGCTTTATACAATGCTTAAAACCATAAATAGCATTTCGCCATTTTCTAATGCTAGCGCTCATTGTGATATCCCCTGCAAGATTTACGACCCATCTACAGCGCAAATTGCCGCACTTAGTGTTATACGATTAACCGACTTGTTACTTGAAATTGGTGAAAAAGAAACCTTAACCCTTGCTGATCACGCACAAATTTCTCGTCTGACCACAGAAAAAGAAAGCCATGCTGAAAAAGTTAAACACGAAGTCCGTGTGATGTGGGGAGACTACTTTAAGCAACCTCAATTCGATGTGTTTCCAGACACTAGCGAACTCGTGCATAAAATTATGCTTGCAGGGTCGGGATGCAAACAACACGTCAATCGCGAAAAGGGAGAATCACTACTTGCTCTTGTGAATGAATTTGCTACGCGATTCTGGGAAACAAAAGGAGTAAAAACGAAAACGGTAACCTGCCCATACCCACCATCGTTAAACGTCGTCTATCCAGATCTTTAAGGTGTTCTGTTGGTCAGAATACACAGAGTCAATGGTAACAGCATGCTTCCTAATCTGTGTGACGGGGACTTTGTTGTTAGTTGCAAATGGCCCTATCGATGGTTGCAAAAAAATCATATTGTAGTCGTTGAATCAGTTCGTTTGGGCACGCTTGTTAAACGAATTGTAAGTGTAGACAAAACACACGGGCTAAGACTTGCAGGTGATAATGCGCAGTACTCAGTATCACCCGACAAAATGGGATGGCAAACCCGTAAGCAAGTTCTGGGAAGGGTTATTCTGTGTGTTCGAGCAAAGCAACAATAAAAAACGCGACATCAAGTCGCGTCAGACTGATGATAAACCCCTCCATTTTTGGTGGGGTTTATTTTTTTGAGCAGCCGCAGGCTGCGATCGCGTTATTTTTCAGTTTTGCGGATGAAGCTGGATT
>JALUXV010000522.1 GCA_027013165.1 Alteromonadaceae bacterium
TATGCGCGTTGATGTTTCAGAGTTTGGTCAAGTTGAAAGCAACACCGTAGAGGTGTTCACACTACAAAACTCGCAGGGAATGCAAGTAGAAATTTTAACGTACGGCGGCATCATTCATCGCATTGCTATGCCTGATGGCAAAGGTAATATTCACGACTGTGTTCAGTCTTATAGCGATATTAACGGTTATGTAGAAGATCCTTCATATCGCGGAGCAATCGTAGGCAGATTTGCAAATCGTATTGGTCACGGAACCTTTGCATTAAACGGTATTCGATATGAGCTCGACCAAAATGGCGGCGATCATAATCTTCATGGCGGTTTAGCTGGATTTCACAAAAAATTGTGGAAAGGCACCGCTATTCAATCTGACACTGCGGTGGGTGTGGAACTTACGCTAACTAGCGAAGATGGTGAGGGCGGATTTCCTGGTAATTTAGAAATAACAGCAATTTACACCTTGTCTGATTCGAATACCCTTACCCTAACTATGCAAGCTAAAACCGATGCGCCAACACCAATTAGTATGACTCAGCATGCCTACTTCACGCTAAGTAAAAGTGATTCTGTTGAAAGCACATCTTTATTTATCAACGCATCTCAGATAACCGAAGCTGATGCCACCTTGCTTCCCACAGGCAAATTGGTTGATGTGGCGAATACGCCTTTCGATTTCACAACGAGTACTATGATAAGTGAGCGAAGCCAAGGTACTGGACGAGGAGCTATGCCGCTTTACGATATGGTAGGGGGATATGACCACAACTACGTAGTAAACCAAGACGACACTAATACACCACAAGCCGTGGTCTATGCGTCTGATACGGGTATTGAGATGGAACTTCAAACTAATTTGCCTGGCATACAGTTTTACACTGGTAGTTTGAATAGTTCTCCTCAACTGGGTGCCTTGTGTTTAGAGCCTCAACATTTTCCTGATGCGCCCAATCGACCAGAGTTTCCAAACTGCATCGCTACACCTGATAAGCCCTTTGAAGCAGTGATTAGCTACCAGTTTGCCTTGAAGAATAAGCAATAGATTTTGCGCTACGATTAATTAACAAACAATTTTCTTGATTGGGGAATTGATAATCGATGGGCCTTGATATAAGATTTAGGGTAAACGTTTAACCTATGCCTTTTTTGGCTGTAATAGAGAGTAATTATGGGAACGTCCTTTGACCCAACAAATGATCCACATCGTCGATATAATCCGTTGCTAGGCGAGTGGGTGCTTGTCTCTCCACACCGTGCTAAGCGCCCTTGGCAAGGTCAATCTGAAGAGCCAAACAATGAGCAAAAGCCATCGTATGACCCAACCTGCTACTTGTGTCCTAGTAACACCCGTGTAAACGGTGAGGTGAATGAAAAATACACAGGGACCTATGTATTTGAAAATGACTTTGCTGCGCTCAAAAAAGACACAGTGCAAGACGGTGAAGACTCTGGGTTGTTCCGATTCGAAACTGAACAGGGTTGCAGTCGCGTTATTTGTTTTTCGCCTGATCACAGTAAAACTCTTCCTGAACTCACAGATGAAGAACGTTTTGACGTGGTGAATTGTTGGAAAGCACAAACTGAAGAGCTAGGCCAACTGTACACTTGGGTGCAAGTATTCGAGAACAAAGGCTCAATGATGGGGTGTTCAAACCCTCACCCTCATGGCCAAGTATGGGCGCAGAAACACGTCCCATCAGATCCCGCTAAGAAGCTAGTCCAGTTGGGCGAATACTACCGAGAAAACGGTCGTCCACTGTTGTTAGATTACGCAGAGCAAGAAGTGGCAAAGCAAGAGCGTGTGGTATGTCAAAACGACCACTGGGTTGTTGTTGTACCTTACTGGGCAGCATGGCCATTCGAAACCTTGTTACTACCGCGCTTTAATGTTCAAGCATTGCATCATATCAACGATGAACAAGGTAAAGCACTTGCGTCTATTATTGGCGACATCACTGCCCGTTACGACAACTTGTTTGAAACGTCATTCCCTTACTCAATGGGTTGGCACAGTGCGCCATTTGACAAACAAGAGCATCCAGAGTGGACACTTCACGCGCATTTCTTCCCACCATTATTGCGCTCAGCAAGTGTGCGTAAGTTTATGGTGGGTTACGAAATGATGGCTGAGGCCCAGCGTGACCTTACGCCAGAACAAGCGGCTGACCGATTGAAAGCTCTACCTACATTACACTACAAAAAAAATGAGACGAACAATGGATAATCAAGCATTTACCGAACAATTCGAGCAGACCTATTCTGCTGCGCCCAAGGTGTTAGTGCATGCTCCTGGTCGCGTTAATATTATCGGTGAACATACTGATTATAACGAAGGCTTTGTGTTTCCTGCGGCCATTAACTTTGGTACGTGGGTAGCGGCAACAAAGCGTGAAGACAACACTATTTTAGTGACTGCGGTTGATTATGATAATCAGCAAAACCAGTTTCCGTTAGACGACATTCAGTTTGATAACGAGCAAGGCTGGGCGAACTATGTTCGTGGTGTAGTTAAAGTGCTTAAAGATGCCTTGCCGGAGTTTGGCGGAGCAAACTTACTGGTGACGGGTAATGTTCCTCAAGGGGCTGGCCTTAGCTCTTCTGCATCATTTGAAGTGGCTATATTAAAAGCTCTTAGTGCTTTGTACGAGTTACCTTTAGACGGTGTGCAAGCAGCTTTGCTTGGTCAAAAAGCAGAGAATACCTTCGTGGGCTGTTCGTGCGGCATTATGGATCAGTTGATCTCTGCTATGGGTAACGAAGGTAAAGCCATGTTACTTGATTGCCAATCGTTGGAAATCGAACATTCACCGTTACCGTCGACACATCAAATCGTTATTATTAACTCTAATGTTAAACGTGGTCTTGTTGACAGTGAGTACAATCTGCGTCGAGAGCAATGTGAGGAAAGTGCATCCATTTTAGGTGTTTCCTCACTTCGTGGCGCTACACTTGATCAGCTAGAGAACACTAAGAGTGAAATGTCAGACGTGGTGTATCGACGCGCTCGTCATATTATTACTGAAAATGCGAGAACACTTACCGCTGCGCAAGCGCTCAAAGAGGGTGACATTGCCACTGTCAGCCAAGCCATGGCAGAGTCTCATGTGTCTATGCGCGATGATTTTGAAATTACCGTTAAGCCTATCGATTTCCTGGTTGAAATTATTTCAGAAGTGCTTGGTGAAAGCGGCGGTGTGCGTATGACAGGTGGCGGCTTTGGTGGCTGTGTTGTTGCACTAGTACCAACCGATAAAGTCAGTGCAGTTAAGCAGGTAGTTGAAGACAACTATTTTGACGAAACCGGATATAAAGCAGACGTTTACGTTTGTACTGCTACCCAAGGAGCGTTTGCATAAGCAAACGCTCTGCATTTTCAAGTCTTCCGTTTAACCACGGTTGTCCCTTTCGCCGAACATATTCTATGATCGGCGTTTTTTACATTTTATAAACAATAACCTTCATATCCACCGTTAAAATGTGGTACTTATAGTTTCTCAAGCGTGCGTCGCACGTGTGAGGTAAACCTAACAATAATAAAAACACCTTTTCTGTACCCCAGCACTGTGCATTGAATGCACGAATTAAAACAAAAACGTCGGGACAATTTATGAAACTTGCAACGTTAGATATCACGTTATTTTCCGTGTACGTGATAGCGCTTATTGGTATCGCATGGTGGGTATCCAGAGAAAAAGCTGGACATGAAAAGGATACCAATGACTATTTTTTAGCAGGCTCTAGCTTACCTTGGTGGGCAATAGGAGCTTCGTTAATTGCAGCAAACATTTCCGCTGAACAAATTATTGGTATGTCGGGCTCTGGTTACCAAATTGGACTCGCCATTGCTTCTTATGAGTGGATGGCGGCCATTACGCTCATCATAGTAGGGAAGTACTTTCTACCCATTTTTCTCAAACACAAAATCTATACCATGCCGCAGTTTTTAGAGCAGCGTTATGACCATAGAGTACGAAAAGTCATGGCTGTGTTTTGGCTTGGCGTATATGTCTTTGTAAACCTAACAGCAGTACTGTGGTTAGGGGCGCTAGCCATTAACACCATTGTCGGTATTGATATGATATATGGCATGATTTTCTTAGGTGTATTCTCTCTGGCTTATTCCCTTTATGGCGGCCTAAAAGCAGTTGCGCTCACCGATATTATTCAAGTTGTACTACTGATATTCGGCGGCCTCTTTTTATCGTGGACGGCGCTTAATCTTATCAGTGATGGGCAAGGGCCTATTCAAGGATTTATCGACATCACCAATCAGTTGCCTGAAAAGTTCGATATGATCCTATCCAAAGACAATCCCCATTATATGGATTTGCCGGGTATTTCTGTATTAATTGGCGGCATGTGGATCATGAACCTGTCGTATTGGGGTTTTAACCAATACATTATCCAGCGTACGCTGGCAGCTAAGAGCGTACAAGAAGCTCAGAAAGGTATTGCATTCGCGGCTTTCTTAAAGCTGTTAATGCCTCTAATTGTTGTGTTGCCAGGTATCGCGGCTGTATTACTTGTTCCCGACTTAGCGAAACCTGACCAAGCGTATCCGTCGTTAATGACCCTGATGCCTGTTGGTTTGAAAGGCGTAATTTTTGCGGCTCTAGTGGCTGCCATTGTGTCTTCACTGGCATCTATGACCAACAGTGTTTCAACTATTTTTACTATGGACTTGTACAAGGATAAGCGTCCTAACGAGAGTCAACATCACTATGTAAAAGTAGGTCGCATCGCTAGTTTTACTGCTTTGATCATTGCTATGTTGGCTGCTAAGCCCCTACTCGGTCAGTTTGATCAAGCCTTCCAGTACATTCAAGAATTTACCGGTTTCTTTACACCGGGAATTTGCGCTTTGTTCGTTCTTGGTATGTTTTGGAAAAAAACGACAGCCAATGGTGGTTTAGTTGCTGCGGTTGGTTCGTTTGTGTTCAGTCTAGTGTTACGACAGTTCTGGCCTGAATTGCCCTTTATTGATCGCGTTGGTTTGGTGTTTGTATTGTGTGTTGTGCTTGCCATTATTATTTCACTGGCCGAGAAAAAAGGCGTAAGTGAAAACGCTGTTGACCTAAATAACATCGAATTTAAAACCACTTCAGGTTTCAATGTGGCGTCGATTGCGGTGGTATGTTTGCTCATCGCTTTCTATTCCACTTGGTGGTAGCTAAACCGTAAAAAATTGTGCGAAGAAGGCTTCAATACGAAGCCTTTTTTATGTGTTTTGAATGTTGTTTTTTTGCGTTATATTGGCTATCGCAATAAAGTGCCATAAGGGATAAATTTCTTATTTAGCAATGGTTTGTAAACAAGTGTCGTAGTGGTTACGTAACCCTTACGACAAAGTGACGTAAAGGAAATTGAGTTTTCTTGGTAGCTTGAAATCGAGCCACACAGGAAGCTCTACAATGAAATTGAAAATTAACGCAAACAAGATAAAACAACTCAGAGAAAGTAAGTGTTGGTCACAACAACAGTTGTCCGAGTTGACAGGCTTAAGCTTACGAACTGTTCAACGCATTGAAGCAAAATCAGTCGCCTCTCAGGAAAGCATAAAATGCTTAGCAGCTGTATTTGAAATATCTGTCAATGAACTGTTTGATGCTGATGCGTTAACATCGACGTCTTCTGTAGATGCAACTACAACAGAAACCGACACCAAAGCGATAGTCACAAACCAAGAAAGTGACGGAGAAAGCGAAAGCAAAAAATTAGAGGGTAAGCGTCAACTTAAGCATGCTTATATCGGTTTTTTTATCGTCTTTCTCAGTCATATGTTTGGTTTTTATGGCATCTTCTCGGCCTACGGAGAGGAGCGTATTGATTACGAAACTTTCCATTTGCTGAAAGGGGCCCTGTCGATTGTATTGATTGTTTCTGCCTTATTGTTCGCCTACCAAGCCAGAAAGCTCGCGAAGAAATATGGAATTGGCTCATCTTTTTAATTAATCAATTTGCGATGAACGCAAACCTTAAAGGAAATAAAAGATGAACAACGAAAACTTTAGTATCAAGCCCGTCGCAATTACATTTGTTTTGTATATTGTTGCTACCGTAACAATGACCATAGTACTTACCGCAGTATGGCAAACCACTTTACCTGAGGTACCAACAGACTATGCTGCATTAAATGAATTGGCGATTAACTCGGAGTTTCTCAGCACAGGTACGGCTATTCTTGGTGTGATTGCAGGTATAGCGTGTGCATTTTTTCTAACGCTGAAAACGAAAACACAAGATTACAAGTACGCAATCGGTTTGGGCATATGTTTTGTGGCCTACGGAGCGTTAAGTATTTTTTTACACCCAGAGCATGAGCTAGCAAGGCAAGTGGGTAAATTGGTGTCACCTATTCCACTGTGTATACTGGGGGCATGGCTAGCGCTTAAGCTAACAGGCAAAAATAAAACAGCTAATCAGCAAGTCGCATAGTGATCATTAGTAAGTAAAGGGCCTACTGGCCCTTTGCCCCCAAGTAAAACCTAGGCTTTCGTCAGTGGTTTTGCATTGATTGACGTGCTATCTTTCTTCATCCTCTTGATAGGTATCGCAATAACGCTAGGCGCAAATATGTCTAGCTAAACAAAACTGATTCGCGATAAAATATCAGTCATACGTAAAGAAATCAGCGTACTTCGAGAGCCCACAAATGCATAGCCATATG
>JALUXV010000523.1 GCA_027013165.1 Alteromonadaceae bacterium
CTGTGGTTTCTAACCCTAAGCCGCATATGCGCGGTAATTCCGACATTCTTGATTCGTCTAACGTTGAACAATTTCCCGAGCCTCCGGGGTATTTGCTAAAAGGCGAAGAGCAAGCGCCATCAACACCACCAGACGAGCCAAAAATAGATTCGGTAGACGATGGTTTTAGCTTAGATGCACAGCCTGCTAAACCATCAACTGATGGACTAGGGGAAAGGGCTAAACGTCTTGTTAAAGGCAAGCGCAATAAATCGCCATCACGTCAGCGACATGAACCCTCATTAGGTGACGATCAAATGAACATGTTTGATCAGCCTGATGAACAAAACCAAGTTAATCAAAATACCAGTAAACCCGCAGCTAAATCAGAAAGTTCAGCTGTAGCCGACCAAGAAGTGCTTGTTCTTAATGTAAGGGCTCCAGAAGGCGAGGCTATTGCTGGTGCCGCCTTATTACCCATGCTTCTTACGTTGGGGTTGAAGTTTGGCGACCAAGATATTTTTCATCGTCATGTCAATGCAAATGGAAAAGGCCCAGTGTTGTTTAGCCTTGCCAATATGTTTAAACCGGGCGTATTTGACATAGACAACCTTGAAAACTTCTCAACACAAGGTGTGTCGTTGTTTATGATTTTGCCTATTGAAGGCGACCCACATCAAGTGTTCAACATGATGCACAATGCTGCCCGTAAATTGGCAGACGAATTTGGCGCGCAAGTGCTAGATGGTCGCCGTAGTGTGTTAACTAAACAAGGTTTACAGCAGTACGTCGAGAAAATTCGCGAGTTTGAAAGAAAGCGAATGATCGCAAAACATTAATACCTTTACCAAGCGCGTGCTTTGATGGTACGCGCAAATCATTTCTGTAATAACAAAGGTTCAGACCTGATGGCGAATAGGGTAAAATTATCCAAGCAATAATTTTACTTGGTTCATCATTAGTACATGTCTGATTCTCAATTCAACTCAACCCAACTAGCCATTATTGAAAAGTTTGGTTTTACGTCTGAAACTCTTTTTTCTTCAATCGCTTCAATTCCCTCAACTATCGACGGTTTAGTTGCATTATTGGAAGTCACCAACGCACTTTACCGCGCTGGGTTTCCTGTTATTGATGACCAAAAATACGATGCTATTCGACAGTCACTTATCGAGTTAGAGCCCTCCCATCCGTTTGTAAACACTGTAGAGCCAGAGTTAGTGGTTGACAGTAAAACGGTGGCACTTCCGCAAAAAATGTTGTCTACCGATAAAGCTTACTCTTTTGAAGAGATAGAGCGTTGGATCTCACGGCTGAAAAAAGCGGCCACCGAAATAGGTGTGGAAGAGAGTGAGATAGAAATTCGCGTTACACCAAAGTTAGACGGATATGCCGCGTATGATGATGGAACCCGACTATACACTCGCGGTGATGGAGTTCGAGGTCAAGATATTACCCGGGCTTTCGAACGAGGTTTGCAAGTGGCTAACAATGCAGGACGTGGTTTAGGACCCGGTGAAATTGTTATTAAAAAAAGCTATTTCGATGAAGTGCTTAGTGAGCATTTTGAAAATTCTCGAAATATTCAAGCAGCCATTATTGCGGAGAAAAAAGTCGATAAAAACGTTAAAAAAGCAATTGATGACGGCGCATGTGTTTTTTATCCATTTTCAGCCATTGAGCATTGGACAGGGCATTTCACTGAAATTCAAAGTGACTTCGACACTATTGTTGAACGTATTTGGAACGCGGTAGATTTCGATATTGATGGGGTAATTTTAGAAACCACCCAAGAAGCAATTAAAAGTCATATGGGGGCAACGCGACATCACCATAAGTGGCAGATTGCGTTCAAAGTGAATGATGAAACCGCTGACGTAGAAGTGGTTGATGTGATCCCTCAAACCTCTCGTACGGGCAGAGTATCTCCTGTGGCAGAGTTGGTTCCAACCAAGTTAAGCGGTGCGACAATCAGCCGCGTAACTGTGCACCATTACAATATGGTTAAGAGCAACGGGGTAGGCCCTGGGGCAATTGTGCAACTGGTTCGTAGTGGACTGGTTATTCCTAAAATTGAAAAAGTGATCAAGGCAGCAGAGCCGAAATTACCTGAAAACTGTCCAAGCTGTGATTCCCACTTAATCTGGGAAGCTGACCATCTTATTTGCCCCAACAAAAGCGACTGCCCTGCGCAGACAGAAAATACCTTGATTCATTTCTTCAAAACCTTGGGTAACAACGACGGTTTTGGTCCAAAAGTTATCGAAAAACTCAGTCAGAACGGCATTCGACATATTCATGAGATATACCAGATCGAAGTTAGTGAGTTTATAGGCATTGGTTTTGGAGAAAAAACCTCGCAAAACCTGTTTGACCAATTGAATGCCAGTAAGGAAATAGAAATTGAAGATTGGCGTTTTTTGTCAGCATTTGGTGTTAGCCGCTTGGGCGGTGGTAACTGCGAGAAATTACTTCAGCATCACGATCTGCCCGCTCTTTTTGAAGTGTCAGTGGAGCAGATGGTGCAAATAGATGGTTTTGCGCAGGTAAGTGCCGAAGCTATTGTAGAAGGCTTAGCAAATATTAAGGAAGAGTTTTTCAAAGTTTACGGTCTTGGATTTACTCTTGCCTCAACCACTAAGCTTTCGGAACAAATTGAAGGGGATTCTCCCATTGCCGGTAAAACGGTTGTTTTCACCGGAACTATGGTTCAGGGTTCTCGCGGTGATATGGAGAAACAAGCAAAGGCACTTGGCGCCAAGGTTGCTAAATCTGTCACTGGAAAAACGGATTATTTGGTGACTGGTGAGAAAGTAGGGGAAACCAAAATCACTGCGGCCCTTGCTAAAGGGGTAGAGGTTATTTCAGAGCAGGATTATCTGTTGATGATTGGGTAATTAAAGGATAGAGCAGTGCGTTTTGAGAAAATTAAGTAAGTTTAATTAAAAGAGCTTTTGTAAAAGCAAAACGCACTTGCTTAGAACGAAATTTGTACTCTATATTAGTGTATTGAATAATGCTTATTAACGGAAATTTAACACACTGAAGTGAGAGTATAAAAAATGAAGTTCAAGTACATTAACAAAACTACCATTGCCTTTTTAGCCGCTGTATTTCTTAGCCTAACATACACATCAAAAGCATCCGCATCGATTGTTACATTACCCACTGGCACTAACCCAGGTGACTCGTACCGATTGATGTTCGTCACGTCTTTAACCACTACCGCTAGTGACTGGGGGCTAGAGACGTCTAGAACACGAATGAACAGTTTCGTGACGAGTGTTGCCAATACCCAAGCTCAGCTAGTTGCCTTGAATACCACTTGGAATGCGGTATGGAGTACGCCGACTATAAGTGCTAAAGACAACACGGGAACCAATGAATCAAATGCTTCTCACGAAAGTGTGCCGATTTATCTGCTCGACGGTTCAACGATAATCGCAAACGACAACGCAGATCTGTGGGATGGTTCGGTGGACAACTTTATCAACGTGACTGAAACGGGTTCTACTTTGAGTGCTTGGGTGTGGACAGCTACTGATCGCGGCTCAGACGTTTTTGCTGGCTATGCCGGAATGGTGGAATTTGGTTTAACAAACAACACTTCAGGTTATTGGGTAGAAAGAAATGTGCGACCGCGTTCAGAGTCATATCACGTGTATGCCATCTCAGATGTGATCACAGTTGCTCAGGTTTCTTCACCAACAACCTTCGTGATGATGTTTACAGTGTTGTTCGGTATATTTGTTCGAAGAAGAAATACCTGTTCTTCAAATTAGTTTTTGGGCAAATGCTGCTATACCCTCGGCTTCGCGCTCTACGTTGCTTTGCTGGCAGTGGAGCGCTCCACCATATTCAATACCAAGGTAATGAAATGTGCGCGCAAATATGCTTTCAAATGTTGCGTCGATTGTTATTTGACTGGAGGTTGCCACTATAAAGGCCGTTTTGCTGCGCAGCATTTTTCCCTTTTCTTTTAGATTAGGAATATCAAGAAAGTCGGTAAATCTGTCTAAAAGTGTTTTCATTTGTGGCGTTGGAGCATACCAGTAGATTGGTGAGGCGAAAATCAGGTTATCGCAACCTACCATTTTGTCGAGTATACGCAGAAAATCATCGCCCGAATTATTGTACTCATAGTCGTACGGTAAAAGATTCAGTTCATTTAAATACACAACATCAAGCGGCGCATATTTTTCAAGCGTATTGAGTAAACTCCGTGTATTCCCTTGTTCGCGGGCACTGCTAAATAGTACTACATTGTATGGCATGTTCGTGGTCTCCTATTTGTAGCTCATGGTGCCGTTAAAAAGTTTAAGTAACTTAACTACGAAGAAATGATGTTGAGCGTCTAATTCATTGATGTTTGTGATTTCATTTTCTTGTTGCATAGGTTTAGTCCTTTTTGTTAACTTCCTAATCATCATAAAACCTCAAGTTAACTTAAGGTAAAGGCTTTTTTTGGAAAATTTATGAAGACAAAAGAGTTGAGTGTTGGCAAGGTTGCAGCACGTTGTGGGGTTAAGGTATCAACGTTGCATTTCTACGAACAAAAAGGGTTAATCCACAGTTTGCGTAATCAAGGGAATCAACGAAGGTTTACGCCCGACGTTTTAAGGCGAGTTTCCATAATAAAGGCTGCTCAGAAAATGGGTGTGTCGTTGGAAGAAATTAAAACGGCGTTTACTGCGCTTCCAAACAATAAGACGCCGAACAAAAACGAGTGGGAGCAGCTATCGCTGTTGTGGCACAACGCCCTCACGCAACGAATAGCAGCACTAACGCGCTTACGAGATAGCATTACAGGTTGTATTGGATGCGGTTGTTTGTCGATGGACGTATGCCCCTTATACAACCCTGATGATAAAGTGGGAAAAAATCAAAGTGGCCCGGTATTTCTAGAAGAAAATAGCTGATTAACCTACTAACATGGTGGTTGGGACAGCCCTTTAAAGATGAAATACATGCCTTTTAACTGACCTTCAGTGGGTGATTCCGTTTTAGCGAGCCTGTTGAGAACTACAAAACTATCGGCGTTCTCGGTATCTATATTTACGTTTACCATCGACCACACGCCAAATTCATAACCACTCAGCGCCTTTTTCGAAAGCACTTTTAACTCACAGTGTCGCGTATCGTTTTCAACGCGATTCATTAATTCATCTATATTTTTCGATGGACCTTCAACTACTTGGAAAAAGTACTCAGGAAGTACTAATAGCACTCCTTTTATGCCGCATGTGTCGTTGTTTTTGCGCGATGTTTCCAAGATTTTTTGAGCTTCATCGTCGTCAACAATACTCTTGCGTTTACTAACATAGATGAGTTGAGTGATCTGATTTTCGCTAGGGTTGAGAACCATTGGTTTTACGTTTATTCATACTGACCTGACATAACTATAGTCGCGGATAGTATTAATGCATAAAAAGAGCAGATTATTGTGCTTTTAAACGTGAAAGCTTTCTTTTATCCCACGCTCGCTTCACTTGTAATCGCCAAAGCCAATTCAACGAAATATATCCTAGGGCTCCGAAAACAACTGAACAAATAGCACATCCGACAAGAAATGCGGGGCCAATCGTTGAAATACTTTCAATAACCCAGTGCCAACTAAATTGGAATTCAAAGTGCTGTGGAGTAGACCCAAGTACAGTAGTCCCTACTTTATAGGCACCGTAAAATATGGGCGGAATAGTAAATGGATTTGTGATCCAAACCGTTGCTACAGAAACTGGTAGGTTGGCGCGAAACGGAATGGCAACCGCTGCCGATAACCACATCTGAAATGGCACGGGCCAAAAGGCAAAGAAGAGTCCAATTCCGAAAGCTCCTGCTGCCGATTTGCGATTTAAATGCCATAGGTTAGGTTCGTGAAGTACCTTACCAAAAATACGCAGCAGCTTGTTATTTTTGACTTTTTGATGGTCCGGAAGAACCCGTCTAATAAACTTTTTCGGCATAAATCGTGTTTCTAAACCAATGTTTAATGGCTGATATCAAGTATGCCCACTCACATTACCTTCTAGCGTTAAGCAGGTGTTTTGTCCTGTTCTGCTTTGGCTTTTGTGTAAGTGGTATAAGTATATACTTTTGGCATAGCTTACCATGTGTGCGATGTTTGCGTTACCTTATTGCGATACTCTGCATAGTAATCTTGATCAACGGGTACTTCATACTCAGAGGAAGAACACGTGGGCTCAAACATTTTTCCAATAGTTGTATGTGTTTCACTATGGGAATACTTTGCGGCGCATTGCAGGTCGCGAGTGTAGGGTATAGTTACCTGTCTTGGCAACTCCCTACCGATAAAATTCAACAAGATGTCATATTAAGTGGCCAAGTATTATCCAGTCGTTGTGACATTCAGACTGGCTACAGTAATGAAGTTAATGAAAAAGATGGCGTTAATTTTCATCGTTACACAGTGTCAAATTTCTCTTTTATCGAACAACGCACAAATCACCCTTGGAAATTATCCATTAGTGAGTCAACGTTAGCCCCGTGCATGCAAGCCGGAGATATATTTCAGGGGATAGTGCGAATAAAGCCAGCTTATGCATCTGCAAATCCGGTGGGTTTTAATGGCCAACGGTTTTTCCTCGCCAATGGCATCGTCGCAACTGGTTACATTAAATACCGCAATGAAGAGCTGTTGTGGCA
>JALUXV010000524.1 GCA_027013165.1 Alteromonadaceae bacterium
ATGACCTGCCTTGATGAACTCAGCAAGCCCGACGCCGATATCGAGCAACTGCTACCATGGCAGTTCGCTAAACGTTAGGTGGGATTATCGGACGCTCACGATTTATTGAACCTTTAGCTTTTTAATAACCCAAATCTACCGGCAATTTCTGATTTTTTTGCGTACATTCGATGCTTCATTCTTTAGTAGTCGACATGCAAAGCCATGTAATTGAAGCATGTCGACTGTCATAACTATTTCTCGTTCGCTCAGAGGGTTTATTAACCCCAGTGCTAAGTGCTTGGGTAGTTGCTCATACACTAGGATATACCCCGGTGTTTTCGCCTTATAATGAGTCAATCCAAATTTAACGATAAATTTGTGAACAGATGCCTGATTTGACCCTACATCAATAGCATTGCTTAAATAACCTTTGAACTCTTCATCTATTTCCCCTAAGCGCCACTTAACCGAAGCTAAGTTTATCCAAGTTGGAGCCCACAAAGGTCTATATTCCAAGCTAGTTTGATAATCCTGAATAGCTCTCTTTAATATACCCTCCCTATTCTCGCTATCTAAAACGGCGAGCCATTCATACAACTGCCCTCTGGTTTGATAATAAACCGAATTGTCTGGCACTAGTGAGAGTGCACTATTAATACTAATGAAGTTTTGTTCGACATCATTGAGACGAAGTTGTTCTGGATGTTTTCTCCAAAAGTCGAAGCTATTTTTTACGTTATAATAATGCAGGTGGGCAACGTAATTACTCCAAGAGCAATAAATCAACCAAAGTAATAGTGAAACAAAACTTAAAATATAAACTTGTTTCATTAAAAATCATTTGATGAAGAAACAATTTGCGAGGGCGTAATGAAGAACACTTTTTTTGCGAATTCTTGGTCAATGCTGCTTACAAAATCATAGGCGATTCCCATATCATTTGGGCGTTTAGTTAGGTTATGCGTATCTGAAGCTACAATATCGATTTTCTTTGATCTAACTAGGCTACGTGAAAACGCCTGAACCTTCTCACCAAATCGTCCCGTAACAGAACCTGCTGTTAACTGAAATATCGCATTTGTACGTCGTAGGTGATCCAATTTCCAAGGCTCTGCTAGTAGCTCTCTGTTACGCTCAGGGTGCGCTATTACAGGTAAAACATTCTTAGAAAGCAGCCATTTAATTAGCATTTCGATCCCTACGGGCACATGACTATGTGGCATTTCTAAAAGTAAAACTTTTTTTGAATTGAATCTACCCAAAAATGGGATTTCGTTGTTAGATATCCATTCAGGGATTTGTTCTGAAACACGAACTTCAGCTCCATACGTCAAGGTCAATGGAACTTTTTCTCTTATAAGAGCTTGTTGCAAATCAGAAAAAACAGGCTTGATAGAACTATCGTCATTATCAAAATACCCAGGATGAATATGCGGAGTGCAAATCATGTGAGTAATACCTATTTGTACTGCCTGTTTTGCCATTTCTATCGACATTGACATTGATCGCGAGCCGTCATCAATTCCTGGCAAGATGTGGCTGTGTATATCTATCAAGTTAAAAGACCTGTTATGCATGCTCACCAGTATAACCATATTGATCATAATAGCCAGTGTACTTATATGAAGCATCAGACTTTTTCAAATCCACTTGATTAAGCACAACACCGTCAATTCTATGGCCAACTTCAATTAGACGAGATAGACCATTATTAATTAATTTGTCACTAGTAGCATCTGCTCTAACGACGTAAACCGTAGAGTCTGCTTGCTCAGCTACTATCATCGAATCGCTAACCGCTTGCGTTGGGGCTGTATCTATGACAACAAAATCATATTTTTCTTTGAGCTTATTAATCAACTCAGTAAAACCTTTACTAGCTAATAACTCTTGAGGATTGGAAGGCACTGTTCCAGCTACGATTACGTCTACACCAGACTCTTCGTCACGATTCAGGCACTCATCTAAATTGTGGGTTTGCATAATCAAATTTGCCACACCCGGCTGGTAAGTCGGTATGCTAAATTGATTGCCAATGCTTGGACGCCTTAAATCTGCATCGATCAGTACTGTTTTCTTTAGTTGTCCAAATGCAAAAGACAAATTAATAGACACCGTAGTCTTACCTTCTTTTGGTACACTAGAGGTAACCATAATAACTTGCTTTTCTTTATTGAGATTCAATAGCGACAAGCTCGTTCTAAGTGTTCTCAAAGCTTCAGCAAATTGACGTTTAGACGAATCAAAATAAGATTTAATCGGTAAGTCTGTTTTCTTTTTGTGAGGCATCCATGGAATAATACCTAACATACGTTGTCCCAGTTTTCTTTCCACATCATCAACAGACGTTATACCACTATTCATTGTCTCCATAAGGATAGCAACAAACACACCAAAGCCTATGCTAAATACAAACGCAACTGCTATAAGTAACTTTTTATTGGGTTTAGATGGCACACTTGAAACAATAGCACTATCCAATATCCTAGCGTTTGCTGTTTCAAATCCACCTAATTCGTCGGTTTCCTTCAACCGCGTGAAGAATGAATCGTACAACTGTTGATTTATATCGACCTCTCTTTGTAGGGTTAGGCGCTGATTCTCTAACATAGAAAGTCTGCGGTAGTTCGATTTAGCTTCTTCAACCTGTACTTCCAACAATTCAACTCTCTCTTTCGAAAGTAAATATTGTTTCTTTATGCTTGATACCAAGTCACGAGTCTGTGTAGTTAGGGTCTGCCTAATTGAGCTCAACTCTGCGTTTGCAGCAATCATCTCTGGATGTTTAGGGCCGTATACTTTGCCTAACTCGGATACACGAGTCATAGCCTTTGCTTCATCACGCCTGACGTTTTGAATAGTAGGATGGTTTAGAACTTCAGGTAAGCTTGCTATCCCCTCTAATGAGCTATTTGATTGAGTTTGTCTGTATATCGTTTCGTTAAGTTTCAACGCATTTTGCGCTTCTAATAATTGCTGCCCAAGCCCTTCAAGCTCATCTGCAGCTAACCCCACAACACCATCCAAATTTACGACTTGATGTATTTCAAAAAACTCGGCCAGTTGTTTCTCAGACGCTACTAATTTCTGTTTTAGACCTTCCAAACTATCAGTCAAAAAAGATGTCGCTTTAGATGTCATTTCTAATTTGGCCAATAAGTAGTTATCGATATACTCTTCAGCGATGGCATTCGCTATTGCTGCTGCCAATTTTGGTTTTTCTGAGTAAACAGTAACAACCATCACTTGGGTTTTACTGACTAACGATAGTTCGACGGAACGCTTGAGTTTATTTATTGCAATACGAAGATTTACAGCCTCCTGCTCATCCTGTGTTCTTTCAACCTGAATTTTCTGAGGAATAAAGG
Organism: Alteromonadaceae bacterium; assembly: GCA_027013165.1. Lineage (GTDB taxonomy): Bacteria > Pseudomonadota > Gammaproteobacteria > Enterobacterales > Alteromonadaceae > Alteromonas. The sequence goes on from JALUXV010000524.1 coordinate 3,351, forward strand.
GCAGAAGGTCAGCTAATATCTCTTTCAATAATTCCGATAACGATTTGTCGTCATCGGAGGGCATAAAATCCGCATTATTATGTAAGTTTAATTTTTTTACGGTTCTCTCAGCGATTTGGCGCGAACGTAATATTTCAAATTGAGTTTGCATATAGTCTTTTCGATTACTATCAAAACCATACACCTCTTCTATCGAAACAAGGTTCGTATTTTCTGAATCAACTAAAATTGTAGCTGACGATGAATAGGTAGGTGGGATTCTAAATACAATTAATGCAACAAGAACTGAAAATGTAATTGCTAATAAGAGAATTCTTAATGTGTGACGCTTAACAAGTTTAAAGTAGTGGGCAACATCTATTGTATCTGCACCCAACGATTTTTGCCCTGTTTCATCCAAATTATTAACTGCCATGTATTATCTCGTACTATTAAAAGAATCGTTGCTTTATGGTGATGATATCCCCAGGCTGTATCATATCAGAAACGCTTATCGTCAATTCTTCTGCTACACCATCAATCTCTCGTACAATAATCACATTATCTTTAGAAGCCCTATCTGTATAACCTCCTGCTAAAGCTGCGGCTTTGTTCACCGAAAGGCCAGGTTGATAGGGGTACCCCCCTGGGCGCTTGACCTCTCCATCAATAAAAAATGGTCTATACTCCAAAAATGTAACAGATACCGAGGGCTCAATAAGGTAATCACCTAAAAGTCCATCATATATCAGTGTTTCAACTTCGGCAGTCGTTAAACCAACTATCTTGATTTCACCCAGGAAAGGATAATTAATGGTACCTACATCGGGAAGGGTGACGTCCATTGACAAGTCTTGTTGTCCAAAAACTGTAATGCTTATTTTATCTCCAGACCCAAGCTGATATTGCTTCATACCTAAATTTCCCTCTTGGGCAAGCGCTTGGCTCATACAACAAGCTAAAACAATATAAAACAGTAGCTTATTTAATAGACTCACAGAGTAACCTCAAATGAAACGCCAACATTACTTCTATCGTACCCAAGCGTATCTCGATTACTCGACAACTCCGAATACTCATAGAAAAAAGAAATACTCAACCATCGCCTCGCTTGATAAGAAGCTGACATCGTATAAATTGTAAAATCATCTGTACGCTCAATAATCGTATCGTCATTCAATACATAAATATTATCGATTGTGGTCACGCCGACACTGGTTGATAAGTAATCATACCAGTCATGATTCCAAGAGACTGCATAGTCTCTGCTTCTGATTAAATCACCCTCTCCATTAGTTTCTCTCGTGTCTGCGCTAGTTGACAAACGAACGGTCGAATATTCAATGGGCTGCCAATCAATACCAACTTCCCAATCGGTACCGTAAAAATTACGTCGCTCTGTAGTTTCGAAGTCTTTTTCCTGATAACCCACCTTAGCAAATCCAGTAGTTGCGGCTGTACTCTCCCACGTCGCACCAACTAATACCCGAGTAACATCACTGTCTCTAATAGAATCATCCAAAGGTTGGTACTCGTAGCGCACGGACGATTGAGTAACGTCGACAACAAGATTAGTGGATGGAGAAACGCTGTAACTAAATTCACCACCTAGCTTATTGATGAATCTATCACGGATTAAATAGTTCTCTTCTGTTCTATCGTAGTCAAACGTATTGCGAGACGCTGAAAATGTCAGTTGACCCGCAGATGTGATACTACCGTAAATATAGTTGACATCGAACAAGGTACTTTTGTAAGTATCTGGTGTGGCAATAGCTTCTCCAACACCGATAGAAAGCCCAGTACCTCTATCCTCATGGCCATCTTCGTATCGAGCGCTGACATCAATAGTATGACGACTATTCAACTCAAAATCTCCAGTAGCCGCTAAGAAATGATCTGTGTAATCATCATCTTGACTACTAAAATATTTTCCAAGCTCGGCTCTATAAGTTAGTTGTACAGGGTTGCTATCGACAAGCGTAGCAACGGTTAACTGTGGGGCTAGTGTTGCTCGCCAGCTATAAATTTGAGGAGTATCATCTTGGCTCGAAGTTACATTGTCTAGATAACTTAACGAAGAACTAAATGTCGGGATAATATCAAAGCTTCCAGCTTCAATCCGACCAGCGTCTTGTGCTTGTGTGCTAGCAGTGGCAAAAATTGCCATCATGGCACCAATCTTATATTTCCTTGAAATCATAATTATTCCAAATAATCAACAACGGTTTTAACGCACTAAAACCGTGCAACACTAACTTCCATTGCACCATTAAGTTTTGCTATTACACTACTCTTCAAATAAATGAGAGCAAGTTACTTTAGACATGCTACTTACATGCCACTAAGCGTTATTCTATCAACTTTAGATCTGCTACCCTCATACTGATGTACGATTGAACTACCTTAGTTTTCGCTATTTGCCCCAATAATAAAGTCACGTGTTATTCTCTTAATAGTTTTACATATTGTTGTTAAACATGGAATACTCAAGCACGTGATAATTGCGAAACTACCTACAAACGCCCTTGAGTTTCAAAAAGTAAGGGCCTGTAAGTTTAGTTAAATGTTACGGTCAAACTTTTAGAGTTGCTGTACTAATAGTTCTAAATCGTTGTCTTATTTACACTAAAACGAAAAACGGCGAGCATCCTGCTCGCCGTTTCCCGAAAGAACTTAAACTTAATTAGTTAAAATTAAGCTAACGCGCCTTTAGCCGCTTCGACTAGTGCGCTGAATGCTGTTTTGTCATGAACTGCGATGTCAGCAAGGATCTTACGATCGATTTCGACAGACGCTTTCTTCAAACCGTTGATGAAACGGCTGTATGACATACCGTTTTGACGTGCCGCAGCGTTAATACGTGCAATCCATAGTTGACGGAATTGACGCTTGCGCTGACGACGGTCACGATAAGCATATTGACCAGCTTTAGTTACGGCTTGTACCGCTACGCGATAAACACGTGAACGAGCACCGTAATAACCTTTTGCCTGCTTGAGGACTTTTTTGTGACGAGCACGTGCGATAGTGCCGCGTTTTACTCTAGCCATTAATCAGTCTCCTAAGTCTTATACGTAAGGCAACATGCGCTGAACCAATTTGGTATCAGAGTCATGAACCAGTTTTTTGCCACGAAGGTGACGTTTACGCTTAGAGCTCTTCTTAGTCAGAATGTGACGTAAGTGAGACTGTTTGCTTTTAAAGCGGCCAGAACCCGTTTTCTTGAAACGCTTGGCGGCACCGCTTACAGTTTTCATTTTAGGCATTGCTAAAACTCCGCATTGTTTAAATATCGACTTAGGTGTG
>JALUXV010000525.1 GCA_027013165.1 Alteromonadaceae bacterium
AAGAGTACGGCACCCACTACAACACCTGAGCGCCAACCCATAAATAGGCAAAGGGTAAAAGTTACCACGGCCACAGACATCACAAGGTTTAGAATAAATCCGTCTACCGATTCATCAACTACAGCTGCTTGATCGTATATTGGGGTCAGGGTTATTCCTACTGGGAGTCTTGCCAGTAGGTCGTCAACCTTTTGGTTTACTCGATTACCCACGTCAACAATGTTTACGCTAGACAAAGCTGATACCGACAAAGTTAACGCTTGTTCTCCATTGTAGCGAATCATCACTGGTTGAATGTCGGCGGGTTCAAGGCGCAAGGTTGCAACGTCTGCTACTCGCAGTGAACGGTTTGTGCCCGGCACCACCAGCGATAGGTTGGAAATTTCTTCCAATCTATCTGGAGCACGCTCAACAATGAGTCGAATGTTTTTGTCATCAACTTTTACTCTTCCGCCATTGAATGGACGTAAATTGTCCTCAAATAGCGCAGTTAATTCTGGAAAAGAAATACCAAAACCAGCAAGTTGATACGGGTTGATATAGGCAACAATCTGTTCTTGCTGTACTCCTGTAACCGTGACTTTTGCAACGCCTTCTGTGGTGAGAAGGTCACGGCGAATAATACGTGCAAACTCGCGCAATTCTCGTGGGCTAAAGTCGGGGGCACTAAGGGCATAGTACAAGCCATACACATCACCAAAGTCGTCGTATACTACAGGAGCATTTGCACCGGTAGGTAGTGAGCTAGTGGCGTCTCTAAGGCGTTTTCGCAACTCGTCCCATATTTGCGGAAGTTCACTACTGTCATAATTACTTTTTACTTCAACCGTTATTTCTGAGCGCCCTGGGGAAGAAATAGACGTGAGCTTTTTGAGCTGCGCCATCTGTTGAATCGCAATTTCAAGTTGTTCGGTAATTTCCTGTTCAACTTTTTCAGCACTCGCACCAGGATACGAGGTGAACACTTTAACTTGCTTAATGGTAAAGGCGGGATCTTCGAGTCGACCAATATTGGACATGGCAATTATACCGCCAAGCAGCATAATGACCGTCATCAGCCAAACGTTTACCGGTTTTTCTATCGAGAAGCGTGCGATATCCATAAACTACAGATCTCCGCTATAGGGAAGAACGGTAGTATCTGTACGCATTTTTGATGCGCCCGCTGCAACGATTTGATCGCCCACTACCAAGTCACCTTTAATGACGGCAAATTGGTCTTCAATATGGTCAACAGACACGGGTACTTGAGAAACACTTTGAGTGCTTTCGTTATATTTCCATACATTGAATCCACTTGCATCGTCGCCAACCAGTGCTTTGATGGGCACCATCATGCCGTCGGCGTAGGCATTGCCGTTAAGGTTCACTCGCACTACAGCGCGTGCCCCTGGTGTTAATGGCAAGTCTGGTTGCGGTTCCATGGCAAATACCGCTTCGTAGGTCTGTGATACGGGGTCGGGTTGGGTGTTGTGCTCAACGTATTCTACTGGAAACCAGACATCTCTTTTCGTCGCTAGGGTTGCGCTAGCAGATAAGATCCCTCGGCCTATGTTGGCGGTGAGAAGTCGTTCTGGAACATTAATGTTGAAGTAAATTTTGGAGACGTCTTGCAATCTGGCAATCGGGTCACCGGCACCTACAAAGCTGTTGTTTTCAACGAGACGCTCCGACACCTTAGCATTAAATGGCGCATATAGGCGTGTGTAGCTTAAGTCTTGTTCGGCGTTTTGAACGTCAATAACGGCAAGTTCATAACTGGTTTTGGCAGAATCTAAGGCGCTTTGAGCAACAAGATTTTGAGAAAACATGCGTTGGATCCTATCAAGTTCTCGCTTGGCTTGGTCTAAGCGCGTGGTTTGCTCTTCTAAACGACGAATAAAAGGAGCTCTATCGATAGTTGCGAGTAGTTTTCCCTCGCTAATATCACTCCCAGTTACTAGGTCTACTTGGACTAAACGACCGGAGACTTCAAAGCTTAAATCAACAGTTTTTACCGCCGAAACTACTGCTGGAAACGTAAATTCAGTGTAGCTAGGCACGTCAGTAACACTTGCTAACTTGACGTATAGTGGGCGAGATACATCAGATGTATCTGCCTCCTCAGTGGTACATGCAGTGGTAAATAGCAATGAAGCTGATACTAAAAGTATTGACTTGAACATGTGTAGTTTCGACATTTTTAAGTTAATCCAGGCTGACTGTTTAATGAGTATAGACCCTATATTTACAGTAGTTAAAAAGTAAACTGATGAGTGTATTTTAGTGTCATTTATTGAAAAGTAAACTGTTCGGTGTAAAATGATTGCTATTAAATTGCTCTAATAGACAGAACTATGGTTAACGGCACCCGTACTCGAAGCGATGTAAAGCGAGAAGCCATTATTCAGGCGGCCAAACGAGCCTTTAAAACCTTTGGTGTTAACGGTACTAGCATGGATAAGCTGGCAGAAATGGCGCAGGTATCAAAGCGCACGGTTTACAATCACTTCAGAGCCAAAGAAGACTTGGTAATGCACCTGATCAAAGAGCAATACCAGAATGCTTTAGTTGATGCGGATGCGGCTTATTGCTCTGAAGTGTCTTTAGAGAAACAGCTGGTAGAATTGCTAATGGCCCAAATTATCTTTACAACCAGTGAAGAACATATGGATTTGGCGCGGGTGATTATTGGGCATTTCTTTTACGAGCCAGACAAGTTAAAAGACGAAATTACCCAGCTAAAAGACCAAGAGACCTTTTTTAACCGCTGGCTGCGCGCAGCAGAGCGAGACGGTAAGTTAAGTTTTGATGATGTTGAAACCGTGTGTATTGATCTCGACGCTTTGATTAAAGGTCAGTGCTTTTGGCCTCAGCTTTTTAAATTGGAAGACCCGTTAACTGATGCTCAAAAACACCATATTGCCTCTAATACAGCGCGACTCATTTTAAGTCGATATCAAATTTAGCCGTTGGCAAAGTCGATGAGCGTTTGACCATCCATTCTATAGCCTATCCACTCGTCTTTTGGTTTAGCACCTAACGACTGATAAAAATCTATTGCAGGTGTGTTCCAATCTAAAACACTCCACTCAAACCGTCCACAATGGTTATCTACTGCTATTTTGGCAAGGTGTTTCAATAGCGCTTTACCTGCACCCTTCCCGCGAAAATCAGGCGAAATGTAAAGATCTTCGAGATACAGCCCATTTCTACCTTGCCACGTAGAATAGTTAAAAAAGTACACAGCAAATCCGGCAGCCTTACCATCTTGTTCACAAATAAGGGCATGTGCAGTAGCACCCTCATCAAATAAAGTTTTTTCAAGATCAACTTCCGATGCCTCTACCTCATGTTCAGCTTTTTCGTATATAGCCAGCTCTACGATAAAGTGTCTAATGAGGGAAATATCTTCTCTAGTTGCTTTTCGGATAGTAGGTGAGGAGGACATTAGTTTTTCCTTTACTTAGAAACAAAGATGCCACCTATATGGTGGCATCACGGATAGTTTACAAGGCGGTTTATCGGTCGCTTGTGATTGGACTTTCAGGTATTTCCCCTGTCGAGCCAGAAGCACTGCTAGATTTAGACATGCGCTGTTTCATCGCTCTAAAGGGCTTGCCTAAGTCAAGCAATATCAAATACAAACAAGGTACAAGAATTAGCGTAACCAGTGTGGCGTAAAGTACAGCGAAACCAAGTGCAACGGCCATTGGAATAACAAAAGCAGCCTGCAAGCTCGTTTCGAACATAATTGGCAACACGCCCACGAAGGTAGTAATTGACGTAAGTATTATTGCTCTGAAGCGTGCGCTACCAGCCTCTGTTACTGCTTCTCGTATACTATAACCTTGAGCACGGCGCTGATTAACAAAGTCAGTCATTACCAATGAGTCATTGATCACTACCCCCGCCGCGGCAATCAGGCCAAAGAGTGACATGAGGCTTAGATCAAGCCCCAGTAAAAAGTGACCCCAGATTGCGCCGGTAAAGCTGAAAGGAATAACTGACATTATGATTAACGGCTGGCCGTAACTTTTGAGCGGCACTGCTAGCAAGATATACGATATTATCAATGCAGCTATAAAGAACAGTATTTGCTCATTCTGCTGGGCTTGTTGTTCCTCGATAGCGCCGCCCAGCTCCGTCATGACACCTGGAAACTCTTTCTGCAATTGAGGGAGGAGTTCCTCTCTAATAGTATTTATTACTTCACCCGGCTCTATTTGCTCTTCGTCAATACTGCCCCAAACATATACGCTACGGTAGCCACCTTCTCGACGAATATAGCTAATACCAGGCTTTTCCGACAGGGTAACGACATCACCTAACATGACCTCTCGGCCTGTAGGAGTTCTCACAACCGTGTATTTTAGGTCTGCAAAACGTTCTCGTGTAAGCTCAGGGTAACGCACCATTACTCGAACTTCCTCACCGTTTCTTATAACGCGCTGGGCTTCCCCTCCATAAAAGCTAGCTCCCACCTGACCTGCAATATTAGTAAGGGTTAACCCCAAGTCGTACGCTACGGGTTTTAGTACCATTTGCACTTCTTTGCTAGGTGGATCTATGGTGGAGCTCACGTCAAATAAGCCCTCTTGCTGTTGCAGCATTTCAATAAACTTGAGGCCTGCGGCATTTAGGGTATTTAAGTCAGCGCCAAATATGAGGTAACCGAACTCTCCATCGTCACCGTCACTGCCATTCACGTCATCGATTACAGTGAATGACTTCATTCCTGGAATTTCCGGAATGGCGTTGCGCCAACGACGAGCGAGTTCGAAGGTATCCATTACCCTTTCTTCTTCATTGACAAGAGGAACTAGAATCCGTCCTTCATTGCGCGAACCGTTAAATACGAGACGATCTCTAATCATGCCCGAGCCAAACTCATTGATGATTTTCTGTTCTTCGTTTAGCAACACTTGTTCAATAGTTTTGAGCGCATCAATCGTTGTGGCATCCGACACGTTTTCATTCATCTCTACCGATACACTCGGAAAATCGTGAGGCACTTTGGGGTTTGGAACCATGCGAACATAATTGGCATTGATCAAACCTAAACTGAACATGAGAAGAGCGACAAACCCAAACAACACAGCCCACCGCCATTCAATTGCTCATTCTACAGTTCTTCGATAGGGGCCATTAACAAAGCCCATAAAACGTTTATTGAACCGAGCACGCCAACTCGATTCCTTGACTGGTGAGAAACGTGTATGCGCTAAATGTGCAGGTAAAATGAGCTTAGATTCAATCAAACTAAATACCAAACACAGGATAACTACAACGGCGATGTTATAGAAAAACGCGCCCTCGGGCCCACTACTGAGTGTTACTGGTGCAAAAAACGCAATAGTGGTCAATACCCCGAACGTCGCAGGTAATGCTACCCGCTTGGCACCTCTGACAACATTGTCTATTCCGCCGCCTTTACTTTCGATTTCGGTGTAGGCACTTTCCCCAATAACGATGGCGTCATCAACCACAATTCCCAAAACCATAATAAAAGCAAACAAAGACAGGATATTAATGCTGACACCGAAAATTGGCATCAGCATTACTGCACCCAAAAAGCACACGGGTAGTCCAACCATAACCCAAAACGCCAACCTAAAGCGTAAGAACAATGTGAGCATAAGTGCTACGAGAATTGACCCTTGAAACAGGTTCTTAAGCATCATATCCAAACGAGCATTGAGGTAGTAGGTCATATCTACCAGAATTTCCAAGCTCACTCCTGGGGGAAGTGTTTTATTGCGTTCTTCAATGAAGGCTTTAACAGATTCTGCAACTGGTATGGTGTTTTGGGTTTTAGTGGCTTTTACTGACATGAAAATGGCGTTTTTACCATTGAATTTAAAGTAGCGCTCACCTTCGGTGAAGCCATCTTTAATGGTAGCGATATCACCCAGTACAACACGACTGCCGGCTGTACCCATTTTCACTGGAATTTGTGCGAACTCTTCACCGCTGTAATACTGATTTTCTACACGAATAGATACGATGCCAGTGTCAGTTCTCACTTGACCGGCGGACATATTGGCAGAGTAGGCGTTGATTGCACTAGTAACGTCGTTAATCGTCAGCTCGAACTTGCGCAGCATCTCTGGGTTTATCTCAATGGCGATTTCATCTTCAGGCGAAGAGTTTTCTACTAATGAGATGTTCCCCAGTTGTAGCAGCTCATCTTCAATTTGCGTGGCAATAAGTTTAAGCTCGTTTAAAGGGATATCCCCCACAATTGGCATTTCAATAACGTCTTGACGAAATTCGATTTGTGAAACGTTTACCGGTTCCATATCTGCGGGAAAGGTGGCGATTCCATCTACGCGAAGTTTAACTTGATCCAATACGTCGGTGAGTTCAGCATCGGTATCTATTTCAAGGGTGACTCGACCTGAGCCCCTAAACGCTCGAGACACGATACGCTTGATCTCAGTGACATCCTTTAGCGCCTCTTCAATTTTTATCAGAATACTTTCTTCAATTTCTTGAGGAGAGGTACCAGGATAGTTAGCCGACACGTTGATATAGTTGATTTCAATGTTTGGGAACATTTGACGTTGAATGGTGAAGTAACTCGCTATACCCATAATAATGAT
>JALUXV010000526.1 GCA_027013165.1 Alteromonadaceae bacterium
TCTGCTTCTGCTTCTGCTTCTGCTTCTGCTTCTGCTTCTGCTTCTGCTTCTGCTTCTGCTTCTGCTTCTGCTTCTGCAAAACCGTGTTCTTCAGACGCATCAGTGTCAAGGATTTCTTCGTCTAAATCACTGGATATTTCATCTTCTGTTATAGAATCATTTGAGGATAGTTCCGCGATTAACGAATCGGATAAATCATCAAGCTCATCGGTGGAAGTTTGCTCTTCCGCTTCAAGCTCGGCGAGTAGTTCGTCGGTCAATGCGTCATCAATAGATTCTGGTACGTCTAATTCAGGCGCTGGGTCTTCTAACTCACTTTCAAGCTCAGATACTAAGGCGTCAGAGATTTCATCTATTTCAGCTTGGCTGTTCTCTTCTTCGGCTTCTAGCTCGGCCAGTAAATCGTCAGTTAGCTCGTCACTGTCAAAGCCATCAGAGGCGCTATCTACCTGTTCGGACTCAGAACCCACAGTTGGCTCTAGAAGTGAATCCTCTTCAAGCTCATCACCAAACACATCGTCTTTAGATTCTGCCTGTAATTCTGAAATTAAATCTTCAGAAATTGGATCGATAAACTCATCGGCATTAGCCATATCTTCGACATCAATAGACTCGAGGTCATCGGCGATGGCGTCTAAATCTTGAATTCCCTGTGGTGATGGCTGTGGAGAGGTGATTTCGTCTTCATCCTCTAGCCCTTCCATATCCATCATGGCAGCCATATCGCCCATCTGTTCGATTTGGTCGATTTCGCCTAACAAGTCGTCTGTGATGCGGTCAATATCTTGATTTTGCTGATTTATCTCATCATCAAGCTTTTCCAGCATCTCTTCATTAATTAGCTCATCTTTACTGTCGAGTTCGTCAGTCAATGATGTTTCTGGACTGTGTTCGTCCAGCAGGTCATCTATGCTAATTTCAGGAGTTTCGTCGTCTTCGGCGGCAGGGGCTACAAATTCTGGTGGTTCCTCAAGGTCTACAGTGCCGTCCTCTTCGATGTCATCCATGCCACCGTTATCAAGCAATGCATCTATATCATCATCAGTGACTATTTCGCTTTCACTAGATTCAAATGCCTCAGCTTCGAGTAACTCATCAATATCACTATCATCGACAACCTCGTCTGCTACTTCGTCGTCTAATGTTTCAGCAGTCTCTTCAAAGCTATCTTCCAAGTCGCTTAAAATGTCATCATCGCCCGATAAATCAATCCCATCTAAATCGGGTTCGTCATTCTCTTTAAACACCTTGTCAGATAAATCTTCGTCGTCAAACAAACTATCCAGTTCATTCTGATCGAGGGCATCTTGACCTTCTTCAAACTCTTCAGCGGGGTCATCATCAGGCACCAACATATCGTCTTCAAGGTCGGCAAAGCTGTCTAACTCTGAGTCGAGAGACTCTTCGAGTTCAGAGGTTAGTACGTCATCGAGTAAATCATCATCGTTAAACAGCTCGTCGTCAGATAAATCAGGCGTATCTAAATCATCTGTTGAACCCAAGGGCGAACCCAAATCAGGAACATCACCGTCAGGTAAAGGCATGTCATCAACAACTGGTGCGGGTTGCGCAACTGGCTGCGGGGTAGGCTCTGATTTGTTGCGTTTAAGCAACCAAGTAATCAATCCCCCCATTAACAGTAACGTAAGAACACCTGAGCCAATAATCAGGGCCATTGGACTGGTCAAAGCATTTAAAATCGACGCTTCTTCCTCAGCCGCGCGCTGGGCCTGCTCGGCTTTTAGCATGTCCAGAAGCTCTTGCTGCAATGCTACTTGGGTATCAAGTTGGGACTGAACGTCTCCTTCAACTTGATTTCTGAGGGTTTCTAGTTCGCCGTTAACCGCATCTACGCGGTCGTACAATCGACGGTTTTCATCGAGTAAAGCTTGAACGTTTTCAAGAGAAGCAGCAAATTGCATACGCAGCTCATCAAACTGGCGAGTTTGTTCTTCGTCCAATGCGGAAATTTGATCTTCGATATCTGACTGGGTTTGGGACAGGTCGTTTTGATTAACCAACGGCGACGGAGGCTTAATGTTGCGTACGCTGCTGCCAGGTGCATTTTGCATGGTGGCAAAATCACGATCATCTTGCTCTGCTTTATGCTTGGCGTCCTCAGCGTCGATTCTTGCGATATAGCGCTCTGAAGGTAGGCGGAGCATTTGACCTTCAACTAAAAGATTTAAATTGTCTTTCTCGAAGGCGTTAGGGTTAAGCTCATAAATACCGACCATGACTTGATAAACAGACAGGGTGTTGTTCTGACGATAACGGTCGGCAATACGCCATAGGGTATCTTGCTCGTCGATAGGGCCGTACTCTAAACCAGAATACTGACTCGTGGCGTCTTTTGGCCCCATTAACACCGTAGAACGTTCTTGCGCGTCCACGTAAGAGAAAGGGCCTGCCATTAAGAGTGTAAGTGCAAGCAAGCCCGACAAATGCAATTTCATAGCGATCCTATATGCCCTGAGCGTCAAACCACCACGCATTTTTTGGTGGTATTGATGGCCAAGATTAACGTTCAACAAAAAATTGACGCTTGGCCTTTATTTTTATCAGGTACGCTTTTTCGTTAGAATGCTTATCTGCATGAGCAAAAAGCTAATAACCTGTTGATTTATATTAACTTACGCTAAACAACCAACATCATATTTACACGTACCCACTTTCCAAACTATAAACCAGTTATGCAAGGCGATCTAGTTTGTGTGCCAGATTTCGCCATTTACTTGTAGCTGTGGTTATCGATTATGCAAAAAATGCGCTAACTTGCAGAAATGGAAGTTATTTTATTGAAAGTCGACGGTCTAAATAATGCAAAGAACTTTTGTAGGAATTTTCACGGGAGCGAATTAAACACTCCCGTAATGATAAAGACTTACAGGTAATCTCGAATAATGGTTTCAGCGATCTGAATGCTATTCGTTGCCGCGCCTTTACGCACATTGTCAGACACTACCCACAGGTTTAACCCCTGAGGATGTGAAATGTCATTTCTAACACGTCCTACGTGAACCAAATCATTTCCACTTGCGCTGCTTACTTGAGTGGGGAATTGTTTAGCGTCCTCATAAAGCGTTACGCCGCTTGCGTCTTCCAGCAATTGTTTTACGTGTTCAGCGTCGATTGGCATACGAGTTTCAAGGTGAATGGCCTCTGCATGACCATAAAATACAGGAACTCGAACCGCCGTAGCATTAACTAATATACTGTCGTCGCCCAAAATCTTTTGTGTTTCCCACACCATCTTCATTTCTTCTTTGGTGTAGTCGTTGTCTTGGAACTCGTCGATTTGTGGAATGACATTAAATGCAATTTGACGACTGAAAGGTTCGTGTTTTAACTCTCTGGCATTCAGTAAATCTGCCGTTTGTTTTGCAAGAGCTTCCATAGCCTCGCGACCTCCACCCGATACTGATTGGTAGGTTGATACATTGATGCGATCAATCCCTACTGCGTCGTGAATAGGCTTTAACGCGACAACCATTTGAATAGTAGAGCAATTAGGATTAGCAATAATATTGGTACTTCTGAAATCTGCCAATGCGTGAGGGTTTACTTCTGGTACCACTAGAGGAATTTCTGGGTTGTATCTAAACTCAGAGGTATTGTCGATAACAATACAGCCAGAATCCGCCGCTAATGGGGCAAATTTTGCCGACACACTGCCACCCGCAGAAAAGAATCCAAATTGAACTTCAGACCAATCAAAGGTATCTGCATCGAGTACTTCAATATCCTCCCCTTTAAAGCTAACAGTGCTACCGGCAGAGCGACTGCTTGCTAAAGGGTAAAGCCGATTGACAGGAAAGCCCCGTTCATCAAGTAAGTCAATAATAGTTTGTCCAACTAATCCTGTTGCGCCCAAAACGGCAACATCGAATGCTTGTGACATGGTGGATTTACCTCCGGATAATTTAGGTAATACTTTTAAAAAGTTTTGTACTGCACTACGACAGTGTAAACCCTAACGCGTTTAATTGATGACGAATTCCCGTTGACGTTTTGTCATCAATCGTCAAGGTATATGCAGAACACTCTCGCCTTGTTCGATAATGCTTACGGCTGTGCGCGAAAGTCTCTCCAATCGATAGCTTGTTTTCGGCTACTTGTTGTCGAAAATGTTTATCGTCATCACTCACATTGTAAACCGCCAAGAGCAACGCAACCATATCGTCGGCTGACAGCCGCTCTGCACTAGGGTTGCTTAATTGAAATGCAATTGGTGCTGGAGCTGAAAGAAAATCACTAAGCCGTTTTGAGGGCGTTATCCCTGCAAAATCACAAATCTGTTCGTACACCATCTGCGTTCCACGGACCTTGCCCTCCACTGAGTGACCAGCAATGTGCGGAGAGACTAACCAGGTTGGTGTTAATGCATCAGGGTTTATGTTTGGCTCATTGTCAAAAACGTCGAGCACAACGGTTGGCGAATCTGTCTGTTCAAGTCGTGTGAGCAAAGCATTTTCGTTGATGACTTCACCGCGACACGCGTTAATCAAAAGCTGATTCTCGTTCAAGCCTGCGAGCGCTTCCTCATCAATAAGATTACCTGTGGAATGGGGACCATCATCCACAAAGGGTACGTGAAGAGTAATAACGTCACAGGTTAGAATACGCGACATATCTACCAATTCCCTCGAATCTCCAGCTTCTTGCAAGGGAGGGTCGCATAATAAATATGGAATGTTAGCCGCACGCAACAAACCGCTGAGGGCAGTACCTACGTTTCCAGCACCAACAATGCCTACGGTAATATTTTCAACACTTAACTTTTTTGCTTTGTGAGCAAGTAAAATTGTACTCAATACGTACTCTGCAACGGCAACTGCATTACAGCCTGCTGCGGAATTCCACAACATGCCTTGCGCATCTAAGTAATTCTTATCAATGTGGTTGGTTCCTGCGGTAGCAGTAGTCACAAACTTCAGCTTGTTAGCATGCTGTAGTAATGCGGGTGTAATTTTAGTGGTTGAGCGGATAGCAAGCACATCAACATCTTTAAGTGCTTCTGGCGTTAACGTTTGCCAATGATAGGCTTCAACTTCCCCTAGTTCGCTAAAATATTCGCGGCCATAAGGGATAGAGTCTTCAAATAGTATTTTCATGGGCGGGAGTTTATCTTATTTCCCTGTATTTTATCACCTGTATTCATCGCTAACCTAGCCTTGCGCTTTACTCAGAGTAAAAACCTCATTATAACTGGCACCAATCTTCTGTAATGGTACACCTATGAAAACCGCAATTGACTACCATTGTGTATTTATGAGCTCCCCGTGGTTTGCCAGCATGCCAGAGCAGCTACAACACACTCTGCTTGCCAATGCGCACATAAAACATTTAGCAGAGGGGCAAATGCTCCATGCTAAAGGCGATGAAGGGACTGGGTTTTACGGTGTGTGCGAGGGTCGAATGCGGGTAGTGAATCACTGTAGCGATGGTCGAACCTTACTTCTTGCTATATTAGATGCAGGCACTTGGTTTGGTGAGATATCCATGTTTGACGATCAGCCCCGAACCCATGACAGCTACGGTGAAAACAACACAGTGATCGCCTTTATCCCCAAAGCAAAGTTCAGAGCGCTGTTAGCGTCACACCCAGAGTTTTACCCATTTTTTACCAAACTGCTGTGCACCCGTGTACGCAGCGCCTTTCAATTCATTAACGCCCATACGGGGTTAAGTATTGAAGAGCAATTGAAAAAGCGGTTACTCATGCTAGTGACAAGTTATGGGCAACACATGTGTAAGAGCGAGTCGATTACATTGTCGCTTTCACAAGAGTCACTGGCACAAATGATAAACAGTAGTCGACAAACAGTTAACCAACTGCTTAAAGGCATGGAGAAAAATGGCGAGGTAAAATTAACGTACGGAAAAATTACCATTATTGAACCCAACGCATTTTTTGGTCAGGTTCAATAACGATAAATAGGTTAGCCTTGGTATCGCTGCATAACTAACGTAGCGTTGGTTCCACCAAAACCAAAGCTATTAGACATTACCGTATTAAGGGTTGCTTCACGAGCTTCTGTAACTATGTCTAAACCAGCGGCTGCTTCGTCTAGGGTGTCGATGTTGATAGACGGCGCGATGAAGTTGTTTTCCATCATTAACAAGCTGTATATCGCCTCATTAACACCCGCAGCGCCTAATGCGTGACCTGTGAGTGATTTAGTCGCACTAATCGGCACACCAGACTGACCAAACACCTCTTGAATAGCGGCAAGTTCTTTCACATCACCAACTGGTGTTGATGTACCGTGGGTATTCAAGTAATCGATAGGTGCATTTACGTTTTGCATGGCCATTTGCATACAACGCACCGCACCTTCGCCAGATGGCGCTACCATATCGAAACCGTCAGATGTGGCACCATAGCCAACAACTTCAGCATAAATCGTTGCGCCACGAGCTAGTGCGTGCTCAAGTTCTTCAACAACAACCATTCCGCCACCACCAGAGCTAACAAAACCATCGCGATCAGCGTCGTAAGTACGTGAAGCAACAGCTGGGTTATCATTGTACTTAGTACTTAGCGCACCCATGGCGTCGAATTGGCTTGAAAGTGCCCAG
>JALUXV010000527.1 GCA_027013165.1 Alteromonadaceae bacterium
AGGATTACACGCCTTCAACCAACGACGCGGTGTAATACCGTTAGTCACGTTGGTTAACTTACCAGGCCATAGTTCGTCGAACTCTGGGAACAAGTTGGCTTTAACCAGCTTAGAGTGAATTTCTGCAACGCCGTTAACCGCAAAAGAACCGATAACTGATAGATGGCCCATGCGAACCATTTTCTCGTTACCTTCTTCAATGATCGAAAGCTTAGCTTTAATAGCGTTATTGCCCGGCCATTTCTTCTCAACCTCGTCCATGAAACGATGGTTGATCTCATAGATGATTTCCAAGTGACGAGGTAAGATTTTTTCAATCATACGCGCTGGCCACTTTTCTAGTGCTTCAGGCAATAGGGTGTGGTTTGTGTAAGCAAATACTTGCGTACAGATTTCCCATGCGTAATCCCAGTCCAGTTCAGCGCGGTCAACAAGAATACGCATAAGTTCAGGAATGGCTATCGCTGGGTGCGTGTCGTTTAACTGGATAACCACTTGATCGACAAAACGGCTCCAATCGTCACCATGAGCACGTTTGTAACGACGAATAATGTCTTTCAGTGAACATGAGCAGAAGAAGTACTGCTGAATTAGGCGTAGTTCTTTACCCGCTTCGGTCTCATCGTTTGGATACAATACTTTAGAAATGGTTTCTGCTTGCACATTTTCTACTTGTGCATCAACGTAACCACCCGCATTGAAAACGTCCCAGTTAAAGTAACCAGAAGACTTCGACTGCCATAAACGCAATACGTTTACCGTTTTACCTTCGTAACCTACAACAGGGATATCCCATGGAACACCTTTGACGATAGAGCCGGGGTGCCATTCTTTTTGAATGCGACCGTTTTCACCGTATTTGGTTTCTACATAACCGTAAAGCGATACTTCTTGGGTTGATTCGGGGCGGCAGATTTCCCACGGGTTACCATAGTCACGCCAGCTATCTGGACGTTCAATTTGAGCACCACTCTGAACTTCTTGGCGGAACAAACCGTGTTCATAGTGAATACCATAACCAATAGCCGGAAGTTCCATGGTTGCTAGTGAATCGATGTAACACGCTGCAAGACGGCCTAGGCCACCGTTGCCCAACGCCATGTCAGGCTCTTCTTCCATGATGTCTGAAATTTCGATACCTAGTTCTTTTAGTGCTTCACTTGCCACATCAAACAAACCAAAATTTTGCAGGTTGTTTGATAACAGACGACCCATAAGGAATTCAGCAGAGAAATAATGTACTGCGCGGGTGTCGTTCAGATAATGGCTCTTTTGCGTTTTGCGCAAGCCCTCAAGCACTTCTTCTTGAATGGCTGCACAAGTCGCTTTCCACCATGCGTGGTTGTTTGCTTTGTTTTCGTCTGTACCCAGAGTACAGTGAAGGTGTTTAACAACAGCTTCTTTAAAAGCCGCTTTGTCGATTTTTGGTAAATCTGGCGTAGCCTTCGCTTTTGCGTTCATTTTGTGTCTCACTCTTTAGGCGCCAACCGGCACGAAAATGTAATTTAATTACAGAATAATTCAACAATATGTCAGCAATATAGCAGTGCCCAGACCAAAAAGTTGTAAAATAATTGTTAAAAAACCACAAAAAAGGGGTGAAAACGTATGCATCACCCCTAAATTTTACATATTTTTTACAAACAGCCAATTAAAAATCGCTGGAAACACTCATTATTTGATAATTTTTCCCACCAGCTCTTCCGCTTCGGCAATCAAATCTTGTAAGTGACTTTCACCTTTAAAGCTTTCTGCGTAGATTTTATAGATTTGTTCGGTGCCCGATGGGCGAGCAGCAAACCAACCGTTTTCCGTGGATACTTTAACGCCACCAATAGCAGCATTATTGCCAGGTGCGTGAGTCTGAACGTTTGTAATTGGCTCACCCGCTAAGGATTCGCTAGTCACTACAGAGGCATCCATTGCTGAAAGCTTCTGTTTTTGCTCTAGTGTTGCAGCAACATCTACCCGCTTATAAACAGGCGCTGCGAACTTTTCGGTAAGCGCTTGGTAATGTTCGCCCGGATCTTTGCCAGTAGTTGCGAGTATTTCCGCAGCGAGCAAGCAAAGGATAAAACCATCTTTGTCAGTTGCCCAGGTATTGCCATCACGTTGTAAGAAGATACCACCAGCACTTTCTTCGCCGGCAAAACCAATTTCACTGTCTGACAGACCGCCAACGAACCATTTAAACCCTACAGGCATTTCAGCCAGAGGTTTATCTAGGCTAGCAGCAACGCGATCAATCATGCTGCTTGAAACTAAGGTTTTACCAATCTTGAGGTCGGTTGGCCACTCAGGGCGGTTGGTGTATAAATAGTTTATCGCTACCGCTAGGTAGTGGTTTGGATTCATCAATCCCGCGCTTTTACAGACGATACCATGTCTGTCAAAATCTGGATCGTTACCCCAAGCTAAATCGAAATTGTCTTTCAACTCAATAAGACCAGCCATGGCGTAGGCTGACGAGCAGTCCATGCGCAGTTTGCCGTCTTTATCTCGACGCATAAAGCCAAACTGGGGATCTACTGCATCGTTAACCACAGTAATATCTAAGCCATACAATTCACTAATACGAGACCAATAACCAATACCAGCACCACCTAGAGGGTCGGTCCCTAGTTTCAAGTTTGCTTTTGCAATGGCTTCCATGTCGATAACTTGTGCTAAATCGGCAATGTAGGGTTCCATGAAGTCTTCTTCACGTACCAACTTGTCAGCAACGGCTTTGCGAATATCAACGCGCTTTACGTCTTTATTTCCCTCTGCGATTAGAGCGTTTGCTCGGTCTTGAATTAGCTTGGTAACATCACTGTCAGCAGGACCACCGTGAGGGGGGTTATATTTAAATCCACCATCTTCCGGTGGATTATGAGAAGGTGTGATAACCACGCCATCGGCTAACACTTCTGTGTTTTCGCGATTGTGACGAATAATAGTGCGAGAAATCACCGGTGTAGGAGTATAACCACGACTTGCGTTATCGGCAGTTTGAATGACTACGTCAACGCCGTTGGCACAAAGAACTTCAATGGCAGTTACCATGGCAGGCTCTGACAATGCGTGAGTATCTTTACCTATGTAGTGTGGTCCAGTGATACCCTGCTCTTTTCGGTATTCAGCCAGCGCCTGACAAATCGCCGCTATGTGGGTATCTGTAAAAGTATATAACGCTGAAGAACCACGGTGGCCAGAAGTACCAAAACTAACAGCCTCGCCTGCCGCTTGCGGGTCGGGCTTAAAACTGTAGTATTGACTCACAAGCTGAGCAACATTGATAAGCTGTTCTTGCGCGGCTGGCTTTCCAGCCTGCGGGTGTAATGCCATGACAAAGTCCTTGTTGTGTTATGAAAGGGTTTTCCCGTTATTAAAAAAACACGCTACGAAAAGCGTGAAACGAGAGTTTCTACTATATTCTGCTCGTATCCCAGTGTAAGCAAC
Source organism: Alteromonadaceae bacterium (assembly GCA_027013165.1). GTDB lineage: Bacteria > Pseudomonadota > Gammaproteobacteria > Enterobacterales > Alteromonadaceae > Alteromonas. The sequence continues at coordinate 3,442 of JALUXV010000527.1, forward strand.
ACGTTCTGAAGCATGCTAATTTTCTTCGCAGTGTTGTTATTGGTAACCACCCAAAAAGGGCTGTTGGGGATTTGTTTCGGGTTAGTGCTGCTACCATTCAACAGCAGCGATTCTTTGCTCTGTGCAAAGTAAGTTCGGTTCTTACCTTTGATGGCTTCTACCGCTGCAAATTTACCTTGATTAAGGCGATGTGCCTCGCCAAGAATAAACAAAAACTGATCTACGCGTTTGGTATACCCCGAGAGCGCTTCCGCCGTTACCTGCGACAAAATATCGTTGTTTGCATCAACAGGCGCTGTTGCAACGACTTCCTCTGTGGACGACACTTCTGGCGACACATCGACTTTGTTATCTAACTGTTCTTGTGAATCTTCTACAACAGCTTGTGCGACATTCTCTGGCTCTACTGACACCGTTTGGGGTGCTGATACCGCTGCGGGAGCTTCTTCTCTTTCTTCGGTTAACAAAAGTCTACGAAGAATTTGAGAGGCGTTTTCGCCAATATGCTTTGTTTGACTTGCAATAAAGGCATACAAATCGTCATCTATTTCAATGCTTTTCATAACTACTTCCTACATTTGATGGCTCATTATAAACAAGGAAGTCAATTAAAGCAGCACTTAATCAAGAGCTAAAATATTCAGCATGGAGAAAAACAAAAAACCCGCCAAAAGGCGGGTTTTTAAAAAAGCGTGTTAAGCGGCGTAATTACTTAGCGTTACGTGCTTTAACTTCTTCGATTACTTTGTCAGCAACGTTCTGAGGACATGCTGAGTAGTGGCTGAATTCCATAGAGAACTGACCACGACCAGAAGTAATTGTACGCAAGTGACCGATGTAACCGAACATTTCTGAAAGCGGTACGTCTGCCTTGATGCGAACACCAGTAGCGCCAGCTTCTTGGTCTTTGATCATACCACGACGACGGTTAAGGTCACCGATTACGTCACCAACGTTGTCTTCTGGGCTGAACACGTCAACTTTCATCACTGGCTCAAGAAGCTGAGGACCAGCTTTTGGCATTGATTGACGGAATGCACCTTTCGCTGCAATTTCGAACGCGATTGCTGATGAGTCAACTGCGTGGAAACCACCGTCGTATAGTTCAACTTCAACGTCTAGAACTGGGTAGCCTGCTAGAGGACCAGTTTCCATCATACCAGCAAAACCTTTTTCGATTGCTGGGAAGAATTCTTTAGGTACGTTACCACCAACAACTGTTGATGTGAACGTGAAGCCAGAGTTAACTTCACCTGGCTTGATACGGTAATCGATCTTACCGAACTGACCAGAACCACCAGACTGCTTCTTGTGCGTGTAGCTGTCTTCAACAGGCGTTGTGATAGTTTCACGGTATGCAACCTGAGGCTGACCAACTTCTAGCTCAACGCCGTAAGTACGCTTAAGGATATCTACTTTGATATCCAAGTGAAGTTCACCCATACCTTTAAGGATGGTTTCACCTGAATCTTCGTCAGTTTCAACTTGGAACGATGGATCTTCTGCAACTAGCTTACCGATCGCGATACCCATCTTCTCAGTTGCGCCTTTATCTTTTGGCTTAACTGCGATTGAAATTACCGGCTCAGGGAAGATCATTGGCTCTAGCGTACAAGGGTTCTTAGGATCACAAAGAGTGTGACCAGTTTGAACATTCTTCATACCTACAACCGCTAGGATGTCACCAGCTTGCGCTGAAGAAAGTTCAGTACGCTCGTCTGCGTGCATCTCAACCATACGGCCGATACGCTCTGTCTTACCAGTTGCACTGTTAAGTATGGTATCACCCTTGTTAAGTACACCAGAGTAGATACGGATGAAGGTAAGTGCACCGAAACGGTCGTCCATGATCTTGAACGCCAACGCACGGAACGGCTCTTCAGTAGAAACTGTTGCAACTTCACCAGTAGGCTCACCAGTCTGTTCGTCAGTCAGAGGTTGTGGATCAACTTCTGTTGGTGAAGGTAGGAAGTCAACAACTGCATCTAGTACCAACTGGATACCTTTGTTCTTGAACGCAGAACCACAGTATGTTGGGAAGAAAGTCATGTCACGAGTACCTTTACGGATACAACGCTTGATGTCTTCTAAAGAAGGTTCTTCACCGTCCATGTAAGCCATCATTAGGTCGTCGTCCATCTCAACAGCTGATTCGATTAGCTGCTCGCGATATTCGTTAGCTTTTTCAACCATATCTTCAGGGATGTCAGTAACTTCATAGTTCTCAGGTAAGCCTGAGTCATCCCAGATGTATGCTTTCATGTCTAGTAGGTTAACAACACCAACGAAATCGTCTTCGATACCGATTGGCAGTGTCATAACTAGCGGGTTAGCCGCAAGTACTTTCTTAACCTGACCAACAACGCGATAGAAATCTGCGCCCATACGGTCAAGTTTGTTTACGAAGATACAACGTGCAACTTCTGATTCGTTAGCGTAACGCCAGTTAGTTTCTGACTGAGGCTCAACACCACCAGAACCACAGAATACACCGATACCACCATCAAGTACTTTCAATGAACGGTAAACTTCAACAGTGAAGTCAACGTGTCCAGGAGTATCGATGATGTTCATGCGGTGATCTTTCCAGAAACAGGTTGTCGCTGCTGACTGGATAGTGATACCACGCTCTGCTTCCTGCTCCATGAAGTCAGTTGTCGACTCACCGTCGTGTACTTCACCTGTCTTATGGATTTTACCAGTTAGCTTCAAAATACGTTCTGTAGTGGTAGTTTTACCCGCGTCTACGTGGGCGAAAATACCAATGTTTCTGTAATGAGATAAGTCTGCCATTAGTTCACTTTCATTGGTTCAGAGTAAAAAAACGGCCGGATTATAAAGGATTTTTGCATCACATTTATAGCTTTTTATGCACAAACTGATGCTCAGTTTTCCCAATCACGGGCCAATAATAAATAATAACTTTAAATATCAACAAGTTAGCTGAAGTCGATATTTTTTTAACCAATACACAATCACACCTCTTTTGAAGTGCGGATTACGGTAACGGTTACTTCATCCCTATCGTGATAGAGATGTCTAACGCGTATGTTAAACGTATCACTTGTCTCGTTTAAACACGCCTTAACTGCTTGCATTGCTTCGCTTACGGTTTCAAAGCGG
>JALUXV010000528.1 GCA_027013165.1 Alteromonadaceae bacterium
GAACGACTACTTTGATGTAAGTATTGCTGTTTTTAATACTGAATTTGAAGATCTACCTTACCAAGTAAGCAGAGTAAGCGATTCTGGTTTTGATACAGCTAACTTAGTAGTAGAGCAAACATCTCGTGGTATTGAGCTAGATACTACGTTCAACTACAACAACTTCAGCATGATGACAAGCATTGGGTATATGGATGTTGATGTTGAAGAGCAAGATGGCTTTAGCCCAGTAGCACCATTAACACCAGATTTAACTCTAGCCATTGGTCCTTCGTACACCTTTGACCTTGAAAGTGGTGCGTCTATCCGCGTTCGCGCCGATTACTCTTACCGTTCAGACATGTACGGCGAGCCTTCGTCACTTGCCGCGCGTATGACAGAGTTAGAGAGCAGAGAGCTAGTTAACTTTGACGTAGCTTACACACCAGCTAACGAAGGTTACACCCTTGCGCTGTACGGTCGAAACGTATTTGATGAGCGCTATGACAACGCCCGTTTGAATACTGGCGACTATATCTTGCAAATACTAAGTAATGACGCAAGCGAGTTTGGCGTTAGATTCTCTACAGAGTTCTAAATACTTACCAAACGATTATGAGGCACTGCCACTTTGGTGGTGCCCCATAGATCAATTCTTGCGATAGCTGAACCACCCGTACTTCCCATAAATAAGGGAAATGACAATAACTAATAAGTGATACCACAAGAAAGGTAGATACGACACAGTAGCCACACCAAGGGTAGATGCCATAAAAATACCACCGTCAGACCACGGGATCATAGGTGTCGGGATGGTAGCACCCGCCTCGGTATTGCGTGAAAGCACACGCTTATCAATGTTGAGTTGTTGGTAGTTTTGCTTGGTGAGTGTACTGGCAGTGATAATGGCAACATAAGCTGCACCGCCAACCATATTTCCCATAATACCAGCCAACATTGTTGCTGAGGTTAAACGACCTATAGAAGTCGCCCAAGATTTTATTCGTATCGATATGGTTTCTAATACGCCCACCGTTCGCATTAGACCACCTAAGCCCAACGCTAGAATGATGATAACCACCACATTCGCCATCGACTGAATACCACCGCGATTGAGCAGTATATTCAAAAACGAGAGATCCGATTGAATGCTGTTACCTTTGACTATGCTGCCAAACGCCATAGTAAAGCTATTTGATTCGAACACCATGGCCCAAATAACGCCAAGTAATGCACCAAAGAAAATGACAGGTACAGAAGGAAACTTCAACACTAACAGTGCTATGACTATGATGGCTGGTAGCAACATGTACCAACCGATTGAAAAATGCTGTTCTAATGCTTTGATTACCACGTCTGTCTGATTATTCGACGCGTCGAAATCATAAAGAAACCCTACCGCCAAAAATAGGCCAGCGGCAATTGCAATGGCAGGAAGGCTGACCATCAACATGGACTTAATATGCTCAACAATATTCACTTCGCAGAGCGATGCAGCCATTACCGTGGTATCAGACAGGGGTGACAGTTTGTCACCTACATAGGCACCACTAATGACAGCGCCGGCTACCAGAGGTAATGGCAACCCAAAAGACGCCCCAATGCCCATCATTGCCACACCCGCAGTGCCCGCCGTTCCAAACGATGTGCCTGTTGCCAACGATGTTACGCTACACACAAAAAATGCACCTACAAGGAAATATTCAGGACGCATAATCGACAAACCAAAATAGATAATATTGGGAACTACGCCACCGGCAATCCAACTCCCAATAAGCGCACCCACGGCAATGAGTACCAAGATTGCATCACCACCTTGTGCAATCCCATCGATTAAACCTTTTTGCAAAGCGTTATAAGAATGACCCAGCATGACACCGAGGCCGATAATACAAAACCAACTGAAAACCAACGGCACTTGTACTGGGACATCCTTGACCACAGAGAACAAAACGATGCAGCCGACAATAGTCAAGGCAAGGAGTAGGATCTGACGCATGGAAGGCAGTTTTACTGCTGTATTAACTGATGACATAGTGTTGGCTAATTCTCTTGATTCGGTTATCGAATAACGACGACTTCAACCTTCACAACGCTAACTCTACCACGCAGATTTGCAGACTAGTCGCACGAACACACCACAAACACTGACACAAAATAGTGCAGAATTTCTCTTAAATGCGCCATATGCCAGTAACTAGTCAAGGCTAACGATGTGATTACATTGAATTCACTAAACAATGAATACAGAAAGCACAAAGCACGCCAAATCAAAGCGTTATGCTTTTAACTGCTTTTGAACTCGATATGCTCGAAGTGAATCCAAACTAAATAAAATTAAGCCAGCCCACACAAAACCAAAAGTCACCAGTCTGTCTTCTTCTAGTGGCTCTCCGTAAAGCGTTACAGCAAGAATAAACATGATTGTTGGGCCGATATATTGAAAAAAACCGAGTGTGGAATACATGATGCGCTTAGCCGCAGCGGTAAAGCACAATAAAGGCGCTGTAGTAACAACGCCAGATGCAATAAGCAAGATGTTGAATGACAATTCATTGGTGGCTAAGTTTGAATACTCAGAGCCAAACATGACCCAATACATTATGGCGAAAGGGCTAAGTAAAAGGGTTTCAACAAATAGACCGGTTAAAGAATCGACGGGAACCCGTTTGCGCAATAGCCCATAAATACCAAAAGTAGACGCTAGCACCAAGGCTATCCAAGGTAACTCCCCGTAAGACACAATCAAAATGGTTACGCCAATAATTGCCAGCAAAACAGCCACTCGCTGAAGTGGTCGTAAGGTTTCACCTAAAAATACTCGGCCAAGAAACACGTTCAGCATGGGGTTTATGTAGTACCCCAAACTGGCATCAAGTATTTTGTCATTGTTGACAGCCCAGATATATAGCAGCCAATTCGCCGCCAAAAGAACGCCAGCAATGAACAAAATCCCCATTATTTTTTTGTTGCGCATTACGCGAACAAGGGCGGGAATTTGTTGGGTGGCAACAATTAACCCAAAGACCAAAATCACTGACCAAATAACGCGATGTACAAGAATTTCCGCCGCTGGAAGCATGGCTAACTCTTTGAAATACAGTGGTGCAATACCCCACATGGAATACGCCGCAATGGCGAAAACAACACCGGTTCTAGTCGTATTTGACGCGTTAGCTGGTACGTTCACATTTGGTCCTTTGAAATGAGCAGCGCCTATTATTTGCTATTCGCCTCTGACCAACAAGCGGGAAAGCATACCGAATGGGAATTTTCTTAAGATTTATCGGCGCGAGATAAAATTGTACATTTTTTGTGATACTTCTGTGATGAATTGATTTGCCCAGTCCTTTAATTTTCATGTGCTTTCAGTCATAAACAAGGACAATACAATGAAATTTTCTAAACTTGCTGGCGCTACATTGTTCGCGTTGGCTTCTGTATCAACAACCCAAGCCGTAACGCTTGATATTGAAATTACTAACCTAACCCAAGCACAAAGCTTCACACCACGCTTGGTAGTTGCGCATGATGCGACAGTTGATGCCTTTGAAGTAGGCGAAACCGCTTCAACTGCACTTGCATGGTTAGCAGAAGCTGGGGTTATTGACGACGCACAAGAACCAGCATCAAGTGGTGAAAACTTCGAAGCGGTACTTGGTCCGGTTGACACAGACAACGGCTCAAATACCTGGCATCGCTTTGGTGGTCTTGTGGCACCAAAAGCAACATTGAGCTACCCATTTGACACTATGGATAAGCCTTACCTGTCAATTCTTTCAATGATGATCCCCACCAACGATGCCTTTGTTGGTTTAGACAGCATCATGATTCCCACTGAACCTGGTACTTACACCTATTACCTTAACGCATACGATGCTGGCACAGAGCTAAACGACGAGCTTAACAGCGCACGTACTGACGTTGTTGAAGCTGAAACCGGCAATGCTCTGGGTGGCTATGGCGTTCCAGGCGTTGCAGGCGGCGGTGCACCAACACGTATTGTCGACCTAGGTATGGGCGGCACAGGTGTAGCAGCTACCGTGATGAACGGCGAAGTTGAAGACGGTACTGACGGTCCCGTTCATATTCACCGAAATGCCTTAGGTGATACAGATAACACAGGCGGCGCCAGTGACCTAGACTCTACCGTTCACCGTTGGTTAAACCCTGTTGCACGTGTAGTTATTACTGTTCCTGCGTCTTAAGGAGCGATGTTATGAAAAACTCAATAATTAAACTCAGTACGCTGCTACTACTTTCTGCATTGATAGTTGCATGTGGTGACGACGGCGATACAGGCCCGGTAGGCCCTCAAGGTCCAGCAGGACAAGATGGTGCAGACGGTATGGATGGCGCCGATGGTTCTGACGGCGCTGATGGTATGGATGGTGCAGATGGCGTGAATGGTAACTCAGCGGTGTATACCGTTCAGATAACCAACCTTACCCATGCACAACCTTTTGCACCTGCGGCAGTGATTCTTCACGAGTCAGGCTTTTATTCCTTTATGGATGGTCAGCCAGCAAGCATGGGTATTGAAATCATGGCAGAGGGCGGTGATCCATCAATGGTTATCGATGAAGCAATGAACTCTACTGATTTCCTTGATGCGCAAAACTCTGGTGGCATCCTGCACCCAAGTACTATGGGTGATGCAATGACGCTAGTAGTGCCGGAGCTAGATGCGGATGACCTGCGTCTTACCATTACTACCATGTTGGTCAATACCAATGATGCGTTTACAGGGCTTAACGCCGCAAACGTCAGTGATATGGCTGTGGGCGATAGCAAAACCTTTATGACGGTTACTTGGGATGCAGGCACAGAAGCCAATACCGAAACCGCAGCAACTATGCCTGGACCGGCAGCAGGTGAAGCTGGTGGTGGCGGTGCAGCGGCGGGTTACGACCCAACGCGTGATGATTTTGCCGACGCTGTTCGTTTACACACTGGAGTAACCACCAGTGCAAACGCTACTGACGCGAGCCGAGAGGGATTGGCAACATCTGTGTTAGGTGAAGCTCATCGCTTTGATAACCCGACGAGTCGTGTAGTAATCACCCGTACTCGCTAGGGCATGTAATGAGTCACAGATATGTAAGAATAGCTATCTGTGACTCATTTTAGTTTTCCGCTTTTCATTGAACCTATGAGAAAACGGAAAAATTCTTAAAATCTATTGAATGATATTTGTCCCAACCTCGGTCTTAGTGGATTGCAGTCATATTCTGAGGATTGGGTATGCAAGACAGTATTCTTGTAGTTGAGGACGATGCTGATATCGCGGATTTGATTCGAGTCAATCTATGCGAGCTTGGTGTAGATATTACATTGGCACATAACGGCCGAACAGGTTTGCAGCGAGCCTTGGATGAGTCATTCTCGTTAGTCATACTTGATGTGACACTTCCCGAGGTTAACGGTCTGGATATATGCCGTCGAGTACGAGAAAAACACCCAGAGAAAGCCATTATTATGCTGACCTCTAAGAACTCTGAAACCGACCGCGTGCTGGGCCTAGAACTCGGTGCCGACGATTACATGACCAAGCCATTTAGCGTGCGCGAGTTGCAGGCTCGTGTACGAGCACAGTTGCGCAAAGTCCACCTGTTGGCCCAATCACCTCTTGAATCTGAGTCACTTGAAGATAAAGACATGACTATTGGTGCATTGGTCATTAGCACAAAACTTCATCAAGCCACTTTTTTTGGCAAACTACTAGAACTCACAGCAACAGAGTTTGACTTGCTCCTCTACCTAGCCAAACACCCAAACCAAGTATTTAGTCGAACTCAACTATTAGAGTCGGTATGGGGTTACCAGCACAGCGGCTATGAACATACGGTAAATTCCCATATTAATCGCCTACGAGCAAAAATTGAGCTTGATGCTACCGCTCCTCAAATAGTGCAAACCGTATGGGGTGTGGGCTATAAGTTCAACCCAGACGGAGTTCAAGCACAATGAAACTGTGTTTTTATCAGCGGATTTCACTGGCTTTAGCAGCCGTTTTTATTTGTGTGCTTGCGCTATTTTTTTTCACTAGCGCTCATTTGCAGTCCATTACTCAAGATGAGGCTGAACAACAACTTCACCTGGGTCTTGCCGAACACCTAGCCCTAGACAGTCCATTACTTAAAACCGGTGTTTACGACTACGAAGCACTGAAAAACCTGTTTCACACATTGATGATTCTAGGGCCAAACTTCGAGTTCTATTATTTAGATCCCAATGGCAAAGTACTTACCTACTCGGCTGAGGCGGGGAAAGTAAAATCTGAGTACGTGGATTTGCTGCCTATCCAAAACCTTATTCAAGATTCCAGTCAGCTTCCCATTAAAGGCGACGACCCGCGAAACCCTGGTGTCCAAAAGATCTTTTCTGCGGCACCAGTAATGAACGGTGATGTATTACAAGGTTACTTGTACGTAATCATAGGTGGTGAAATTTACGACTCTATTCTTGAAAACGTGAAGCAAAGTGAGAACCTACAGCACCTGATTCTGTTTAGCGCTATGACCCTGTTATTTTTGTTTATGGCTTTGATGATG
>JALUXV010000529.1 GCA_027013165.1 Alteromonadaceae bacterium
ACTCATGGTGCTTACTTCTATTTGTTTGGCGACTTTAGAATACCACCAATAGGCAGTTGATCGTCTTGTCACCGTTTAACCATGAGTGGTGCACTTATTATCTGAATTCGGGCCGATAAGTTTCTAGTATCATTTAAGTTTGCCAAGGACGTAAATGCCTCTGACAAAGACTTACATGAGGAGTATTACGTAAAACATTTTTCTTTTGCGCTCATGACTTTCCTCGGTGATGAATATACTTATGGTCGGGTAAACGACATTATATTAGTCATATCTTCTAAGCTAGGCACGAAAAGGCTTAACCATCTCGCTGAAGCCTCGTTGAAATACGTAGAGGACTTCAATGCACGATACAATGACAATTTAATTATTCAAATGGTAGCTATACCTTTAAATGAAAAATTTAGTGCAGGTTTAGAACTCGTTCGAGCAGTATGCGGTATTCAAGCCAACCGGCAACCCACTCCTTTAACCGTGGTAGATGCCGATAGCGAAGAAGTAAAACAAGTTTTTCAAGATCAATATCTAGTACAATGCTTATCAGAAGCTATCGCCAATGAAACTTTACTGCTCTATCGTCAAGCGATAACAAAGGTCAGTGACAAAGACGATGCCATGGAACAGTATGAGGTGTTGTGCCGTTTACAATTAAACGGAGAAATAGTTTCGCCAGTGAAATTCATCCCGCTGGCAGAACAATCTGACTTGATTGTTTCGCTAGACAAATACATGTTCAGAAAGTCACTGGAAAAGCTTACTGAATCGTCGTTACAGACCACATTGTCAATAAACCTTTCAGGCAAAACTCTAACACACCCTAACCTTAAAACCTTTATTGAAGATAGTTTTAAACAATACGACATTGCACCTGATCGCATTACCTTTGAAGTCACAGAAACATACGCAGTCACCCATATTGAAGAGGCGAAAGCCTTTATATCTTGGGCACGAGCTCTTGGTTGCCAGTTCGCTTTGGACGACTTTGGTCAGGGTGTTTCATCATTTAGCTACCTTCAATCGCTTCCCATCAGTAAGCTGAAAATAGATGGTTGCTTTATCAAAGACATTCATAAAAACACTAAAAATAGAATGATAGTATCCACCATGGTGAATTTGTGTCACCAATTCAAATTAGCCTCAGTCGCTGAATTTGTGGAGGACGAGGAGATACTTGAAGTATTACGTGACATTGGCGTTGATTATGCGCAAGGGTACGGTATTCACAAACCTGAAAGATGGTGAGGTTGAACAGAGAGCATGGTTACGTTTACGTATTTTCAACCATATAGCGCGACACCTGAGTATTGCCTACGCACACTGTAGATTCCAACACGCCTCCCACAGACATTATCATGCCGTTTGACGGTAGGTTATTGGTATAACAATGAATATGAACAGGATTTATTGACCTAGACCGTGCAATTTCAAGGGTTTTACCCAGTAGCAAACTGCCGAGCCCTTTGCCACGGTACGATGGCCTTATACCCAAACCGATGTGCCCTCCAATATGAGCAATATTATCGTTGAGATAATGACGTAGGTTAGCCACACCTACTAAGGTTTCACCTTTCACTAACCAGTAAGTAGAGCTTGGGACGCCACCTTCGGGCACCCAATGCCCTTTAGACAGATCATCTAGCTGCTTTAGGTAAGCAGTGAAGTCAGTAGAATCTAAATCAAGGACAAATGGGTAACGCTCTTCGTTACCCAATTCAGTAAGATATTCACGAAAACTGGCCTCATAGTGCGGGGCCGGAACTACCAATTCCCAGTCAAGGTTGCGTTCAGCCAAAAACTACCACGTGAGGTCATCAGGAATTTCATAATCAGCGTACCAGTCATTCTCATCTTCTTCAGCACCGCTAGCATCCTTGGTATCAAGGTCAGCACGGTAAACAATGGAAGATTCGTCGCGCTGAGCGATTTTGTCTGCTACTGGCGTGGGTACAAGCTCATAGGCATCGTCTTGTATCACTACAACTAAACGACCTTTGGTCACTTGTTTGTGAATTTCATCACTCACGTACATGCGTTTCACCACATTGTCGTGGGTGAAATTAAGCAAAACATCACCATCTCGTTTTTGCTTGTTTACATTAATGAGCTGACGCACTTGAGCCGCTATTGAACGCTGTTCTCGTGCTTGTTGTTGTTGCTCATTAAGCGCTCTGTCTCGCGCTTTTTTCTCTTCCGCCGCTTTTTGTGCAGCTAGGGTTGCTTCATCCACAACGGGCTGTTTTTGCTTGTTTTTAAGCTTTTGCTTTTTGCGCTTATCTGCACGAGCTTGTTTGGCAGACGCTTTGTCTGCCAAACCCGCTTTAAGCAATTGGTCCTGTAACGAGGCCATTCTTCAATCTCTTACTTTTTTGCTTTACTTTTGGCTGTAGATTTACTGCTGGTTTGTACTTCCCACTTACCGTCGTTGTACCAAGCCGACCAACCAGACGCCTTGCCTGCACTATTTTCAGACATCACGTATTGTTGCTTGGTTTTCCTGCTATAACGCACCAGCGCAGGATTACCCTCTGGATCCTCTTGTGGAGCATCTGCTAGGTAGTAAAACTTAGGTGAAATGCGATCGCGGAAGCGAGCAAGTTCAGCGACTTTCGGAGCACGAGTTTCCCTCGATTTGGGGAAATTGTGCGCCGCAAGGAAAATACCAGACGCGCCGTCTCGTAACACAAAGTGAGCGTCAGATTTTTCACAAGGTAACTCTGGTAAAAATACCGGATCTTCTTTCGGTGGTGCTGGCTCACCATTTCTTAGCAGTTTACGGGTGTTCTTACATTCGCTGTTGGTACAACCGAAGTACTTACCGAACCGTCCGTTTTTAAGCTCCATGTCGCTGCTGCACTTATCACACTCGATGATTGGGCCATCATAGCCCTTGATTTTAAACGTTCCTGTTTCAATCAATGTGCCGTCACAGGTGGGCGTATTGCCACACACATGGAGCTTACGCGTTTCGTCAACCAAATAGCTATCCATAGCTGTGCCGCATTTGTCACAACGCTTCTTGGCGCGAAGCGCTTCAGTCTCTAGTTCATCTTCGTCGTCGACCTTAACCACCTCGTCACCGGCAGTGAGGTTCATGGTATTGGTACAACGCTCTTTTGGTGGCAGGTTATAACCTGAACACCCCAAAAATACACCTGTAGAGGCAGTTCTAACGTTCATTTCACGCCCACAACTACCGCATTCAATACCAGAAGGAACCGCCTGATTGAGACGCATACCGCCTTCTTCCGGATCCTTTTCTGCGGTTAGCAGCTTGTCGTAAAAGTCGCTGTAAAACAGATTGAGTACGTCTTTCCAGTTTTTGTGACCGTCGGCAATATCATCAAGCTGTTGCTCCATGTTGGCCGTAAAGTCGTAACTCATTAAGTCGTCAAAGTTTTCCAGCAGGCGATCGTTAACGATTTCACCCATTTTTTCAGCGTAAAAACGTTTGTTCTCCAAACGTACATAACCGCGGTCTTGAATGGTTGAAATAATACTTGCGTACGTTGAAGGTCGGCCAATACCGCGTTTTTCAAGCTCTTTAACCAACGACGCTTCGTTAAACCGAGCAACCGGCTTGGTAAAGTGCTGCTTAGGGTCAAGTTGTTGTAGTGAGAGCACATCGCCTTGTTGCACATCAGGCAACATGACCTCTTCTTCACCTTTTTTGCGCACCTGAGGCTGTACTCTTGTCCAACCGTCAAATTTCAGTACGCGGCCCTTAGCAGTAAGACCGTAATCTCCCGCCGCAACCTTAATGGTTGTTGCGTCGTATTTCGCTGGTGTCATTTGACAAGCCACAAACTGACGCCAAATAAGCTCATACAGGCGCTGTGCGTCACGCTCCATGTCTTTTAGGCTAGCGGCGGTAACTTGTACGTTTGAAGGACGAATCGCTTCGTGAGCTTCCTGAGCGCCTTCTTTGCTACCATAGCGGATTGGGCTGTCTGGTAAATATTTGCTGCCAAAATTATCGTCGATATATCCACGACAGCTATCAAGGGCTTCTTGGCTCAAGTTTGTCGAGTCAGTACGCATATAGGTAATGTGGCCTGCTTCGTACAAGCGCTGTGCCATCATCATAGTCTTCTTAACACCAAAACCAAGACGGGTACTTGCCGCTTGCTGAAGTGTTGACGTAATAAATGGCGCAGATGGACGACTCTGCGTAGGCTTAGACTCGCGACTTTCAACCACATACTGTGCTTGTTTCAGTTCGTCTAACGCTTTGTCAGTTTGTGCTTTGTTTACAGGTTTAAAATTCTTACCAAGATGTTTAGCCACCAACATACGTAAAGCGGAAGCTTTTTCACTGTTGAGATCAGCGTGAACATCCCAAAACTCTTCTGGAACAAACGCTTTAATTTCTCGCTCACGCTCAACCACCAAGCGAACTGCTACGGATTGAACACGACCAGCGGAAAGTCCTCTGGCGACCTTTTTCCACAATAGTGGAGACACCATAAAGCCCACAACACGGTCGAGAAAACGTCGCGCTTGCTGAGCGTTAACCCGATCCACATTGAGTTCACCGGGCTCAGAGAAAGCTTCTTGAATTGCGTTTTTTGTGATCTCGTTAAACACTACCCTCTGGTATGTTTTGCCCTTGGTACCTAACAGCTCCTGTAGGTGCCAAGCAATTGCTTCTCCCTCGCGGTCCAAATCGGTTGCGAGATAAATAGTATCGGCGTCTTTCGCTAGCTTTTTAAGTTCATTGACAACCTTTTCTTTACCCTGAAGCACTTGATAATGTGCTTTCCAATCTTTTTCAGGGTCGACACCCATGCGATCCACAAGCTTAAGATACTCGTGTCTGCGCAAGTATTCGGCACGTTTGGCGTCGCTAAAAGTTTTGAGCTCTTTGGCCGTTTTTTTCGGCTCTACCTGACCTAATGCTTTGGTAGGAAGATCTCGAACATGGCCCACAGAACTTTTTACGATAAAATTTTTACCGAGATATTTATTTATCGTTTTTGCTTTTGCTGGCGACTCGACTATGACCAGTGATTTTGCCATATATTTGAATTAAACCCGTTGATTTTTAACGAATATTTCGCTTTAACAATGTAATTTTAGGCTGTCAGACAGTAACCTACTAACGCCTTTGCTTTTTTAACATATATCTACAAAGTGAATGGAAAACAAGATCTTCTTCATACTTATTCTTTCACCCGTACTAATTACGCTCAAAATCAGTACAAAAATTAACCAGCTTGATTGGCAAAGGCCCTAAAAGCCGTATAATGCCGCCATCTGAAGGGGTCATATACGCATTTTACCCCGAAGAACCGCTCAGTGATGAGTTCATAAAATAAGGTAGCGTGAAAACGCCGAAAAACCAGAGAGAACAAGCATGAAGCAATTTGAAGTAAACTTTGATGGCTTAGTCGGACCTACACACAACTATGCCGGTTTATCTTTTGGTAATGTTGCCTCTCTTAACAATGCCAACGCAAACAGCAGCCCTAAACAAGCCGCTAAGCAAGGTCTTGCTAAGATGAAAGCACTGTCAGATATGGGTATGATGCAAGGCGTGCTCGCGCCACAGGAACGCCCCGACATTGCCGCACTTCGACGACTCGGATTTTCAGGCTCAGACGCTACCGTATTAGAGAGCGCAGCAAAGCAATCGAGAGAGATATTTTTGGCGTGTTGCTCTGCATCTTCAATGTGGACAGCCAATGCCGCTACGGTCTCTCCCAGTGCAGATACATCAGACGGAAAAGTCCACTTTACGCCTGCAAACCTGACCAACAAATACCACCGTTCTTTAGAACCAGAAGTGACGGGCAGAATTTTAAAAGCAACCTTTGCCGATGAGAAGTACTTTGCCCATCACCAGCACCTTCCAGACAACGAACATTTTGGTGACGAAGGCGCAGCTAATCACACCCGTCTTTGCAGTGATTACGGACGCGCTGGTGTAGAGGTATTTGTATACGGTCGTCATGCGTTTAACCCAAACATGCCTGCACCTAAAAAATATCCGGCAAGACAAACACTTGAAGCTTGCCAAGCGGTAGCTCGTTTACACGGGTTGAACGACGAAAATGTTGTGTATATGCAGCAAAATCCAGACGTAATTGACCAAGGTGTTTTCCACAACGACGTGATAGCAGTTGGCAACCAAAACGTGCTGTTTTATCACCAACAAGCCTTTCACAACACCGAAGCTGGACTAACAGAAATTCGCAGCAAATTTGGTGAAGAAGATCTTCACTTTATTGAAGTACCTACCAGTGAAGTCTCAGTAAACGACGCTGTAAAAAGTTACTTGTTTAACACCCAAATTATCACCCTTCCCTCGGGTGAAATGACGATTATCGCGCCCACAGAGTGTCAGGATAATCCTGCGGTAAAAGCTTATCTCGATAAGCTAGTCACCTTATCAACCCCAATTAAATCTGTGAACTTCTTTGACGTAAAACAAAGTATGCGTAATGGCGGTGGCCCCGCTTGCTTGCGTTTACGCGTAGCCATGACAGAACAAGAGCTCGCAGCAGTTAACAGTGCAACGCTC
>JALUXV010000530.1 GCA_027013165.1 Alteromonadaceae bacterium
AGTCGGGTGTACGTCTCGAACCTCAAAGCCTGCACGTTCACGAGTAAGACCACCCGGGCCTAATGCAGAAATACGACGCTTGTGCGTAACTTCTGAAAGCGGGTTGTTTTGGTCCATGAACTGAGAAAGCTGTGAAGAACCAAAGAACTCTTTAACCGCTGCCGAAATAGGCTTAGCGTTAATAAGGTCCTGAGGCATTACGTTGTCTAGGTCACCAAGGCTAAGACGCTCTTTAACGGCACGTTCTACACGTACTAGACCAACGCGGAATTGGTTTTCAGCCATTTCGCCCACAGAGCGAATACGGCGGTTACCCAAGTGATCGATGTCATCAACTTCATCTTTACCGTCACGGATTTGAATAAGCTGCTTCATTACATCGATAATGTCATCTTTGTCTAGTGTACCAGCACCAAGCTGGTCTTCACGACCAAGACGACGGTTAAACTTCATACGACCTACCGACGACAAGTCATAACGCTCGTCAGAGAAGAATAGGTTGTCGAATAAGGTTTCTGCTGCATCTTTCGTTGGCGGCTCACCAGGACGCATCATACGATAGATTTCAACTAGCGCTTCAAGGCGGTTAGTTGATGAATCAATGCGAACCGTGTCAGAGATGTATGAACCGTGATCTAGTTCGTTAATGTAAAGCGTCGCAAACTCTTTGATACCTGCTTGGCTTAGTGCCGCCAAGTTTTCAAGTGTCAATTCGTCATTTGCACTTACAATAACTTCACCAGTGTCTTCATTAACGTATGTGGCACCATATACTCGACCAATCAAATAGTCAGCTGGAACTTCTAGTTCAGTCATACCCGCTTTATCAAGAGAACGAGTGTGACGTGCAGAAATACGACGACCGCTTTCTACAACAACGTTACCTTCGTTATCTAAGATATCGAACTGAGCCGTTTCACCACGTAGGCGATCTGGCACCATTTCCATCATTAGACGGTCGTTGTCGATGCGAACATTAACTTTATCGAAGAAAGTATCTAGGATTTCTTCGGTAGTCATTTCTAGTGCACGTAAGATGATAGTCGCAGGTAATTTACGACGACGGTCAATACGTACAAATAGGTTATCTTTTGGATCGAACTCAAAGTCTAGCCATGAACCACGGTAAGGAATAACACGTGCGTTATATAACACCTTACCAGAAGAGTGAGTTTTACCCTTGTCATGGTCAAAGAACACACCAGGTGAACGGTGTAACTGAGATACAATAACACGCTCGGTACCATTGATAACGAACGTACCGTTCTCTGTCATCAATGGGATTTCGCCCATGTACACTTCTTGTTCTTTAATGTCTTTTACGGTACCTGGGGCAGCGTCTTTATCAAATAACACTAACCGTAGTTTTACTCTTAATGGAGCAGAGAAAGTGACACCGCGAATTTGACATTCTTTAACGTCAAATACCGGCTCACCCAGGCGATAGCTTACATACTGAAGCTCTGAATTACCTGAGTAACTTTTGATTGGAAAAACGGAACGAAATGCTGCTTCCAAACCGTATTGAGCTTCCGGATCGGTCTCAATAAACTTTTTGAAAGAATCAAGCTGAATTGAAAGAAGGTATGGAATTTCCAATACCTGTGGGCGTTTGCCAAAATCCTTACGGATACGTTTCTTTTCGCTATAAGAGTAAACCATGGGTTCCTCAGCCTGCTGATTTATGACCCAACCTGCTGTCTAATCCGGCGATTTGCCAGTTTAAACAACAAACTTCCACAACCCTTTTCCGGGCAATTACACCAGCATACAACAAAAATTAACCAATTATTAGTTAACTTCTTGGTTTTATGCTTTTTTGGTGTTCCGGAGAGCACTAAAAGTGAGTGTAGTAAAGGGTTAAAAACTACACACCTATACAGCGCAAAAAGGCTGGTGGTCTAAAAAACCACCAGCCTTGCCGTTTAAGGCAGGTAATCTGATTAGTTCAGATTACTTGATTTCAACTTCAGCACCAGCTTCTTCAAGCTGCTTCTTAAGTTCTTCTGCTTCTTCTTTGCTTACGCCTTCTTTGATAGCTTTAGGAGCAGACTCAACTACTTCTTTAGCTTCTTTAAGACCTAGGCCAGTCGCGCCGCGAACTGCTTTGATTACTGCAACTTTGTTGCCACCGAATGAAGTCATAACAACGTCGAATTCAGTCTTTTCTTCTGCAGCTTCGCCAGCAGCAGCAGGACCAGCAGCTACTGCAACAGCAGCAGTCGCTTCAACGCCGAATTTTTCTTCAGCTGCTTCGATTAGCTCAACCAATTCCATAACTGGCATTTCAGCAATCGCGTTTAAGATATCTTCTTTAGTTAGAGCCATTTTCTCTAAACTCCTGGGTTTAAAATGTTAAAAAAATCAATATGCCAAAAACGGGAATTACTTCTCGTCTTTGATCGCCGCCAATACGCGCACAAATTTGGTAGGTACTTCGTTGATTGTTTGAACGAATTTGCCCACCGGTGCTTTGAAGGTTGCAAGTAGTTTTGCAAGTGCTTCGTCGCGAGTTGGAAGTGAAGCAACTGCGTCCAATTTCTCTGGACCAAGTAGACCACTACCAATTGACAATGCTGTAACGTTCAACTTATCGTTTTGCTTTCCGAAGTCTTTGAAAAGACGTGCTGCACCACCTGGTGCATCGATCGAGAAGCCGTAGATAAGTGGGCCAGTTAGCGCGCTGTCTAAGTCTGCAAATTTGCTGTCTGCCAATGCACGTTTAGCTAGTGTGTTACGGATAACCTTAAGGTATACGCCTTGTTCACGAGCTTTAACGCGTAGGTCAGTCAGTTCTGCAACTTCCATCCCACGGTATTCAGCGACGGCAACGGATAGAGCGCGAGACGCAACTTCAGATACTTCTGCTACGATCTCTTTCTTTGCTGCTAAACCTAGTGCCACTGAGTTCACCTCTTTGTATCTGACTTTGTAGGCAGTTAACTGCTTACGCCATCAGGGTTCACAGATTGATACCAACAGTATGAAGGTACCGCTCTACGGTGTTTGTTACCCCAGAGAGTCTGAGTCAAACCACCGTCTGCGCAGGTTGTTCTATTAAGCAGTGTGTTATACGTGAAAGTTCTCTTACCTCTTTCACCACACCGCACCTGCGGTCTTGGACGGGAGTCGCCAATCAGCACTGCTGTTTCGACAACTCCAACCCATAACCTTTACAGAGAAATCGGTTGTTACACCGACAGGGTAAATTAAAGACCTACAGAAGCCTTATCTAGAGATACACCAGCACCCATAGTAGTGCTTAGGCTGATCTTCTTGATGTATGTACCTTTAGCAGAAGAAGGCTTAGCTTTCTTCAATGCTTCAAGTAGTGCTTCAAGGTTTTCTTGAATTTGATTTGCTTCGAACGCGATCTTACCAATGCTTGCATGGATGATACCGTTCTTGTCATTTCTGTAGCGAACCTGACCAGCTTTTGCGTTCTTAACCGCAGTAGCTACGTCTGGAGTTACAGTACCTGTTTTAGGGTTAGGCATAAGGCCACGTGGACCAAGAATTTGACCTAGTTGACCAACAACGCGCATCGCGTCTGGGCTAGCAACTACTACGTCAAAGTTCATTTCGCCTTTCTTAACTTGCTCAGCTAGGTCTTCCATACCAACGATGTCAGCACCTGCTTCTTTAGCAGCTTCAGCGTTTGCACCTTGAGTGAAAACAGCAACGCGAACTTCTTTACCAGTACCGTTTGGTAGTACAGTTGCACCACGTACGTTTTGGTCAGATTTCTTAGCGTCGATACCAAGGTTTACAGCAACGTCTACACTTTCAGCGAACTTAGCAGTTGCTAGTTCTTTAAGAAGTGCTACTGCTTCGTTGATTTCGTACTCTTTAGTCGCATCAACTTTTTCGCGGATTACGCGAGCGCGTTTAGTTAGTTTAGCCATTCGATTAGTCCTCTACGTTCAAGCCCATTGAGCGAGCAGAACCCGCGATAGTGCGTACCGCTGCATCAAGGTCAGCTGCAGTAAGGTCTGGCTCTTTAGTTTTTGCAATCTCTTCCAACTGAGCGCGAGTAACTTTACCCACTTTTTCAGTGTTAGGACGGCCAGAACCACTCTTAATGCCAGCAGCTTTCTTAAGAAGGTAAGATGCAGGAGGAGTTTTGGTTTCGAATGTGAAAGAGCGATCTTCGTAAACAGTAATTTCTACTGGTACTGGAGCGCCTTTCTCAAGGCTATCAGTTTTCGCGTTGAAAGCCTTACAGAATTCCATGATGTTAACACCGTGTTGACCTAGTGCAGGACCAACCGGTGGACTTGGGTTTGCAGCACCCGCTGCAACCTGTAGCTTAATTAAGCCAGTTACTTTTTTAGCCATTTTAATGCTCTCTTTTGGGTCTAACGCCTCGCAAGTAATGAGTTTACCTGCTCGAACGGCTTCCCGTTTCCGTATAAAAGGGCGCGTAGTATATAGGGTGATTAATTGCTATGCAAGTTTGAATATGGTGAAAAAACGATCTTTTGTCTGCTAATCAGCTAACTTCTAGTTTTAGCAGTGTAAGGCTGTTGAGTATCGCGGTAGTTTACACAATAAAGTATCCTAACTTTAAAGAGCTGGCGCCTGTAAGTTCCGTACCGAATAAAACACTTCGTTAGCCAATTGGCGGGATTCTTGTCCAAACAACCTCTGCGGCCTGTGTGCTAAATTATCACTGATACAAGCTAGTGATACATCGTGGCATTCCTTTAACGCACTATCTAACCACATGGCGTTGATAAACCCTTCAAATTGACCTCGAGTTAATCTTTCGAACTTTTCACTTGCTAGTGCTCTAAAAAGGGTACATTCGTCGAAATCACATCTATTCGGATCTGGAACAACCTCGCTAAAAAACACTTTCGCGTTATGTGGAATATGGGGAAGAATATGGTCACTGGCGGCAAATGATACACTTGCAAATATTAGGTCTGGTCGATGGGGGAAGGTCTGCTGAATAATTTCAACCAATGGTGCGTAAGTTCCAATGAATACTACAACATCTATATCAGCGGTTATCAATGCCTGTACTGAATCTGTCACATAATGACTATTTCGTTTAACTCTAGGTAACAGGATTGGGCTAAGGTTGTGATTGTGTAGTTCTTGCTCAAAGTATTTTGTAAAACTTAGCCCGTAGTCATCGGCTTGCAGAATGAGCCCTACCCGTTTCAACCCCAACTGCTCTATTAAATATTGGGTGTGAAAACGCGCCTCTTGCTGATAGCTAGCTCGTAGATTAAATACATGCTTAGCTTGGGGTTCTCTTAGGAAGTCTGCGCCAGTAAACGGGGTAATAAGTAATACTGGTAAATTAAGTATATGATTCAAAATGGCTTTTGACGTTGGTGTGCCTACAAAGTTAACCAATAAATTGTAGTCATTTTCTATAAAGCCTTTGGTGTTGATCACCGCCTGTTCAGGCTCATAACCATCGTTTTCAAACTTGAAATCCACCGGACTTGCCGACGATTGTGAAAAGTAAAGTTGGGCACCGTCATTTAGATCTTGTCCTAACTTTTGTGCTGGACCATGGGTAACATTAGATACCGCAAGTACGGGGAACATCTGTTCGGCAATTGCAAGGCTTGCATTTAGAGTAGCGACAAAAACAAAAAGCAATAATTTGTGCAAGGTAACTCCAGCGTCAACCATAAAACGAACAACTACTTACATAAGTGTAGCCAACCATAGCAAACTTAGCTTAACAAATGACCGATATTTTTTACTCGGCCTCTTATTATTTTACTAACTTATTCAACATTCAATGCTGAAAATCGCAAGTCATTCATAAGTTGCCGTTGAACGCCTAAAAAAAAACCTGCCGAAGCAGGTTTTTCATAAAAGATGAGCTTATTTCTAGCCTTTCTCGACTTGACCAAACTCTAGGTCTACTGGTGTAGAACGACCGAAGATAAGTACCGATACTTTTACGCGGCTCTTTTCGTAGTCTACTTCTTCTACCACACCATTGAAATCTGCAAACGGGCCGTCGATAACGCGAACCACTTCGCCCGGCTCGAACAATGTCTTCGGCTTTGGCTTATCAACAGACTCTTCAAGACGATTCAAGATAGCATCTGCTTCTTTTTGCGTGATTGGCATAGGGCGATCAGATGTACCACCGATGAACCCTAATACACGAGGAACGCTTTTCACCAAGTGCCATGAATCTTCATTCATGTCCATTTCTACCAAAACGTAACCTGGGTAGAACTTACGCTCAGACTTACGCTTTTGGCCTGCACGCATTTCAACCACTTCTTCAGTAGGTACAAGTACCTGACCAAAGTGGTCTTCCATGTTGTGCATTTTAATATATTCAAGAAGGGTCTTTTTTACACGCGACTCATACTGTGAATAGGCTTGTACCACGTACCATCTTTTTTTGCTTTCTTCAGACATACGATTTTATGCTCCTATACCAGTAATAAAGCCAACAACGCGAACGATGATGCCATCCAATCCCCAAAGAATCAGTGCCATTACCAGTGTAGCTGCTAATACGATAAGCGTTGTTTGATTCGCTTCTTGACGTGTAGGCCAGATAACCTTACGAACTTCAATACGCGACTCTTTCGCAAAACTTAAAAATGCAGCGCCTTTCTCAGTGGTTGCAGCAATAAAGCCAGCAATAACCACAGCAACAACCGCGGCAATGGCACGGTATAACACTGATACATCGTTGCTTAGCATTGAATTAGCGGTAACAACTCCAGCTAACAATGCAAAAACCACTACCCATTTTAACATGTCCAATGGGTTGGACTGATTTTCCGTTTTTTCGCTCATGTCACGATCCTAGCACTACAGCGTCAGTAAAACTCACGCTTGCTACGTAAGTTATTAATTTGGCAGGGGTGGAGGGACTCGAACCCCCAACCATCGGTTTTGGAGACCGCTGTTCTACCAATTCGAACTACACCCCTGTGGCGTTTTTCAACAAATTTTAATTACACTACCCTTGGGAACATTGCTGCTTTTCGTTGGAAAGTGCGGTATCGCAAGGGAGGGACGCGTATTATACTTAACCACTTACAAGTTACAAGGGGTTTATTTACAGCGCGCGCCTTGGCGATGGCGCTACTCTAGCCCTATGAACCCACCGGTTTGATGCGCCCAAAGCTTAGCGTAAATACCGTTGTAGGCAATAAGCTCACTGTGAGTGCCTTCTTCAACAATTTGACCTTTATCCAGCACGAGTAAACGGTCCATCTGGGCAATAGTGGAAAGCCTATGAGCAATGGCAAGTACGGTTTTGCCTTCCATTACGGTATCAAGACAAGTTTGGATAGCCGCTTCCACTTCAGAATCAAGGGCAGATGTTGCTTCGTCCAATACCAGCACCGGTGCATCTTTCAATAATACTCGAGCGATTGCGATGCGTTGACGCTGACCACCTGAGAGTTTTACTCCACGCTCCCCAACATGGGCATCGTATCCCGTGCGACCTTTACTGTCAGTGAGCGATTGAATAAATTCATGGGCTTCAGCTTGTTTAGCCGCCTGTATCATATCTTCTTCAGATGCGTCCGTTCTACCGTAAAGAATGTTGTCTCGTACCGAGCGATGCATGAGCGCGGTATCTTGGGTAACCATACTGATATTCGCTCGCAAGCTTTCTTGCGCGACTTCGTCTATCTTACGCCCGTCAATTGCTATGCTTCCATGTTGAATGTCGTAAAAACGCATCAATAGGTTGACTAAGGTTGATTTACCCGCACCCGAACGACCGACTAGTCCGACTTTTTCGCCCGCTTTAATGTTTACATTCAGTTTATCAAACACCTTGATGGGTAAATTGTTGGCTCCGGCATAGGAAAAGTCGACCTTGTCGAAAATAATTTCACCTTTAGATACGCTAACCGGCGGTGCTTCTGGCATATCTTTAACTGAGATTGGCTTAGCTAGTGTGTTCATTCCATCTTGCACAGTTCCCAGATTTTCAAACAATCCAGACACTTCCCACATGATCCAATGAGACATACCGTTCAAACGTAAACACAGACTAATCGCTATGGCGATATCGCCCGGAGAAACACTGTTGTGCAACCATAAATAAACAGACATCGCACCCACAGCAAATATCAAGATGGCGTTGGCCATCTCGACACAAAATTCAAGCACGGTCACCAATCTCATTTGGGGATAAACTGTCTTTAAAAATCCGTCCATGCTTTCTTTGGCATAATCGGCTTCCCGTCTACTGTGAGAAAACAGTTTTACCGTGGTGATGTTGGTGTAGCTATCGACAATGCGCCCCGTCATCAGTGATCGGGCATCCGCTTGCTTCTGCGATACCTCTTTGAGTTTTGGCACAAGCACTCGAAGAATTCCCAAGTAGACCAAAAGCCATATAACCAGTGGCATAGCCAAGCGCCAATCGGTACTCATGACAAGCACAACAACAGAAATAAAGTACACGCTTACGTATACCAGAAGGTCTAGTACCTTGGTGACTGTCTCTCGAACAGACAACGCGGTTTGCATGACTTTTGTAGCGACCCTACCTGCGAATTCATTGTGAAAGAAAGATAAACTTTGCCCCAACAAATAACGATGTGCCTGCCAACGAATGCGCATGGGGTAATTACCCATAAGAGATTGACGAGAGAACAACGAACGCAGCAGCACAAACAGTGGAATAAACACCACTACAGTTAGGCCCATCACAATTAATGTCCATTTATTTTCGCTTAAAAAATCTTCCCGATTGTATTGAGCGAACAAATCCACCAGCTCGCCCAAAAACCCGAAAAGCGCAACTTCAAGCATAGCTACCGTAGCACTGAGCAAAGAAACCGTCAGAATCACACCCCACATACCCTCGGTGTAATACTTACAGAAGGCAACTATTCCCGTGGGTGGCTGCGCTGGCTTTTTGTCTGGAAAGGGTTGGGTGAGCTTTTCGAAAAAGGAAAACATGTATATCTCGTGCTGCCTAAGCTTAACTGCATTTTGGCAATATTCTACACGAATTAATGACAAGCATATGAGTAAGCACTAGATTTATTCGTTAAGTATCCAAGCGGCAGCGACTAATATACTTTTTACCCATAGGGAATTACTGCATAATGCGCCGGCTAAAAAATCAACCAAACTTATTTTGATGGAAGATTAGTGTGATAAAACGTCTGCGTAGTAGCGCAATTTTCTCTTTGTGTATGTTGTTTGTGAACTCCGCCCAATCGACTGAGGACAGCCATACTCGAGAGTCAACAAAAATTCACGTTCCCAACATACAGCAATCGATAACTCTTGATGGCATGCTCGATGAAGAAGTTTGGCAACAGGCTCGAGAAGTCAATTTAAGCTATGTGACCCGCCCGTTTGAGAACACCACTCCACCGGTAAAAACCACAGCCCGTATTTTTGAAAACGGCGAAGCCATTTTCATTGCCTTTGATGCACAAGATAACAATCCAGAGCTTATCCGCGCTATGTTCCGCGACAGAGACAGAGTTTGGGACAACGATGTTGTAGGTCTAAAGCTTGATTCTTTTGGTGATAGCCGATTGTCGTACCAGTTTTTTGTCAACCCCAACGGTATTCAAATCGACGCCATTGAGAATGAAATGACCCGCAGCGAGAGTACCAGTTGGAATGCTATTTGGGACTCGGCGGCGCAAATTACCGATTCGGGCTATACAGTGGAAATGATACTTCCCTATCGCATCCTTAATTTTATAGATAGCGATGGCCCCAAACAATGGCGGGCTGAATTTGTTCGTTTCTTCCCAAGAGAAAACAACCTGCGTATTTCCAATATGCCAGTTGACAGAAACAACGCATGTACGCTTTGCCAAATGGGTGACATAGAGGGTTTTGCATCTGCTAAGCAAGGTAAAAACTTATCTATTACTCCCTATGGTGTTGCAGCCGTTGCGAGAACCCAACGCCCGAACACATCCGAGAACTGGGACTACCAAAACAACCAAGAGGTGGGTGTTGATATCAATTGGGGGATTTCCTCAGACATGATGCTTCAGGCTACTATCAATCCTGATTTCTCTCAGGTAGAGGCCGACGGCGGTCAATTGGCAATAAATAACCCTTTTGCGTTGTTTTTCCCAGAACAACGTCCGTTCTTCCTAGAGAATGCAGACTTTTTTAGTACGCCCTACGATCTTGTATACACCAGAAACATCGGCGCGCCCGACATAGGCACTAAGCTTACAGGTAGAGTCAACAACCACACTTTTGGTTTGTTAGTCGCTAATGATGAAAGCACGACGTTTCTAGTACCAGGTAACTTGCGCTCTAGCGTTGCCCGTATTAACGACGAAAGTACCAACATGGCAGCGAGATATCGCTACGATATTTCTGACGACTTATCGATTGGTACCGTACTTACGGCCCGAAAGTCTGACAACTATCACAACCTAGTTACTGGTTTAGATACTCGTTATCAAATTACACCCAGTGATACATTACGTATACAAGTGTTGGGCTCTGAAACTGAATACCCAGAAACCCTTTTCAACGATTTTTGCAATAACAACTGTAGTAATGCTGATGACTTAAACGAAATCGCCTTGCGAACTCAGCAAGATGAGGCGTTCAGCGGCGGCACTTATCGCATTGACTATCGTCACGAAGAGCGTGAATGGTACTTTACGGCAATACGCGAGAGCATAGACGCAAATTTTCGCGCCGATCTAGGCTTTGAAAGCCAAGTCGACCGACACAAAGACGTTATCGGTGGTGGTTACATTTGGTGGAATGAAAATTCATGGTGGAACCGATTTGAGTTTGGTGGAGATTGGGACATCACTCACAACGATGACGGCGAACTCATTGAACGAGAAATGCAGGCGCAAATTGAGCTGAGCGCCGCCTATCAGTCTTATTTTAACCTACAGTGGGTTAAGCGAGATACGGTAGGACTGCGTCTAGATAGATCGTCTTTAGCCATAGACGGCAATACTACACGCTTTGTAGAAGAGCAGATATCGTTTTACTTCGAAGCCCAGCCAAATAAAACGATATACTTCGAAAACTTCATTAATATTGGTGACCGCATCGACCTCATTAACAATCGCTTAGGCGATCGCATTATAGTCGAGCCGGCAATTTCGCTAAATCTTGGGACGCACCTTGAAGCTACACTGGCTCACGAATATGTTCGAATGGACGTTAACGACGAAGAACTGTTTACCGCCAACCTTACAGACTTACGCTTGAGTTATCAGTTCTCGGCTAAACAGTTTATTCGTCTTGCATTGATCTATTCCGATGTTAAGAGAAACACCGGTAACTACCTTATTGATGTTGATGCTACCGACCGCAATCTGGGCACTCAGTTGGTATACTCCTACATGATAAACCCGCTCTCTCGCTTTTTTATTGGTTATGGCGACTCGGCATTTGCAGACGACAATAACTCTGGGCTACGTCGTACAGAACAAACTGTCTTTATGAAATTCAGTTACGCGTGGCTGTATTAGTAGTTTAGTACACACCGCAAAATGAAATATCAGGCGCTGGCTTATCAATCAGCGCCTGATGAACTGTCACGTCACTCCTCAAACCCAAGTTTATTGAGTATTCCTTCCACATTTTTAAAGTGATTCGCTTGCCACTGCTCTAACGTCAAAGCGGCGTCTTTTTCCGCTCTTGCTTTGGCAATATCATAGGCATGTTGTGCCTCGGCTTTTGGGATGACTGCAATACCCTCCTCATCAGCAACGACAATGTCTCCGGCATTCACTTTCACACCACCGCAAATTACAGGCTGATTCAGTGGTGCAATGCACTTTTTTGCACCCGGTTTAGGCACAACACCGCGAGCAAATACAGGAAATGCATTGTCTCTGGTTTCTGCTAAGTCGCGAATGACACCGTCGACGACAAAAGCCTTGATGCCTCGCTGTTGTGCTATTGCACATACGTTACCGCCGGCTACGGCAAACTGATCATCAGCTTCAACAACAATGATATCGCCTGGTTTAGCGCGATAAATAGCAGCGTGAAGCATTAAATGATCACCGGATTCACATTTTACGGTGAATGCAGGTCCAGACACTCGAGGGATACCATGCCACAGTGGTTTTATGGCGTAATCCATGAATTGGTCTCGCGGTAGTGCATCGGCATAGTCACAGGGTGAGACGTTACTATAATCTGGCATGTGTTCCTCGCAACAAAAATCAATGATGGAAAGACATCGTTGAGACAACTATATCTAATAAGCAGATTTAAGTTGTTACAACCTGTGAATTTTCACTATAAACACTTTTTCTATGACTGTAGTCGTGATAGAAAAACCCTACGAGATACTGTCTGTAAATAATTAGAAAAGGAACGACAAAGAATGTTACGAAGTGTACTTGGTTTAAGCGTAGCACTTGCGCTTACAGCGTGCAGCCCTCAAAGCACAACGAGTGAATCCACTGCGCAATCAGAGCCTCAAGGGGCTGAACAGGCAGCGCTTAGCTCAGGGATAATCACTGAAAACATGGATCTTTCGGTTAAACCCGGAGACGACTTTTTCCAATACGTGAATGGTACTTGGGTCGATAACTTCGAAATTCCTGCTGACAAATCTAGCTATGGCTCTTTTATTATTTTGCGCGATGAAGCGCAAGATCACGTTATGGATATTATCAAATCCTCTTCCGAAGGTGATTTTGCCGCGGGAAGTGACGAGCAGAAGGTAGGTGATTTTTATCGTGCCTACATGGATATGGAAACCCGCAATGCGTTAGGTGTTACACCACTTGCTCCCGAACTTGAGCGCATTGAAGCCATTTCTAATTACAGTGAATTGGCAGCTTATTTCGCATATTCAGCACGTTACGGTTTTGGTTCGCCATTCTCGCTTACTCAATATCCTGATTTGAAGTCACCCAAAGAGTATTTACTGTACACTTGGCAAGGAGGTCTTGGCCTTCCAGAACGCGACTACTATTTCAAAGACGATGAAGCCTCGCAAACTATTCGCGATGCTTATGTGAAGCATATTGAAACCATGTTCAACATCGCAGGCTTTGACAACGCCGCAGAAAGCGCGACCATGCTATATGCCTTGGAAACCCAAATCGCTGAGCTTCATATGCCAAAAGAGCTGACGCGTAACTTTGCGGCTAATTACAACAAGCTTTCTATCGAAGAACTTACCGAGCTAATGCCAAACTTTGATTGGGCAGCATACTTAGCGCAAGCAGAGCTCAGCGAGTTACCAAATTTAGGTATCCTTCAACTCGACTTTATGCGTAACATTGACGGTGTTATTGCGTCGACCTCGTTAGACGATTGGAAAACCTTCCTAAAATGGGGCGTATTAAATGCTACAGCTTCTCGCCTTACCGAAGAGCTTGATCAGGCAAACTTTAATTTCTACAGCAAAGTACTTCGCGGTGTAGAGGAACAAGAGCCTCAATGGCGTCGTGCAGTTAACCTTTCTAATGCGCACGTTGGTGAGTTAATTGGTAAAGTGTACGTTAAACAGCATTTCCCACCTGAAGCAAAAGCTCGCATGATGGAAATGGTGAATAATCTTATTCTTGCGTATCGAGACAGCATCGAGCAACTTGATTGGATGACAGAAGAAACCCGAGCTCAAGCTTTGGACAAACTGTCTAAGTTTAAAGTGAAAATAGGTTACCCAGACCAATGGCGTGACTACTCGGCACTTACTGTAGACGCATCTGACTTGTTTGGTAACCTCAAACGCTCAGCTGACGTACTTTACGAAGAATCGCTTAAGAAGCAAGGTGGTCCAGTATGGACTCATGAATGGGCAATGACACCACAAACGGTTAACGCCTATTACAACCCGCCTTTAAATGAAATTGTATTCCCAGCTGCAATTTTACAACCGCCATTCTTCGACATGAATGCTGAAGACGCAATTAACTATGGCGGTATTGGCGCTGTTATTGGCCATGAAATTGGACACGGCTTTGACGATTCTGGCTCAACTTTCGACGGTGACGGCGTATTACGCAACTGGTGGAAAGACGAAGACCGTGCAGAATTTGAAGCGCGTACTGCTGACCTTATAGCTCAGTACGATCAATTCGAAGCACTACCAGATCTTTACGTAAATGGTGAGTACACACTGGGAGAAAATATCGGTGATTTGGGCGGCATCAGTATAGCGCTAAAAGCGTATCACTTGTCGCTAGAAGGCGAAGAAGCACCAATCATGGATGGTTTTACTGGCGACCAACGAGTATTTATAGGTTTTGGTCAAGTGTGGGCGGGTAAATACCGCGATGAAGCACTTCGCAGCCAAATTCAGACCGACAGCCACTCTCCGGGTAAATTCCGCGCCAATGGCTCGGTGCGTAATGTGCCTGAATTTTATGATGCATTTAATGTATCCACAGAGGATGCACTATATCTTGCACCTGAAGAACGAGTGAAAATTTGGTAAGTCTTCACATGAATTAGAAAAGCGGCCATTGGCCGCTTTTTTCGCTATAAATCCATTGAGCCCAGCGACTCTAGTAACCGACATGCCTCTTCGGCTCGTTCGCTGGGGACAAAAATGTGATCGTGAAAGAATGCTGCCACCACATTGGCGCTAATACCTGAGGTCGCCAGTACGCTAGAAATTGCTGCCGTCATACCCACCGCTTCTAGACTTGAGTGCACCTTACAAGTGATACACTTATACGATGGTGCGGCAGATTCACAGGCCAACCCTTCAGTTTCATAACGACTTAGCGCATCTGTAGTCATCACCAAAGTAACACCCTCAACTTCTCGATACATGCACTTTGCATCGAGAATAAGTGACTCTGTAAGTTGCTCAGGTGCAATACTGACAAATACAAAGTCATCACTCGATAACTCAGGTTTTAAGTTCTGTAGCAACTTTGATAAATCAGTTTCTCCGGTCATTAGACACTCTCTTCAATTTGAATGGTTTACCGCTGTTAAAGTTTTCTTGCTCTAACCCGCTTACCTTTGATCTTACCTTCACGAAATTGCGTCATCGCCTTTTTAACACTACGGGTTTTCACCGCAATAAAACTTTGGCTATTTTGTACGGCAATTTTACCCAAGTCGTCACCGGGTATTCCGGCGTCTTTCGTCAAAGCTCCGACTAAATCACCGGGACGTAGTTTTTGCTTTTTGCCCGCACTTAAGCCAATGCAGGTAAACTCTGGCTGCTTTATTCGATTTTTGTGAAAACGTAGACTCTGTGCACCTTTCAATGGGATATCAGACTCTTGCAGTAACTCCACCTTACGCAAAAAGTGCTCATCTTCGTCACTCACAAGAGTTATTGCGATACCCTGAGCGCCAGCACGTGCGGTTCTGCCAATACGATGAATATGGGTTTCTGGCTCTTCACTCACCGTGTAATTAATCACACAAGCAACGTCGTCAATGTCCAGCCCACGGGCCGCCACATCAGTTGCTACTAACACCTGTAGGGCATCACTGGCAAACTGTGTCAGTACCGCCGTTCTCGCATGCTGTTCCATATCGCCTTGCAAGCCTGCGGCGCTGAAACCTTCATCGATCAGTGATTCGACGACCTCGTTCACCTGAACTCTGCGGTTGCAAAAAACAATAGCGTTCTTGGGTTGATGCTCGGTCAATACGGCTTTTAATGCTTGTAATCGAGTATGGGCTAATACACTGTAGCCCAACTGTGTAATTTTGGGTTTACTGGACTCAGTTGACGCCACTTTACATATTTCTGGCGTTGAGAGGTATTGCCCTGCAATGCGTTCAATTTCATCGGTAAAGGTTGCTGAAAACAACAGTGTTTGCACCGGCTTTGGAATGGGCGAAAAGATTATCCGAAGGTCATCCTCGAACCCCATGTCCAGCATACGGTCAGCTTCATCCAATACCCGTAGTTTGACATTGCTTAGTGACAAACGTCGCTTTTGCACATGATCCATAACTCGTCCAGGGGTACCAACAATAATATGAGCTTCGTGTTTGAGCGATTGGATTTGCGGCCCCATGGCCTGGCCACCACACAAAGTCAGTACTTTGATGTTTCCAATATGCTTTGCTGCCATACGAAACTGCTCTGCGACTTGATCGGCTAGCTCCCTTGTTGGACAGAGCACTATCGCTTGGGTAGAAAACTCTGAAGGTTCAATAAGCTCTAATGCTGGAATAACAAAGCAGAGGGTTTTTCCACTTCCGGTTTGGGCTTGACCTATAACATCTTTACCCGCTAACGAATGTGGCAGTGACAGCGACTGAATTTCAGAAAGTTCATATATTCGTTGAGCTTCAAGGGCACGAGAGATTTCTTGAGTAATAGATAGGTCTTTAATGGTTTTTGCGTTCACTACTGTTTTTTCCAAAGGTGTACTACCCCATTGTCAAAATGGTGTATCACATTGTGTTCATTGATCATCAACTCGCTCCAAGCACTTGATGTTTGTTTAAATTCGTCACTGTTTTTCACAGCAACTGCTGCGAGCTTGAGCTGTTCAGCTACGATGGGAGATGTACCTAGCTTAGATAGCACTAGATATGTGGTTGTAATTTTGTATGGCGCGACTAACTCAACAGATTCACAGGATTCCTGCATAGATTCACAGCCAAATCCAACGGCCCCCTGAGAGGCGAAAACGACGTCGATATCACCGTCAAGCAACGCCTGCATTAGCGCACGCCAAGAAGTGTAGGTTGTAACGCGAAAACCTGCATTTTCAGCAACCGTGGTTCGGTAGTCTTGATATCGAGTGCCAATGTGTAATGTTTTTGGCAGCTCTTCAAACGATGAATAACGCTGCGAGCCGACTCCGTATAAGCCATGTAGGTTACGAGAAATAGGTGTAATCCAATCGAAAGTAGATTCTCGCTCTGGCGTAAGCGCAATGGCATAAGCAACTACATTTGATTTGGATTGCGCTTCCTTAACAATACGCTCTCTTGGCGCAGTTAACATTCGCGATGACATTCCCGCTTCGGTTAATACCGCTCTGACCAAGTCTGCCGCTATGCCATTTACCGTACCGTGTTCACCCAAATAACTAAAAAATGGAACGATGTCAGCAATCACCCATAAATCGCTGGTATCAGCGTTCAACTCGCCAGAAAAGCTCAATACACCGTATGAGACGCTCGCGTCTAAACCATGCTCTTGCAATATTGATACTGTTTGTTGAGCTAATTGGGTAAATGATGGCCTTGACTTATACTCTGGTGCAGCCAACGACAATCTTTCAGCCAACGCAGCATTTTCCGATATTTTAGGAAGGGCTAAATATCCATAAAATAAGCCATACTGCCCAGAGGGAAAAATAGTAGAGCAATCAAGATTTGCCTGTTCGCAAATAAGCTTTACTCCCGCCGCCGTAAAAAAGGTTCCATCAACTTCCTTGGCTAAAATCCCCTTAACCACGGCTGTCCAGTCTGGATAAAATACCCGTTGACCTTCGGTGGTATTTTCCATAGCTATACGCTCGCGAAAATCCCCCTTCACAATACCCACTTTTGAGCTTGGATTTAGCACTTTGTCTACCACCAGCTCAGGCGTTGGAGTAAAAAACGACACGTAATTTGCTGTTAAAGGAGTGATCCAATAGTACTGGTCTTCCCGAGCAGGTGTTCTCACAATGCCCGCAGTGAGCGTATTATTTTTTTGCTGAGTATGAATCAAACGCTCAGAGAACGACAAAGTAAGAAACTCTGGCGTCAGGTCTGCCTCTTCGAGAATACCTCTGACCACACCGTAATAAAATCCCTCATCACCTTCAGCAAAAACTGGTAGAGGCGACACCAGAACAGGCTGGCTCTGGTCATTTCCATGAGCCTGCAAAGTCATCAGGCTCAGTAAAATGCTAAGTATTAGGCGTTTTGAAACGCGCTTTCGAGTTTCCACTGCAGTGTTTGCCCCGCATAGAATGGTACCATGTCTGTGCCATCCGCTAGCGTCACTTGATCTGGAACCTGCCATGGCTCTTTAACCAATGTAGTTGTAGTCGTGTTTCGAGGCAAGCCGTAGAAGTCTGCACCATACAAACTTGCGAACCCTTCTAGTTTATCAATAACACCTAACTGCTCGAAAATTTCAGCGTAAAGCTCAATGGCAGACCACGCCGAATAACAACCTGCACATCCACAGGCGTTCTCCTTCTTGTGTTTCGCATGAGGTGCTGAATCAGTGCCCAAGAAAAATTTAGGATTACCACTGGCAACCACATCTTGCAGTGCCTTTTGATGAGTGTTTCTTTTCAGTACTGGCAGGCAATAATTGTGAGGGCGAACGCCACCAACCAACAAATCATTGCGATTGAGTAGTAGATGCTGAGGTGTAATTGTTGCGCCAACGTTATTACTCGCTCCATTGACAAATTCGGCGGCGTCTGCGGTAGTAATGTGCTCAAAAACCACTTTTAAATTTGGAAAGGCATCGACAATGTGTGACAAGTGCGTATCAATAAAGGCTTTTTCACGGTCAAAAATATCAATATGGTGCTCTGTGACTTCGCCGTGAATCAACAATAACAACCCTTGTTCTTGCATTGCTTGAAATACAGGATAAAGGGCCTTGATGCCCTTAACTGCTGCATCTGAATTTGTCGTGGCGCCTGCTGGATAAAGCTTACACGCTGTAACACCAGCGATTTTCGCATCGACAATATCTTGCGGTGTTGTCGTGTTGGTTAAAAACAAGGTCATTAACGGCTCAAAAGAACTACCTTCAGGTCTGGCAGCCTCGATGCGACTTTTGTATGCCATTGCCATTTCAGCATTAACCACCGGCGGGACCAAATTAGGCATTACAATGGCGCGTTGAAAACAACGAGCCGTTGCCGGAACGGTTTCGGCTAACATCTCGTTATCGCGAAAGTGTAAGTGCCAATCATCGGGAGTTACGATAGTTAAGGATTGCATAAACTGACAGTCTCTTTGTAATTTCTCTAACCAAATTTAAGCCTTCGTTTTTAAGGCAAACAAAGACCGTACTTGGATTGCAAGTATATCATAGTAAGTGATTATTCCAGACGCTAAAAACCAGTCTAATTCACCTACCTAACAAATCTCATATAAGAAAAGATTTCTTTTCACTATTATTTCGTTATAAGTTTCAGTGCTCTAGCAT
Organism: Alteromonadaceae bacterium; assembly: GCA_027013165.1. Classification (GTDB taxonomy): domain Bacteria; phylum Pseudomonadota; class Gammaproteobacteria; order Enterobacterales; family Alteromonadaceae; genus Alteromonas. The sequence goes on from JALUXV010000530.1 coordinate 19,031, forward strand.
AAGTTGCATATTTTTCATCCGCAAATTCTTTATCTTTGACTATACTTCATCCCATATTTAGGTTGACTCTGTCTCCTGTATTTTTTGTGTTCGCCGAATGGATGTGGCGACTGGAACATCTACGGATAAAAAATGAAAACTAATGATAAATTAGAGTATCTGTGCCCTTATTGTGGCGCAGTTAACGAGTTTGCGCTAAACATGATAAGAGATATGTATCAAGAGCAGGTCGAAAAGTGCGACTGCTGCGACAAACCGCTTATGCTTACCGCAGCCGATGGTGTTGAGGGCGCAATTAATTTAGTGATAGATGAATACGAGAACGACGCTCAAGTGAAATAGTGCATCGCATTGTGTTTTTTACGCGAAAAATTCTCTTCTTAAATCTTTGTCGGTAAGAAATTGTCCACCAAGCGCTGACGTTCGAGTAAACGAGTTTGTATCTTTTATCCCTCTGGCCTTAACGCAATAATGTGTAGCATTAATGGTTACCGCTACGTCTTTAGTTCCCGCCAGTGCCTGTATTGCTACCAGTACTTGTTGCGTTAGACGCTCTTGCACCTGAGGTCGTTGGGCAAAAAAACTGACTAACCTGTTTAATTTAGACAAGCCAATCACGGTGTCTTTGGGAATATAAGATACTGTCGCTGTGCCGTCGATCGTCACAAAATGATGCTCACAGGTACTTGTTAAGCTGATATCGCTAACTTGCACAGGCTCAGCAATTTTCATCTTGTTTTCGATTTGAGTAATCTTAGGAAAATTGCGATAGTCCAAGCCACTGAAAATCTCGTTGACATACATTTTGGCAATTCGTTTAGGCGTGTCACACAAACTGTCATCAGCAAGGTCCAAGCCAAGCGTAGTCATGATGTCCAGCATCGAAGCTTCAATCTTCTGACGCTTTTGTTCGTCAGATAGGCCATTTGAAACCATAGGGGTTTCGAGCCCAGCCTCTTCTAGTGCTTTCCTTACTAAAAGCGCAGATTCCGATAATGAAGGTTCTAGTGCATCACGCACGATAACCGCTTCTTTCGCTAACATTCGTTTAACCTGTTATAACTACTGATATATTGTATACGGTACAACATGCCAATTTAGATTTGTTGGACTGCAAATTAACATTTATTAAATGCTATTGCCGAATACAGTGGGTCTGTCACAATAAGCAAATTTTTCGCTTAAAGGTTGTTGTATGTCCTTCCCTGTCTTAATCACTGGTGCCAGTCAACGCATAGGGCTTGCCATGGCAGAGAGCTTACTCGAACAAGGTAAGCCCATTGTCTTCACCTACAGAACTCACAAACCCGCAGTTGAATCACTCATATCTAAAGGGGCGATCGCTATTTGCGCAGATTTTAGCACTCAGTCGGGTATTGATCGAGCAATTGTCGAGATTAAGGCAATCAGTAAAAGCTATCGCGCTATTATTCACAACGCCTCAGATTGGGCTAAAGAAGGTGATGATATTGATGATCACGCACTCATGGATGCCATGATGACGATTCACGCTACTGCGCCGTATCGCATAAATAGAGCGTTAACAGATGCGCTCACCAATAGAGAAGGCCCTGCTGATATCATACACATGACTGACTATGTGCAAGATACAGGAAGTGCAAAGCACATGGCCTATGCTGCAAGTAAAGCTGCATTGCATAACCTCACCCTATCTTTTGCACAACAGCTGGCCCCCAAAGTAAAAGTGAATAGTATTGCCCCAGCACTTTTGATGTTTAACGAGGGAGACGACGATGCATACAAGAAAAAGGCCTTGAAGAAATCCTTACTCGAAAATGAGCCCGGCGCTATTGAGGCAGTAAATGCGATGCACTTCTTATTCAACAGTACGTATATCACTGGTCAAACTGTACACCTTAACGGCGGCCGTAACCTGAAATAAAATTCCCAATTTAATATTCGAACATTTAGATATTGGTGGTGCTTGGGTGACTCGCTATAATTAGCGTTTTAGTACGCAGAGACACCCAATGCACACACAAAAGCGGTTAGCTCCTGAATGGGCAGATATTGATGCCGTAATTCTTGCTTGGCCCCACAGTGGCACTGACTGGGCCCCATGGCTAGCAAAAGCAAGACAAACCTACCTCGACCTCATCCAAGCGATAAACAATGCAAGTGCTGGCGTTGTATTGCTGTGTTCAAAAGACGATATCGAAAGTGTTCCCTCACAACTACCGGATGATGCACGCGTACTGATAGTATCGGCCGACTTCAATGATACCTGGGTTCGAGACTATGGTTTTTTAACCGTCAATGATGAAAAAGGTTTGGGGCACCCCGTCGAGTTTACATTTAATGGATGGGGAGATAAGTTTGACGCTTGCGCTGACAACCAAGTTAATTCTCGTTATTTGTCATCACTGTGCAAGCAGCCTTTGACATCCATCAGCTTGGTGGCGGAAGGTGGTGCGCTGGAGATTGATGGCAATGGCGTACTACTCAGCACCAAACTGTGTTTGACCAATCCCAAGCGAAATGGCGACTTGTCGTTGGAAGCTTATGCAGAAATGTTTTCAGCATCGTTGGGCTGTAGCAAGGTTATCATTTTTGAGCATGGTCACTTAGAAGGTGACGATACAGACGGCCACATAGATACCCTAGTGAGGTTTACTCCTAACACTGGTTTAGTACTCCAAGGGGCGAAGAACCGTAAAGATGACAGTCACTTTGCAGGTCTTGAGGCATTAAGCCAAGAATGCACAGAAAAGTTACCCGAACACCGTCAATTCCACTTACCCTTGCCTTTCATTGAGAGTGAAGACGGTGACCGTCTACCTGCGTCTTACGCTAACTACCTTATTTGTAACGGTAACGTACTGCTTCCCGTTTACGGGCAGCCAGAAGACGCAGAAGCAATTAGTACAGTGGAAGAGGCTTATCCACACTTTAATGTAGTTCCGGTGGATTGCTCGGTACTCGTGCAACAATACGGAAGCTTGCACTGTATTTCGATGCAAGTCCCTAAAAATACATTAACATCAGAAACACTATCTCGCCTTAATCAAGGAGTTAGCATACATGCGACCATCAACCCTTAACATTGGTTTAGTTCAACAATCGGTTGCCAGCAACGACAAACTCGAGAATTGGCAAAAAAGTGCCAATCGCATTGCAGAACTCGCGGAACAAGGGTGCGAATGTATATTGCTGCAAGAGCTCCACAGTACGCTGTATTTCTGCCAACAAGAAGACACAGATGTTTTTGACCTTGCTGAACCCATTCCAGGAGACGCCACAGAATACTTCGGTGCATTAGCAGAAAAGCATAATATTGTACTGGTCACCTCACTGTTTGAAAAACGAGGCTCAGGGCTTTACCACAACACCGCAGTAGTATTCGACCGTACGAAAGAGATTGCAGGAAAGTATCGGAAAATGCATATCCCTGACGACCCCGGTTTTTATGAGAAGTTCTACTTTACCCCAGGTGACATGGGATTTACTCCCATAGAAACCAGTGTGGGTAAGCTCGGTGTACTAATATGTTGGGACCAATGGTATCCAGAAGCGGCAAGGTTAATGGCCATGGCGGGGGCAGATATTCTGTTTTACCCTACCGCCATTGGCTGGGACATGACAGATACTCCAGAAGAACGTGCGCGGCAGCATGGCGCATGGGAAACAGTTCAGCGTGCCCATGCTGTGGCTAATTCGGTACCTGTTATTGTGGCTAACCGCACAGGCTTTGAAGCATCGCCCGTAGAAGGCGATCCGGGCATCGAATTTTGGGGGCAGAGCTTTATTGCTGGACCGCAAGGAGAGATTCTTGCCAAAGCCGAAGCGGGTGAAGAAACCACCTTATCCGTTACACTAGACATGTCGCGTACCGAACAAGTGAAGCGTATTTGGCCCTACTTCCGCGACCGTCGAATTGATGCCTACGACGACCTCACTAAACGCTGGAGAGACTAGCTGATCTGGAGAAACTGGCTGATAGAGGTGGTACAATTGCACCACCTCTCACAATACGCGTTAACGAGTTACCACTTTACTGGCACCTTTTAATAGCGCTTCTTTGTCTATCTTATTTGGCACTTCTACCCCTCGGCGGGCAGCTGGCCGTGCCTCTATACTATTTTTCCAGCGTTTTAAATGGTCAAGCCCATCAATACTCGCGCCAGACCATTCGTAAGTTCGTACCCAGCACCAATTAGCCATATCCGCAATACTATAGTCATCAACCAAGTATTCATGCTTGGCCAAATGCCCATCTAACACTGTGAACAAACGACGCACCTCGTTTTGATAACGATCAATCGCGATGGGGATCTTTTCTTCGAGATAGCGATAAAACACGTTCGCCTGCCCCATCATTGGTCCCACACCGCCCATTTGAAACATTAACCATTGGGTAACTTTACTTCGACCAGTTATAGAATTAGGCATAAATAAGCCGGTTTTTTCGGCCAAGTACAACATAATTGCACCAGACTCAAACACCGTGTGGCCGCCATCTACAGCATGGTCGACTATCACCGGAATACGCCCATTGGGATTCATCGCCAAAAACTCAGCGGTCTTCTGCTCACCTTTCATCAGGTTGACTGCATGGACGTTATATTCCAATCCCATTTCTTCAAGGGCGACAGACGCTTTCCATCCGTTAGGAGTAGCTGCTGTATATAAATCTATCATTAGGCTTTTGCGCTCTCTCTGCCACTCACACTTTCATACCAGCGCTGTAAATTAACTTGCTCGTCTTTCATACGAATATTGATTACCCGTGCAAAGTCCATAGAGCACAATGCGGTGATATCAGCAATGGTGAACTTGTCACCGGCAATATATTCAGACTCACCTAATCGGCGTTCAAGAATAGACATATATTTAGCTGCATTGATGCCCGCTTGTTTACCATACTCTGGAACGGGAACCATACGATCTTTAAAGTAACCCGTGGTATGCTGAAAGCACATGCCTACTTGCAGCATGAAGGCAAACTCAACTTGCCGTTGCCACATTGATATTGTTGCTTTCTCTATGGGTGAAGTGCCCATGAGCGGTGGCTCTGGCTGAATAGATTCAAAATAAGTACAAATGGCATCGGTTTCAGCGATACATGTGCCATCATCAAGTTCAAGGATGGGAATCTTTCCAATAGGGTTCTTTTTGCGCATCTCTTTCGAGAGGTTTTCGCCACTCTGGATATCAACCTGAACATAATCAACGTCGATTCCTTTTTCGGCGAGAAACATCCTTACTCGGCGAGGGTTTGGGGCGGTACGTGTTTCATAGATTTTCATGCAAGCACACCTTAACATTCAATTAACAAACATCAAGATAGCAGACTAAGCGCCAACAAAGAGAATGACAAATCACCATCTCCCAGATAAATCTATCAGAATGGGTGATGGTTGGACCCTATGGGCCAGAATAGTAATTAGAATAGCAACTACTTTGCGTACTCAAAGCACATTAAATAATTCACAGGAACACCTGCTGTGAGCTTCCATTGCCCTGACAAAGGATTGAGTGACATACCTGTTTGATGACGTAGTACGAAATTATTGGGAACCCATTGTTGAAGCTCACTGGGTTTGACAAACTTGTTCCAATCATGAGTGCCTATTGGCAAATACCTTAGGACATATTCTGCACCCACAATAGCAATAAGGTAACTTAACCAAGTTCTATTGAGCGTTGCTAGTACCAGCATACCACCTGGTTTTACCAAGGAAGCACATTGCTTGATCAGCGCTTCTTGGTCAGGTACGTGCTCAACCACCTCTGCATTGATAACTACGTCGTATTGTGTTTTCTCAGCAACTAACTCCTCAGCAAGCATATGCCGGTAAGTGACCTCTGCTCCAGTCATTAGTGCATGGCGTTTAGCCACTTCAACACTCATACTTGAAGCGTCGATACCAGTCACCTTTGCACCCTGAAGGGCGAGCGGTTCACTAATAAGTCCGCCGCCGCTTCCTATATCTACCACACTAATATCAGTAAGCGGTTCATTGTTTGACAAGCCAAAGTTGCTGCGGATCTGACGTTCAATAACGCCCAATCGGGCTGCATTAAACGACAGTGCGGTCTTGTACTTGCCATTGGGATCCCACCAACTTTGCGCCAGTGCGTCAAATTGGGCAATTTCTTGTGCTGAAACATTATTAGAATGTAGGGCTTCGCTTTTTACGCTTTTATCTAACATGGGAGGTTTCGAAAACTTCAATGAACTAGTAACACTATACTCGGCAGGCCAATAGTAAGATCAGGTCACTCCAGTGAAGCTTCCCACGCTTTTAGCTTTTCCTGAGTCGCGATATCAACAACAGCTTTGTTGTTTGAAATCCACCAGCGCTCTATGATCCTAACGTTTTTTTGATTGGCTTTAAAAAACACATCGACAATGTCACCAACAATAGGGAAAAAGCCCAGAATAAAATCAATAACTGAGTTGCGGAACATTTGCGCGACTAATGCTTTGGGCATGCCCAATGACTTTCCTAACCACACAATTCTCAAAGATACGAGTAACATAAGCGCGTCGCCCACAACGGGGAACAAACCAACGATAGAATCAAGTCCAATACGCAATGGAACAAAGGGAACCTTGACGGCTGTATCGAGTAGATTAGCGAGTCGCTGAGCTTTTTTAAGCGCTTTGGGCGCCTTTGCTTCCATGGCATGATTCCTAACTAATTTGACGCGCCAAGCATATGAGCTAAACCGGCACGTTTGGAGTTATCACTACTCACCTGCCACCCATGAAGATTGTCTTTAACAATAGAGAAGAGCATTGCTATGTGAGCATCATCACTGTTCAGGGCGTCGATGTATTGATACTTTTCACCGCCCGCTTCCATGAAGTATTCGCGATTTTCTTCGCCAATCTCTTCAATGGTTTCTAAGCAATCAGCAGAAAAACCCGGGCACATGACTTGTATCGATTTAATGCCTTTTTCTGGCAACCCTTTCAAGGTCTCATCGGTATAAGGCTTCAACCATTCTTCTCTACCAAACCGAGACTGGAAGGTTGTCATATATTCATCATGAGACAACCCCAGCTTTTGCGCAACCAAACGAGAGGTTTTGTGACACTCACAATGATACGGGTCGCCGTTCATTAGATAACGCTTGGGAATACCATGATATGACATTACCAAGAGCTGTGCTTTTCCATGTTCTAGCCAATGGGCCCTTACTTTGTCAGCTAACGCCTCAATGTAGTCTTCTCTGTCGTTATAGCTATTTACAAAACGAAGCTCGGGTAGCCATCTGCGTTGAGTAAAATCCTTTGCAATCGCATCGAAAGTAGAGCCAGTGGTAGACGCACTATATTGTGGGTATAACGGCAGAACAACCAGTTTACGCACTCCCTTATCCAACATATTGTCGAGAACACTGGATACAGATGGGTTGCCGTAGCGCATGGCGAAATCAACGATAACATCGTCACCGTAGGCCGCTTTGCACTTTTCAGCCAAGGCTAAACTCTGCGCTTTGGTAATAGTAAGCAGTGGTGAGCCTTCATCGGTCCATACCGTTGAGTAAGCTTCGGCTGAACGCTTTGGACGAAAGTTCAGAATAATACCGTTTAAGATGAACCACCAAAGTAACCTCGGCACTTCGACAACGCGAGGATCAGATAAAAACTCTTTTAAGTACGGACGCAGCGCTCCTGCTGTCGCGCTTTCAGGCGTACCCAAGTTGGTAATAAGTACTCCAATCTTGTCAGCTTGAGAGTGGCTAAACCCTTTGTTGCTCTTGTATTTCATTATCCCGTCCGATGAATAGCATTAATATTCTTATTATACTGAATTCAGTGGGAATTTGATCTCTTTGAAAAAGCAAATCACGATACCCATGTGGTCAAAATTTTAAGCTCATCTCAGAGTATAGATACACCGTATTCTCGCTGTTTACTCTCTGATCAGTATTGTCAAAAAATTCACCTTTAGCCAAATAGATACCCCCTGTTTCTAACATTACTGTTGGATTGAATTGATATCTAAAACGACCTTCTAATTGATAGCCTAAGAAATCCTCATTGCTGCTGTTAGATAAATTAAGCGATGGCAAACTATCATCCGCCGTTGCCAGCCATAAAGCACGGTAACTCATAGAAAGAGAGCTTTCGCTTGAAGGCTTTGCGCGAAAAAGAATGCCCACACTTTTGTGATTCTTACGGGCAAAGAAACCATACAAGTTAGTAGCATTAAACTCAGCACGCCTAACGCCAAACAAGGGGTCAAATTGCTTAAATTTATCATCTTCCTCATCTTTATCACCGCTGGCATAATTGAGCTCGACATCAACTTTCGACGTCCAAACATCATCGAACTTGTGGCCTAACGTTACGTAACCAAACCACGCGTTAACATCGAGATCCGTTATATCTTCAGGTTTAGACGATGCACGAGCACGTCCTAATTGATATGCCCCCTCAGACTCCACGTGCAGAAAACCACTTAAAAATGACTGCACCAATCGTCCGCCAAATGTGTGCAAACGCCTGTTCCTTGTATTCAAATCGTCTTGGTCAGACTCTTTTAATCCAAAGTAGTAAAGCTCATACAAATCTTTGTTAGTTAATTCTCGGGTTAGATAAATACTCCAAACAAGGTTTTCAGGATAGTTTTTATCAAGCTGTACCTTATTGGCATCTAGGTCTGCAAAGTTTCTTGGAAATCGATTGTCCGGCATGGCAATGAGCGATTCTATTTTTGTGCTGTCGCTCTTCCAACGAACGTAACCGCCAGTAAATGAGTTTCTAGTGTTTCTGAAACGTGGCCGAGCAAACAACCTACGATTTCCTAAATCAAGAGTGAAGCGCCCCAGCTTCAAATCGTTTTCTTGCGAAGCCCCCCACCGATATCCCCAATATGCTTGTATGGGTTCCAGTGTATTGACATCATCCGTACCTAGAGGTGAATTGGCATCATCCAAAAATACGCGAGCATCTTGAAGTTCGAGCGTCCAATATGATTTGTCGGCAGTGTATGTCGAGACAAGTTCAAGCCGTGAGCCTAACAGCCTATCAGTAGTGCTCGCGTTGATTCGTGGAGAGTTCTGAATATATTCGTATCGCAGCGCATAAGTACCAGACAAATCCCACTGCGCCTCACACGACCAATGAAAAAAATACAGAGTAAGCAACAAGATTTGCTTGGCGTTCTTCAAAGACATTTGGGCTTCCTTGGCCGTTAAAAGTAACGATAACTTACTTATAATATCGTTTAGCCATTAATACTTTTAATAACGAGTGAATATTAGATAGCGCTGAAAAAAAACACCAGCAATGCCAGGCTATTGAGTCAACTTGGAGCCGTTTTGTTGAAATAACAAAGCGGCTTTTTGCTTGTATAGACTCCCCCGGGCATGCCCGGGGTTCTATCTGCTATAGCTCCATTTGAAGCTGATCTGAATCCTTCCGACCTTGATGCTCAACGCAGTTACGTATCATGTGCTCGTCTTAGCCTATGCTGCTCACGAAGTATCCCGGCGACCAAACTGTATTTTCGTTACAATGACCTTCGAAAGCCATTTAAACGTCTTCCGTAAGTTTGACGCGGATTGGGCTTTAAATTTTCCCATGACTTCTGCTATTGAATGCTTCGGAGGAATTATCATTAGCATGTGTAAATGATCATTGTCGAAGCCCATTCGCTCTATCGTTACGCCAGGCATACTGCGCAGCAGTTTCGGCAACACTTTGCGCAGATACTCCACGACGAAAGGCTTCAGTATCCGACGCCTGTATTTAGTAACCCAGACAACGTGATACTGAAGTCGATATAAACCATGTGATCATACTCTAACTTCCATCTTTGTAGTATGCAGGGCTCAGACTCATTCAGCCTCGGGTAAACCCGTGGTGTTCTGTCGCTAAGTGACCGTTGACATAAACAAAAAAACACTGACCAAAATGATCAGTGTTTTTCATGATTTACTATATAGAAATTAAGCTTGCTTCTTAGATTTACGAGAGGCTAATCCTATTAAACCTAGAGTGAATACTACTAGTGTAGAAGGTTCAGGCACACTAACGGTGCTTTGACTGTCATCTTTTACCAATACAAAACCACCCCAATTTTGCACTAATGGATCACTGACAGTATAAGATTGAAGATAATGGTTTGCCCATGAGGAGGTACGTCCTTCAATTGTTCCTGCATGAGTACTTCTTCCTGTGTTCAATGTGTCGGAAAAAATAAACTCACGCCTCGTAATGCCATTCCAAACATAACCACTCCAGCCACCTTGATTATAATAAGGATGAGGAGTTGAGTCCGTTAGAAAATCTCCATTGACTAAATCTCGATTTGCCCATGCATTCAAATAATCTTGTTCTGTGGCCCAACGGTATCCTTCAATCATTTCATACGTTTCTAGATTGTTGAAAACTCCTGTAAGGCTCACAGCATAAAATATATCGTCAGAAAAGTTTGACTTTTTCAATCCTTGGAAGCCATCACTTGTATCATGCCAATTTTCTACCGTTATAAGCCCCGCATTAGCTAATCCGCTAACGGACAATGCAAAGCCAGCCGCTAAAGCTTTTAAGAATTTATTGTTCAATTGATTTATCCTTTTCAATCCCTTTCTATCGAGGTTGGAATATTTAATAAAGCTAAGAATAATTAACGCAGGGGGCAAGCAGGTACTATACCAGCCAGTTAACTTAACAAAAAAACAGTAAGTTAGTGAATTTTCCTGATTTAGGATTTGTAGTTTTGTAAGATACCCTGACACTAAAATCGGTTACTCACGAAGCTAGGCAGGTGTTCAGTTTTGTTACGGTAGACTTCATCAATGCGCACTTTATCAAGGCTACATGAGAGTAAATCTTCCGCTGAGTAGAGTTTTCTAGGTAGCGCAAGTCGAATTGCTGGCGTGTTAGCTGGAGGTCAACGGTGCGTACATGCTTAGGTGCCTGAGCGTTAACATCATCATTGCTTAGTACGTATTGTGCGTAGCGTCTGTAATAAGGATATTTTTCCTGTTCTTTCTTTTCTCGATGTTCTTTATTTATCTCTTGATAATCTTTAATCGATACTTAGGAGTCCATACTATGTGATATTGGCATCGCCAAAACACGCGTGATGCTTTGTCGTATCTACTCCTGTTAACTTCCTTTTTGACTTCACTAAAAATCAAAGGGAGAATTATTTTGAGTGGGTATACGAGCAACGCCCTATCATAGATGATAACCACCTACTGAAGTAGGTGGTTTAAGACAGAAAATAAAAAAGAGCTAGTATAAAAAAATAGTAGCTCCAAGTTAACTCAATAGCCCGCAGCAACGCTGGTGCTTTTGAAGCATATTATTGATAGAAATTAAGGCTGATAATAAGTTGCTGCGCCTGGCCCTACTGGCATCCCAAGAACGAAGACCCACAAATAGAACAACAAGGTCCAACCCACGATAAACACCATGGTATATGGCAGCATCATAGCGATGAGCGTGCCCATTCCTAAGTCTCTCTTGTAGCGCGCAGCCATAGCTAGAATAAGTCCGAAGTAACTCATCATAGGAGCAATAACATTGGTCACTGAATCACCGATACGATAAGCCGCTTGAATCACCTCTGGGGCGTAACCCACCAACATCAACATAGGTACGAATATCGGCGCAGTTACCGCCCATTGAGCAGATGCACTTCCCAAGGAAAGATTAACTACACCACACATTAGAATGAACAAAATGAATATTGCAGGGCCATCAAGACCTGCCGCTTGAAGCATTGCGGCGCCCTTAACAGCAAGTACAGTACCCAAATTTGTCCATTTGAAGAAAGCAACAAACTGAGCGGCAAAAAATACTAAGGTAATATAAAGGCCCATTACCCCCATACTTTTTGCCATGGCATTGATTACATCACGGTCGTTTCGCATCGTTTCTGTAATTCGACCATAAACAAAGCCAGGTACTGCAAAGGTAATAAAGATAAATGCGACAATACCCTTTAAGAAAGGAGACCCTGCGACTTGACCCGTTTCAGGATGACGTAAAATACCATTTTCCGGCACTACCGTAGCCGCTAGTATTAAACAAACCACGAGAAATGAAACACCAGCCCAGCGCATACCTTTTTTCTCAATGTCCGTGGGTGCTTCCATGGTTTGTTTACCTAAATCGATAGACGCATCGGACTCGTCAAACTTCCCAAGTCGAGGTTCAACGATTTTCTCGGTAACCAAAGCCCCCATTATGGCCACTACAAAGGTACTGACAAACATGAAATACCAGTTTACCTCTGGGCCAACAACATAATCTGGATCAATCATATGGGCCGCAGACTCAGTAATTCCAGACAGCAGAGGGTCTACTGTACCCAAGAGTAAGTTCGCACTGTAACCCGCTGAAACACCTGCAAATGCTGCTGCCAAACCAGCCAGCGGATGGCGACCAAGGGAATGAAAAATCATTGCTGCTAGCGGAATGAGCACGACATAGCCGAGTTCTGATGCAGTATTAGAAACAATACCCGCAAACACTATGGCAAAGGTAACTGCGCGTTTCGAGGCGTTCATAACAAGAGCGCGCATGGTGGCAGAGAGTAGCCCAGAGTGCTCTGCTACAGAAACACCCAGCAAGGCGACAAGTACAGTACCTAATGGCGCAAACCCAGTGAAATTAGTGACCAAGCCGGTGACGATTCGCTGAAGACCGTCAGCACTCATCAAGGAAATAACCTCAATCATACCGTCAGGATCTCTGCCCTTGGCGCCTTCTGGACGAGGGTCGGCCACGGCAATATCAAAATACCCTAATATACCGCTCAAAATGACGATGAATACCGATAATAAGGCAAACAGTGTGACCGGATGTGGAAGGAGGTTACCCAACCATTCAACGGTTGCTAAAAATCGCGAGAATAACCCGCCTTGCCCCTGAGCCTGATTGGCTGGGCTTGCATTTGAACTATTAGATGTCAAAGAAGTTCTCTCTGTCGTTTTGTTTTCCAACTTACTGGCTAACCTCTTATGTGGGCAGCTCTTGGGGTAAGTGGTTTAGTTTATTTTCATAGTTTGTGCGTATTTTACCCGAATTCTTCGCCTATTTGCACCCAGATACCAAAAAGCCAGTCTATCGACTGGCTTTTATAAACTTAATCGTGTTTTATTCACCGCCGTTTGAAACATTCATAAAACGGAAGAATTCACTGTCAGGCTCTATTACTAGCACATCTTGCTTGCTGTTAAAGCTCGCTTTATAAGCGTCCATACTTCTCAAGAAGCTATAGAAATCAGGATTCTTAGAATACGTATCAGCGTATATCTGCGCAGCTTGTGCATCACCTTCACCTCGCAGTTGGCGTGCATTACGTTCAGCATCAGCAAGCATTACCGTTACTCTTGCATCGATATCTGCGCGAATAATATCTGCTTGCTCTTGACCTTCAGAGCGGTGTTCTCTTGCTACCGCAGCACGCTCTGCTCTCATGCGCTGGAAGATGGAATTACTGACTTCGGTAGGCAAGTTGATTTGCTTTACTCGTACGTCAACAATCTCAATACCCAACTCATCAGATGACGATGATGCCTGTTCCATTGCTTGGTTCATTAACGCTGAGCGTTCACCCGACACAATTTGAGCAATGGTACGGGTACCAAACTCAGAACGAAGGCCATTGTTCACTTTCTGTTTTAGTAGTGCTTCCGCTTGGAGCTTGTTGCCACCGGTTGAAAGATAGTAACGCGCGAAATCGTTAATTCTCCACTTAACGTAAGAGTTTACGATCAAATCTTTCTTTTCACTGGTTACAAAACGGTCTGGAGTATCATCAAGTGTTTGGATGCGGGCATCTAAATGACGCACAGAATCAATAAGTGGCAGCTTGAAGTGCAACCCTGGCTCGTATACACGGGTATCGCCAGTAGCATCATCTCGCTGCACCTTACCAAACTGAATGACAATAGCGCGTTCGCCTTCTTTCACCACAAACAATGACCCAGAGGCTAGGATGGCAACTAAAACCAACGAAGCAATAATTAAATTTTTCATGGTTAATTATCTCCCTTCTCTGTAGTTGTCACTGCGTAAGCCACTTGTCGGTGAAGAATTTCGGCTTAGACCTGCGTCGTCAGTAATGGGCATTTGTTGCAAACCCTCTAGCGTATTTCGTGAACGCGGTGACGTAGTGCTTTGCTGGCGTTCCATTATTTTATCAAGCGGAAGATACATCATGCTGTTACCACCTTGACTATCAACAAGTATTTTACTGGTGTTGCCAAATACTTGTTCCATGGTTTCAAGGTAAATACGGTTTCGGGTAACTTCAGGTGCACGCTCATACTGAGGGAGTAATTCTTCAAAGCGCGCCACTTCACCCTGCGCTTCAAGGATAACACGTTGACGATAAGCCTGAGCTTCTTCGTTCATGCGGTTGACTTGACCACGAGCTCGAGGTTCAATTTCTCGGGCATAGGCTTCAGCTTCGCGAATAAAACGCTGCTCGTCTTCCTGTGCGGCAATCGCATCATCAAAAGCTTCTTTGACCTGTTCTGGCGGGCGTGCATCACGGAAGTTCATATCAATGATTGAAACCCCCATATTATAAGGCTCAATGATTGACTGAAGTTCTTCCCACACGCGCTGACGGGTTAGTTCACGACCGTCTGTAAGCACGTCATCCATCGTTGAATGACCCACAACGTAGCGAATGGCACTGTCTAGTGACTGACTCAAACTCATCTCAGGGTTTTCAACTGCATAAACCCAACGATAGGGATCAACAACACGATATTGCATTTCCATTTGAACGCTAACCACGTTTTCATCTTCAGTAAGCATGGAACCAGAAGACGACTGATCGCGGATAGATTGTACGTCCACAGGTACAACCGTATCAATAAAAGTAGGTGCCCACCGCAGACCAGGTTCCACCTGTTGATGATATTCACCAAATCGCAGAACTACACCACGCTCCGCTTCACGAATGGTGTAAAAACCACTAATAAACCAGATAATAGCTAGGAGACCAATAAGAATACCAGCGCCGATACCACCTAGGCTCTTGCCTTGGCCATTACCGCCGTTACCCATTTTTCCAAACTTACCGAATAAGTTTTTGAATACATCATCCAAATCCGGGGGCCCTTGATCGCGGCCACCGCGGTTTTTCCACGGGTCGTTGTTATTACCACCCGGCTCATTCCAAGCCATGTTGATACTCCATAAATTACGGTTTTATTTAAGAAATCTTATCTATTGTCACACATGTTAGCCATTTGTGTAACTCAATGTGATACCACGTATTCAGATATGCCGTTTTCTAACCGTTTTTCAAGTCGGTTCCAGTCAGCTGTTGGCATTCTCACGTCGACAACCCAATCTCCGTGATTGTCGTACTGCTCTTGAGCAATACAATTTAGTTCGTATAACACGCCACGTAATCGACTTTGCGCAGGCGGGATTTTAAGCGTGTAATTCACCATACTCTTGCCCAAGCACTCGGTTAGCGCCTGACTCAGCAATTCCACACCTTCTCCGGTCTGAGCTGACAACCATACTCGCGTCGGTACGCCATCCTCGTTTCTTTCTATACGTGGTGGAGTGTCTTCTAGTTTGTCAATTTTGTTACAAATTATTAACTGCTGAATTTCACCGGCGTCGATCTCTTCAAGAACAAGATTAACCTCATCCATGGTTTCTCGATAATTTGCATCTGCAATATCTACCACATGAAGCAGCAAATCTGCTTCTTGGGTTTCTTGCAACGTCGCTTTGAAAGCCGCGACCAGATCGTGAGGTAAGTGTCGAATGAAACCAACAGTATCTGCAAGTATGGCAGTTCCCACGTCGTTTAGTTCGATTTTACGCAATGTGGGATCAAGTGTGGCAAACAGTTGATCTGCTGCGTAGACATGGGCATCCGTAATGGTATTGAAAAGCGTGGATTTACCCGCGTTGGTATACCCTACCAAGGATACGGTAGGAATTTCAGCACGCTTACGAGAGCGTCGGCCTTGCTCTCGCTGCTTCTGCACCTTGGCTAAGCGCCTTAAGATAGCGCTTATTCTGGCTCGAAGTAATCGTCGGTCAGTCTCTAGCTGCGTTTCTCCGGGTCCACGCAAGCCTATCCCACCTTTTTGTCTTTCAAGGTGAGTCCACCCTCTGATGAGGCGCGTTGATATGTGTCGCAACTGCGCAAGTTCTACTTGCAGCTTACCCTCGTGGGTTCGCGCTCGTTGTGCAAAGATGTCTAAGATGAGGCCGGTACGATCAAGCACTCGGCACTTGCACGCAGCTTCTAGATTTCGTTCTTGAGAAGGAGAAAGAGCATGGTTAAAGATTACGACGTTAGCTTCGTGGGCCTTCACCGCAGCCGCTATCTCTTCCGCTTTCCCTGAACCCACGAAAAATTTCGCATGAGGTGCACTGCGCGATGTGGTAATAACATCTACCGCATCAACGCCAGCAGATGACACCAGTAACTCAAGTTCGGCTAAATCTTCTTTACTGTTTTCATCAGCAAAATTAACATGAACAAGTACAGCCTGTTCACCGGCTTCATAACGGTCAAACAAGCGCGTTACCTTTTAAATTATTCACCTTTACTATTGTCGGAATCTCCTGTTGCACTAGGCATAGTGATGGCTCGTGCTGGAACTACCGTAGAAATAGCGTGCTTATAAACCATTTGGCTCACTGTATTTTTGAGCAGAATGACAAACTGATCAAAAGATTCTACCTGCCCCTGCAATTTAATGCCGTTTACCAGATAAATAGACACTGGTATACGTTCCTTGCGCAAAGCGTTTAAAAATGGGTCTTGTAAAGATTGCCCTTTAGCCATTTGATATCCTTAGTGTTTTTATTATTGTAGCGTTAACTACAGCTACTCCAACTCTAATTGTACACTACACTGACAAATTAGAGAGCTAATTTTGCTGCTATTTTAGTCGCATTATCGTTAGCAAATGTGTCGAGCCAAGTCAGATTCTCCCACCCTCTAAGCCAAGTGAGCTGACGTTTAGCTAGCTGCCTAGTTGCAATAATGCCCCTTTCTCTCATTTCGTCATGTGACAGTTCGCCTGTTAAATACTGCCACATTTGACGATAACCCACTGATCTAATTGACGGTAGGTCTGGGTGCAAATCTCCTCTACTAAGAAGTTTGCGTACTTCTTCCTCAAAGTTCTGTTGAAGCATAATATCGAATCTTTGAGCAATTCGTTCGTGTAGTACTGCGCGATCTTCGGGCGCTATAGCAAACTGTACTACGTCATAAGGGCAAGTTTCACCCTTTTCCTGTTGCCATTCGGTTAAGGTCTTACCTGTACTGCGATAAACTTCAAGTGCTCGCGTCAGTCGCTGTGGATCATTGGGGTGAATTCGCGCCCCGCTGACAGGGTCTACGTCACATAATTGAGCATGCAACGTGTCCCAACCTGTGCGATTTGCCTCTTCTTCAAGCAATTGTCGCACTTTCTCGTCTGACTTAGGTAGTGGCGATATTCCATTTATCAAGGCATTGAAATACATCATCGTACCTCCTACCAATATTGGTACACGGTTTCTACGATGAATTTCGCCAATCAGACTCACTGCATCTTTACAAAATGCTGAAACCGAATAACTTTCTGATGGGTCAATAATATCTATAAGATGATGGGGGACCGCATCAAGCTCATCTTTTGTAGGCTTTGCGGTGCCAATATCCATCTCTTTGTATACGAGCGCGGAATCTACACTAATGATTTCACAATCAATCTCCTGCGCTAATGCCAATGCTAATCCGGTTTTCCCTGACGCCGTTGGCCCCATAATGGATACAACAGGTAATTCAGGACACTTTTTAATCGCCATTTTTGGTATCCCAAAGCGCAGTAACACTTTTTAGGTCGCGCACTTTACCAAAACGCTGGATATATTCCCATTGTTCGGAAGGACTAAATTGTTCTAACCATTTCCAAATTAGCATAGTACTTTCTGGTGCTAATGCATTGGAAAATTCAAATATTTTTTTCGTAGGAGCCTCTGCTTCTAAACTGTTGATAAGCATGGGCTCAAACCATCGCAGCCAAGGCAAATGTCTAGTCCCTGCGGGAACTTGCTGTAATCGATATTTCCCCGCCGTGTAGCTTATTTCAAAGCTCAATTGCTTCAAAGCGGCTAAAACATGTTCAGACAGCGGCTCAAAAGTTATAGCAACTGGCATTAGTAAGGGCTGACTATGAGACGCTTTATCACACAGCAAGAACAACCATTCGGGTAATAAGGAGTGAGCCGACAACAAGAAAACATTGTTTTCTTGACTGTAGAGGCGGGCAGAATCTCCTAACGGTAAATACGGCAAAGAGGTGTCGTTTGCGCTATCTGTTGCCAACGTGTCAGTTGGGGACATTAACGATTGGAAATTTCTGTTGTATTCAGCACCCACCTTAGATGAACTATTTCGACCGGATTGAAATGAAGATCCCCCCGTAGCTTTAGATTCACTCACATTGCTACCTGAACTATGCGTCAAGGGGCGAATATAATCATGGGTGGGCTCATTATTGGCAAACGTGAATTCAGATGATTCATTCGATGCTGGATCTTGTACTGAAACACTCTCTTCTGAGGTCACTGAATACAAAGCGTCGCACACTGCTTTGCAGATAAAATCGTGTACCAAACGGCCTTGCTGGAAACGCACTTCGTGTTTTGCAGGGTGTACATTAACGTCGACCTCTTTTGGATCTATGGTTAAATACATGACAAACGACGGTTGTTCCAAAACACCCCATACCGACTCATACGCTTGCCGCACGGCGTGCAATATAAGTTTGTCTCGCATTCCACGACCATTAATAAAACTAAACTGACAGTCACTACTACTGCGAAGCAAGCCTTCGTCGCCTAACCACGCTTCTAAGTGAATGCCTTCGTAAGTCACTTGAGTGTGAATGGCATTTTTGATGAACTTTTGCCCTACCACCGAACTAATTCTGTGAGCCAAACTGTGCTGACTGTCGGGCATATGCCTGCGAATGGGTTTACCATTGTGCTTTAATACAAAACCAACATTGGGGTTACTCAGTGCAATGCGCTTCACCACATCTTCGATGTGATGAAATTCGGTTTTTTCCGTTCGAAGAAACTTACGTCGAGCCGGTGTGTTGTAGAACAAATCAACCACATCAATAGTCGTTCCAACGGGATGGGCAGCAGGCTGAACACTCACCGCCATGTCCCGGCCTTCACAAAAGGCTTCCCAAGCTTGTTCTTGATTAGCAGGGCGCGATGTTAAAGTGAGGCGACTCACCGAACTGATACTTGCAAGCGCTTCGCCGCGAAACCCCAATGACATTATCTGTTCCAAATCATCAAGAGTAATTATCTTGCTTGTCGCATGACGGCTTAGCGCAAGCGTCAGTTCATCTTTTGCAATACCACTGCCGTTGTCACGTATGCGGATACGCTTATGACCACCCTTTTCAATATCGATCTCTATGCGATCAGCACCTGCATCTAAACTATTTTCTAGTAATTCTTTTACAACCGACGCTGGGCGTTCAACAACCTCACCTGCCGCGATTTGGTTCGCTAGCTGAGGAGACAGTAATTTAATCGGCAATGGTTAATACCTGTTCGCTAAAAATTGGAAAGTGTGATTGGGTTAGGTACTGGGAATAGTCAGCACTTGTCCTATTTGAACCACATCACTATTGAGATTATTGACTTCTTTAATTCGGCGTACCGTAACACTGTAACGCTGAGCCAACAAAGAAAGTGACTCTCCACTTTGTACTTTATGAGTTCGGTTTGTAGCCCTTTCTGAGGCCCACAATGTACCATCAGGGGGCACTTGTCTGAAATATCGCTTAGTTGCATTAAAAATTGACTGTGCCAAACGCTCTCGATGTTTTGACCAATTAAGGTTCTTTTCTTCTTCGGGGTTTGAAATGAATCCCACTTCTACAAGTATGGAAGGAATATCGGGCGATGTTAACACAGCCAAACTGGCAGCTTGAGGTGTGCGTTTGTGCATACGAGTAATCTGTTTCAACTCGCTTATCACTTCATTGCTCAAGTCGAAACTCGTTGCCATACTGTGGTCCATCGACAAGCCCAGAATAGTTTCTGCAAGATAAAGCTCACTCGATTTATCACTGATAACTTCTGCGGCCCCACCAAGTAGCTCCGAGTGACGTTCCGTTTTTTCCATCCAACGACCGAGTTCAGTGTCAGCTCTTCGCATTGACAGCACCCATACAGATCCGCCTCTGGGTTCAGGTTGGGTAAATGCGTCAGCATGCACTGAGATAAAGAGGTCGGCTTTTTTCTCTCGGGCAATTTCTGGACGACGATTTGGTGAAATATAATAGTCACCGGAACGAGTCATAATTGCCCGCATTCCTCGTTCGTTGTTAATCATGGCCTCAAGTTTTTTAGCAATACTCAAGGTAATATGCTTCTCATAAGAGCCTGAAGGCCCTATTGATCCGGGATCTTCTCCTCCATGCCCCGCATCTATAGCAATAATAATATCTCGGTCTCTTGGGTTACTGGATTGATCAATAACAATGGGGGCAGGCGCAGGCGGACTGCTGTCGAGCAAATCAATCACCAATCGATGACCATAAGGCGCTGTGGGCGTCATAGCAAACAAGGTGGGGTCAGCTTTGCGATTCAGTTCAATCACAATTCTGGCGTCATTAGTAGTCTTGGGGGTTGAATAACGCACTTTTTTGACTAAATCACCCATGTCTTGTGACACAGATAGCTCCGTATCACGTTTGGTATCAGACAAATCAATAACAAGACGGTGCGGGTTGGTTAATGTGAAATAAGTAAATTCTGGCGCTGCGTCTAGGTCGAGTACAACGCGAGTACTCGCTGGAGAAGGCCAAATCCGCAGGCCATCAATGTCATTTTGTGCAGCTTGCAGGTGTTGTACCACCAGCATCATACACAAAACTAACCCTATAATGCGCACCATAATATCTCTACTTAGCCACTTATTTTTATTTTATTCATTAATTTACAACGCGACACCAGTAAAATGTCGAGCATTTTCAAACACACTTACAATTCTGTAATATTTTAGCGCCCTTCACACTTCTCGCCTGAACTAAAAACTGCCTACCTGCTGAGGTAATGTCTATATCGATAACTAGATCTGGCATGGCGAGGAATTGGCCACCTTTTTCAGACCACTCTATCAAAGCTATGTTCCCTTCGCCAAAATAGTCTCTAATTCCCATAAATTCTAGCTCTTCTGGATCGGCTAGACGATATAGGTCGAAATGGTAAATTGATATCGAATCAAGCTCATACGGTTCAACTAAGGTGTACGTTGGGCTCTTCACACTTCCTTCATGGCCAAAAGACTGAATAAAGTAACGACTAAAGGTGGTTTTGCCAGCACCTAAATCCCCATCGAGAAAAATAACGGCTTCTTTCGACGATAACGCAGCTACAGCTTGCGCAAGATCTTGTGCGAGTACAGCGGTTTCTTCGGGCGCACTCGCAAAAAAAGATGTTTCTGGGTATGACATAAGTCCAAATTCCTACAACAGCGTGTGAATACTGCCCAACGTTGAAAAAATCACGAACTGTGGTGATTGATCAAAGCTCGAACTGCATCAAATAAATCACTCGCTATCATACCACGTTGACCGTATAACTCGGCAACGTCATCACCAGCTTTTGCGTGCAGAATCACACCGTATTTCGCGGCCATATCAACTTGAACACCTTGTGCCAATAAAGCACCTAAAATTCCACTCAGTACATCACCACTTCCTGCGGTAGCCATGCCAGGGTTACCGTGACGACACACCCATGTTGCTTTCTCGTTATCTATAAGAGTACCCGCGCCTTTCAATACACACACTGCGTGATATCGCTGTGCACATTGGCGCGCGGTGTTGAATCGATTGCTCTCCACTTCTTCTACTGTTAACCCCAGCAATCTTGCACCTTCGGCAGCATGGGGGGTTAATATACAGTCTGTTACCGTGTACGCCGTTGACTGCTTACACAATAAATTCAGTGCATCGGCGTCAATGACTAGCGGGGTATTTGTCGCCTGGCAGTACTTCATCGTAGTTTCAAAGGCAGCTTCGGCCCATTCATCCTGTCCTAAGCCTGGCCCAATAACCACACATGTTGCCCATGCTAAGGCTGCGTCTAAATCAGAATCTGTGACCATAAGCTCTGGGCGACCGGAACTCACTTGTACCACTGATGCTTCATGAACATAAGTTCGTACCATCCCTGCACCACTGCGCAGCGCTGCTTCACCAGCTAACCTAATTGCGCCAGCAGTTCCCTTGTTTCCGCCCACGCAGAGTAGTCGCCCATAAGTACCTTTATGACTGTGTATATCGCGAGGTGCTAAGCCCTTAAAATGCTCTATTTTAAGCAGCGTTGCACAGGGCTTCGCCAGGGCTTGAAACGCCTTCCCAATGTCTAAATCAGCGTAAACCAACTGCCCACAAGACTGCTTGCCTGCTCCGGTGACTAGCCCAGGCTTAATACCAACAAAAGTTACCGTCACATCGGCTTGAACACAGCGCCCTAAACTCTGCCCTGTATTTGCGTCGAGGCCAGACGGAACATCAACTGCCACTACATAGGTGCTAGACCTATTTATCACGTCTATTACGTCTGCAAACTCATTGCGAATAACGCTATTAATTCCGGTACCCAATAACGCGTCGATAATAATATCGGCTTTTTCAACTAAGGCTTCGCTAAACTCTACTAATTTGCCGCCAGCAGCAAACCAGTTTGCTTGGGCTATACCGGCGTCACCGTCCAAAATTCGGTCAGGTTCTACCGCACAAACGTAAACTTGCTTGCCCGCTTTTTTTGCATGTAGTGCAGTAACGTAGCCGTCACCCGCATTATTTCCTTGGCCAACGAGTACCACGAAAATATCTAAATTGGGAAATAGCTCAATGCAGTGTTGGAATACAGACTCGCCGGCCCGTTGCATAAGCGTAAACATGTCACATCCCGAATTTTCGGCTGCGGCTTGCTCGTTTGCGCGAACTTGATCGGCGCGAAAGAGTTTGTGTGATAAGCTGGTAGTGAGTTGAGTATCTAACATAAATGCATGTCCGCGATAAATTCCATCGATTTAAACCAGTTGTCCAACGATATCAAGGCTTGGGGCCGTGCGCTAGGCTTTCAGCACGTTGGAATTAGTGATATTGACTTATCGCAACACGAACCGCATTTAATGCAATGGTTAGAAAATGGCTATCACGGCGCTATGGACTACATGGAAGCTCATGGGCTGAAACGAGCGCGCCCCGCGGAGTTGGTGCCCGGCACACTGCGGGTGATCAGTGTAAGAATGGATTACCTTCCGCCCGACGCATCTTTTGCTAAACACTTAAAAGACCCCAATATAGGCTACATTAGCCGCTACGCATTGGGGCGAGACTACCACAAAGTCATCCGCAAAAAGCTCAAGCAGCTCGGTGAGAAAATATCTGCGCAGTTAGAAGGAACGGCTTACCGCCCTTTTGTCGACTCAGCCCCAGTACTGGAGCACGCCATTGCGGAAAAGGCGGGAATAGGCTGGACAGGTAAACACACGCTGACTTTAAGTAAAGAAGCCGGTTCATGGTTCTTCTTAGGAGAACTCTTTATTAACTTACCCCTTCCCACAGATTCGCCGGTTGAAGCAGAATGTGGAAGCTGCACTGCATGTATTACCATTTGCCCCACTGACGCTATCGTTGCACCTTACCAAGTAGATGCGAAACGCTGCGTTTCTTACTTAACCATAGAACACGACGGTGAGATACCCGAAGAATTGCGTGCACCGATGGGTAATCGTATTTATGGCTGTGACGACTGCCAGTTAATTTGCCCGTGGAATCGCTACAGTACAGTAACTACCGAGCCTGACTTTCATCCCAGAGAAAAGCTTCACGGACAATCACTACTCACATTATTTGCTTGGACTGAAGACGAATTTCTGAAATATACCGAAGGATCAGCAATTAGACGCATTGGTTATGCTAAGTGGAAGCGCAATATCGCAATTGCGCTAGGAAACAGCCCCTATTCATCAATAACTTTAAATACGTTAGCCGAATCGCTGGGAAGTGTGGACGATAACGTCGATGTACACATCAAGTGGGCCGTAGAACAGCAAATGAGAAAATCCCAAACGAACCAATCAGAAAACCGCAAACATCAGCGGCTGGTGCGTACGATTGAAAAAGGGCTTCCCCGAGACGCATAAAGTCAACGAAGGCAATGACCGTTGAATACCATTGCCTTTGGGTGATTATTTTGCGTGATAAGGCTTACTGAGTTCGTGAACTGCGTTTACGAATACACCAGCGTTTTCTGGCGGTACGTCTAAATGAATACCGTGGCCCAAATTAAATACATGACCTGTACCTTCACCAAAACCTTCAAGAATGGTACTCACTTCTTGTCGAATACGAGAAGCTGGCGCATAAAGCATTGATGGATCCATATTCCCTTGTAGCGCCACTTTATCACCTACACGAGCTTTCGCACCGGCAATGTCGATAGTCCAATCTAGGCCAACGGCATCACAACCTGTAGCAGCTATAGCTTCTAGCCACATTCCACCGTTTTTGGTGAACAAAGTCACAGGTACTTTTCGACCATCGGCTTCACGGGTCAATCCGTTGACAATTCGTTCCATATATTGCAACGAAAACTCTTTGTAATCTCGTGGTGATAATACGCCGCCCCAAGTATCAAACACCATGACAGATTGGGCGCCCGCCGCAATTTGGGCATTGAGATAACTCGTCACAGAATCAGCTAATTTTGCCAAAAGTGCGTGAAGCGTTGCAGGTTCAGCAAATGCCATTTTCTTAATTTTGGTAAAAGCTTTGCTCGAACCACCCTCAACCATGTAAGTAGCCAGTGTCCAAGGGCTACCTGAGAATCCGATAAGGGGTACTTCACCTTTCAATTCACGACGAATAGTACGCACGGCATTCATTACATATTGCAACTCGCCTTCTGGGTCAGGAATGCCAATTTTATCTACGTCGGCTTTACAAGTAATCGGCGATTTAAAACGCGGGCCTTCTCCGGTTTCGAAGTATAAGCCCAATCCCATAGCATCTGGGATCGTTAGGATATCGGAGAATAAAATTGCCGCATCTAATGGGAATCGACGTAGAGGTTGTAATGTTACTTCACATGCTAATTCAGCATTTTTGCACAACGACATAAAATCACCGGCTTCTGCACGGGTTGCTTTGTACTCAGGAAGATAACGACCGGCTTGGCGCATCATCCACACAGGAGTAGCGTCTACCGGCTGCTTGAGCAGCGCGCGAAGATAGCGATCATTTTTCAATTCTGGCTTTGCAACACTAGAAGCGCTTTGTGACATGGGTTCACCTAAAACTATTCGATGCTAAAAAACCGCCGAAGTATATCAGCTATCCAAACGCCTGTATTAAAAACCTAGTGAAAAATTGTGCTTTTAAGCAATGATTACTTGCTAAAGATCAAGTTATTCTTCTAAGAGTTCAATCAGGAACCACTTGAAGATTTTTCTCGAATCAATGAGATAGTTTTTTCAATAAGTTGACCAGCAATAGAAAGCTTAGGCGGAATAATAGGTAGATCGTCAATATCGAACCACTGGGCATCGTCTATCTCGTTTTCTTGGCAACGGATATCTCCACCTGCATATTCTGCGATAAAGCCCACCATTAGTGAGTGGGGAAACGGCCATGGCTGACTATCAAAATACTGAATATTTTTCACTTTCACGCCGACCTCTTCGAAAACTTCTCTGTGGGTCGCTTGCACAAGACTCTCACCACTTTCCACAAAGCCTGCAAGGGTCGAATACATGTTGGTCTCTCTGTGCCGTGTTCCTTTTGCCAACAAAATGCGTTCGTTGTCGTGAATAGCAACAATGATACAAGGGGAAACTCTTGGATAGCTTCGGTGATTGCACTGATGACAGTGTACGGCCATTTCCCATGTCACCAGCTCGGTTTTCGCCCCACACTGGCCACAAAATCTGTGGGTACGCAAAAAGTGAATATATTGCCAAGCTCGCCCTATCACTGAAAAACCTATGTCTTGGTGAGCCATAAGTAATGCCCTCAGTGAAAGGGTAGTCCATCCTTCTGAGGTTACAGCTTCACTACCCAAATCAACAACAAATACTTGCTCGTTGTTCTCAGCAGATTCTGACAGCGGGGGCAACTCATGAATATCGTCTTGGTATTCTGATAAAAATGTCATCTCACTGACATCTGCGTTGGGCAAGCTCGACTCGTTTTCTCTGACAACTACGCTCCCTTTGCTGAAAATAATCCATAGTGCACTATTATTTTCTATTTGAGCGCGGGTTTTTCTTATCATCATAAAGAGGCTCGACTCCAAAATGGGTAATTACGTAAAGATAACACAATAAATAACTTAACCTTCTTCGTTTGTTAATTTGTGTACAGTTACTAGGGTGTTATACTAGCGTAAACATAGCGTTTATTTGGTTTAAAAGGGCCGAAGCATGTTAGAACAGTTAGATAAAGTAAAAGCTCTATGGGGCGGTAAAAGTCAAACTGTTGATAATTGGCTTCAATCACGGAAGCGCTTACTGGTATCATATTGCCAACTTGCAGGTATGAACACTGGCGAACATGTGTTACCCAGTGCTAGCGCCATCGAGACGTTCTGCGAGCAGTTAATGGACTATGTATCTACAGGTCACTTTGAGGTGTTCGACATGTTGGTACCCAACAATACGGCCATGCAGGACAAGGCAACAAGTCTCTATCCAAAATTAGCGCAAACCACAGACGCAGCATTAAAATTTAACGATAATTTCGCCGATGCCTTTTCTGTAAAACAAGCAAATGCATTTGATGAATCTTTATCAACCCTTGGCGAAGCTCTCGAACTGCGTTTTGCCATGGAAGACGAGCTTATTGCATATATGTTTTCCAATGCAATGGATAGCGAGCGCACATAGCGCAAGTTTAACTTCTACAGGACACCTTGCAGTAACCATGGTAGTAATAAATGAATAGTTCAATCTTAATACAAAAAGCACGCACTTATTGTGAGCAACGGGGCGCTAGATTTACCCCCTTACGTGCCAAGGTTTACGAAATACTAGTAGAGAAACATGGTCCTATGGGGGCCTATGAGATGCTAGACGCGCTAAAGGAAACCGAATCTAGTGCGAAACCGGCAACCGTATACCGTGCTTTAGACTTTTTATTAGATTTTGGATTGATACACCGACTTGAGTCTACTAACGCATTTGTCGCTTGTTATCATTTTGGCTGCCACCATCCGGTACAATTTCTGATTTGTGACAGTTGTGGCGACGTCGCTGAAATTCAGTCAGAAGGATTAAAAGAAACATTGGACAGCCAAGCCCAAGCCAACGGCTTTAAAGTAATAAAGCAAACTATCGAAGCCCATGGGTTGTGCTCAGAGTGTCAAGTGGCCGAGGTAACCTCTTCCAAGGAGCACGTAAATGAATGCTGAGTTTGTAAACCCTTTTATAACGGGTTTTCTCAATGTA
Organism: Alteromonadaceae bacterium; assembly: GCA_027013165.1. Taxonomy (GTDB): domain Bacteria; phylum Pseudomonadota; class Gammaproteobacteria; order Enterobacterales; family Alteromonadaceae; genus Alteromonas. Next base: position 46,498 of record JALUXV010000530.1, read on the forward strand.
ATGGAAACTATGGCACAAACAAAACTTACCCCAGGTAAGCCAAAACGTAAGCAAGACGATATGGCTAAAGGGGATGTATCAGGGTTGATAGGCATGGTGGGCCCAGAGGTTAAGGGATCTATGTCGATAACCTTTGATGAATCGTTAGCGTTGACAATCATGGAGCGAATGGTTGGTGAGCGACCGAGTAAACTCGACGCTGAAGTGGGTGATATGGTAGGCGAAGTAACTAATATGATTTGCGGTGGTGCTAAAAGAGACCTTGCAGATAAAGGGTTTGAATTTGCCATGGCCACCCCCGTTGTTGTTTCAGGGAAGGATCACTCAATTAGTCATCAGGTGGATGGCGCAAAAATTATCCTTCCTTTCCTATGCGATGACGGACTTGCGCATCTGGAAATTTGTTTTGACAAGTAGCGTTTGGTTTTCGGAAACCATTACAATACCGGCAAAACCAAGAGGTTTTCATCTAATAACTCAACAAATCGTTGAAGCATTGCCTCAATTGCGAGATATTGAGGTAGGTTTAATGCATCTGTGTTTGCAACATACCAGTGCAAGCCTTACTATCAACGAGAATGCGGATCCAACGGTACGTAAAGACATGGAAGCCTTCTTTAATTATAGCGTCAAAGAAGATTTACCTTTTTATCGACATATTTATGAAGGCAGTGACGATATGCCTGCCCATATAAAGTCGAGTATACTAGGCTGCCAAGTGACCCTTCCCATTCAGCAAGGTAAGATTCAACTTGGTACGTGGCAGGGCATCATGCTAGGAGAACATCGTGATCACGGTGGCTCCCGCAGGATTATAGCTACATTACACGGTCAAGTAGCAGTATGATCACACCAATAATAGCTACAAGCCATGAGTAAGCTCAAAGCAGTGAGCAACTTAAAACATTATGTGACACTTCATCACTCAACATTAAACAGGATGTGACTATGAAAAAACACTTTACAATGGCTGCATTGACTGCCGCTATGTTATCGACCACAGCTTTTGCGCAAGAAGAACCGCCTTACTCAAGCTGGCTTGGTGTATCTGGAATGTATTACAAAGCTTCCGGCCTTCACACTATTGATGGTACGACAACAGGTACCTCTTTCGACGATGGGAAGGGAATTACCGCTGAGTACGGTTTTCGTTTTACTCAGTCTTGGGCAGTACGCGCTGAATTTACGCATCTAGAACTTGACCTATTTCAAAACGCTGGTGAAGATGACGGTGAGATGACTGGTGTCGATCTTGTGTACTTCCTCCCAGAAGACAAATACTATCTGTTTGGTGGTGTACGTCGTCAATCAGTTGGCGACTCAACCACTTTTGTAGATTTGGGTATTGGTAAACATTGGCAGCCAGTTGAAAACCTAATGGTTCTTACTGAGATTGCTACCTATCGTGATTTAGACTTCGACTTTAGTGATGTTAGCGTTAAGATTGGCCTTGTTGTTCCTTTTGGTGAAACGTCTTCAAGTGCGCCAGTAGCAACTGCCTATGACACTGACAACGATGGCGTCATTGACCGCTTAGACCAGTGCCCTATGACACCTGCGGGTGTTGCTGTTGATTCAGTAGGCTGTCAAGTAATGGCTGACGACGACAACGATGGTGTTAGCAATGATATGGACCAGTGTCCAGATTCACCGGCTGACGTTAAAGTTGACGAAAAGGGCTGTACCGTCTTTGGCAACGAAACAGTAAACATTACGCTTCGCGTATTGTTTGATAACGACAGCGCTGAAGTAAAACAGCCTCGCGATCCAGAAATTGTTGAATTCGCTGAATTTATGACTCAGTACGCTGACACAACTGCTGTAGTAGAAGGTCATACATCTGCACCTGGTTCTGCAACATACAACCTCAAGTTGTCTGAAGAACGCGCCGAAGCCTTCAAAGCCGTATTAGTTGACATGTATGGTATTGACGCAGTTCGTATCGATACTGTTGGATACGGTGAAACTCAGTTACTAGACCCTGCAAATACAGCGGATGCACATATGGTTAACCGCCGAATCTCTGTAACGGTTGAGCAAACTGTTCAAGTACCAGAGAAAAAGTAACCGCTCAGGAATTACGATTTACGATAGAAAAAGGCGCCTGATGGCGCCTTTTTTAATAGTCGTCCGAGACCGCAGGCCCAGCATAGTTATCAAAACGAGAGAACTGCCCCTGGAAGGTTAAGCGAGAGGTTCCAATAGGTCCGTTACGCTGCTTACCAATAATTATTTCAGCCACGCCTTTGTCTTCGCTGTTTTCGTGATAAACCTCATCACGGTAGATAAACATAATCAAATCGGCATCTTGCTCAATAGAGCCAGATTCACGTAAGTCTGAGTTTACTGGTCGCTTATCGGCCCGTTGCTCCAAACTACGGTTGAGCTGAGAAAGCGCCACAACAGGTACCTCTAACTCTTTGGCTAAGGCTTTTAACGAGCGAGAAATTTCAGCAATCTCTAGAGTACGGTTATCACTGAGAGAGGGCACGCGCATGAGCTGCAAATAGTCCACCATGATCAGGCTTATGCCACCACGCTCTCTGGCAAGTTTACGGGCTCGGCTTCTTACGTCCATAGGTGTTAACCCTGACGAGTCATCAACAAAGAGAGAATCTTTGTCTTTAAGCATGGCCATGGTGTTTGAAATTCTTGCCCAATCTTCATCATCAAGCTGCGCAGTACGGATTTTTGTTTGGTCTACGCGACTGAGCGATGCGAGCATACGCATCATGATTTGTTCCGATGGCATCTCAAGGCTAAATACCAGTACAGGTTTGTCTTCTGCCATCATGGCGTTCTCGACCAGGTTCATGGCAAAGGTCGTTTTACCCATGGAAGGACGGGCTGCGACAATAATTAAATCTGAAGGTTGAAGGCCGCTGGTTTTTTTATCAAGGTCAGTAAATCCGGTAGTCACCCCTGTGACTTCTTTGTTAGTTTTTAATAGAATCTCAAGGCGATCTATTGTTTTACCTAACACAGATTCAACGTTTTTAGGGCCTTCGTTTTCACCGGTTCGTCGTTCGGCAATTTCGAAAACCTTGCTTTCTGCCAAATCCAGAATATCAGCGCTATCGCGGCCCTCTGGATTGTAGCCTACTTCTGCAATATCGTGAGCTACACCGATAAGCTCTCGGGTAATTGCCCGTTCACTGATTATCTTTGCATAAGATACAACGTTTGCAGAGCTAGGAGTATTTTTAGCAAGTTCACCTAAATAAGCAAAACCACCTGCATCTTCAAGCTCATCATGTTTTTCAAGCTCTTCAGATACGGTAATAAGGTCAACGGGCTGACTATTGTTCAACAAACGCAGAATCGCGCGATATATTATCTGGTGAGAACGATTGTAAAAGTCACTGTCTGTCACTTGCTCAGCGACTTTATCCCATGTGTCGGGGTCTATGAGCATGCTCCCAAGCACAGACTGCTCTGCCTCTATACTATGAGGAGGTATTTTGAGCTTCTCTACCTTATTGTCGCCTTGAGGAGGAGATACCGACGCCACTAACAATCACCCGTATAATTAAACTAATCCCACATTATGCGCTTTTGCTTTGTACAGAACAATCTAAACAACGGAATTGATGGAAATAAGCGTTAGAAAAATCCATAAAAAAGGCAGCGAAACCATTCTTGCGCTGCCTTTTTGGAAAGTACTGTAAGGCTACTTAGTGTCTAGTGATACTCTGCCATTTACCGTTGAAATATCAACATTCGCATCGCCTGAGCCATGTACAAACTCTAACCAACGACGAGGGCCATACTTAGCTTTTTGCATCTTGTCACTGGTAATATCGTTTGAAATATTACCACCGGCATGGGCTTGTACGTCAAAGCGGGCTGATACGTCAGATTGGAAAGTTAAGTTAATACTGCCTCCCACTGAGCTTGCATATACCTCACCGTCTTTATTCAAGGTCATCTCTGCCGACAAGCGCCCATTCACAGTGTTGACTTCCAACATATCAATTTCGGCAAGAATTAACTCTATACGCCCATTCACCGTTTCCACTTTTATACGAGGGCTAGTTGTACTCACTGAAATACTGCCGTTTACCGACTCAATAGAGGTATGCTGATCGCCAAAGTGACTACCGGAAATACTGCCGTTAACGGTTTCAACCGCCAATCGTCCTGTGATATTTTTAAGACTTATATCGCCGTTCACTGCATCAGCTTCAACTGCCGTGTCGACATTTTCAATATCAACATCGCCATTAACCACTTCGACGCTTACACCTTTTTTAATATCTTCGATACGAACATCGGCATTAATCGAATCGTAGTCTACATAACTATTGAAAGGTACGTATATTAATAACTCATCACCATCGGTTTGATGACTTCCCCACCGCCTATCGCTACGCTCAACTTCCACGTGAATCAGAATAACATTACCTTGCTTCTCAAAAATAAATTCTTCGGTGTTGTCACCTAGGGTGCCTGTTACCCTCACCTCTGACTTATCCCAACCTCTGATTTCTGCTTGACCATTGATATGTTCAATATCCACTCTTGGGCTATCACCAGTTTCAATCGTACGGTCTACTGCTTCCCCGGCAAAAGCTGCACATGGTATTGCAATCAGAGTTGCCGCCGACACTGATAAAGCGTACTTTTTCAAAAAACGGGTAAAATTGTTCATAGCGTTACTCCTTAAATTTGTTGCCACTTGGGCGCATGCACTTGCTCTATTAAGGCAATTTGCTGGTTATATACTTGTTGCAGCATTTGCAAAAGTGCCGGGTTAGATGGGTCTTCCTTTAACACCAACTTTATGGCTTGTGCCGCGTCTTCTAATTCTGCTAACTGCTGCTGCCAGTTCTGTGTGACAGCTTCTGAACTTTCATAGCTTGCTAACAAACCAGTTATCTGTTCACTTTGTTGTCTACTCAAGGACTCTACTAATGCATAGCCTTCAAGTTTTCCCGCTTGAGGTTCTAATACCGAAGGAACGAAAACCCACAATACACTGACCAACACAACACTTGCTGCCATGGCAACCCAGTGAAGTTTGGTTGGCTCTTTCGCAGTAGCCTCTGACATTGCAACTTCTTCAGCCGCAATACCGCGTTCAATACCTTTCCACAATGGCTTTTCTGGCGTTCTTGTTTCCGGTAACGCTTCAATTTTGGCTTGCAGCTTTTGTTCAAAACTATTCATCGTCATAACCCATCCACGTTTTGAGAAGTTGCTTAGCGCGGTGAAACTGTGCCTTGCTTGACCCAACGGCCATATTCAACATTTCAGCCACTTCTTCATGTCTGTAACCTTCGATGGCGTGCAGTACAAACACCATTCGGGCCCGTTCTGGAAGCCTAACTATCAAAGATTCAAGATCTACATCACTTGTCGGTGCTTCGGCTTCGGCATACATAGCCGAAGAGGTTTCAATGTTCATCATTCGCTGAAACCAGCCCCGCTGTTTACGGATATAAGATATTGTCACATTCGCAGTAACACTGTGTAACCAGGTTGAAAACTGACTCTGTCCTTTATAATTTTTCAACTTTGACCACAGCTGAATAAATACTTCTTGTGTAGCATCTTCTGCCAACCCTCTATCTCCAGCCAAGCGGAAACATAACGCGTATACACGTCCTATGTGCGCATCGTAAAGCGCCTTGTATGCCGCTTTATCTCCGTCGATTGCAGAAGCTATCAACGCATCTTCACGGGCCTTACTAAAAACGTCATTGGCATTGATTACACGTTGTTGGCTAGTTTCCATTGCTCACCAGTTTTAGCAACTTAGTCACCAGTTTATGTGTTACTGTTGAAGAGTTAGTCGTAGCCTAAGTGATTAAGGTTTAAATCTATATATATTTTTTTGGAAATTTATAATGTTTGTTAACGATCTTTTTGCTGGTAAACCACAACCGCTGGGACCTAGAGGGGCACCAAGTAGTATTGTAAAAGCACCAATAGATTATCTAACCGTAGGTTTAGAGGGCACACTGGAAGACGAACAAGCCAACAAGCGACTGCACGGCGGTCCTGAAAAAGTCCTTCATCAATTCGCACCAATCCATTATCAAACATTGGCTGAACACTTCAGTGATACGCAGTTTCCAATCGGTAGTATTGGCGAAAACCTAAGTATTGAAGGCATGGACGATACCAATGTGTTTATCGGCGATATTTGGAAAATAGGAGACGTCGTACTTCAGGTAAGTGCCCCTCGCGCGCCTTGCAATAAAATTTCACTGCGTTTCGGCGTCAAAAATCTAGATAGATTTGTAGGCGAAAGAGGGATCACAGGTTGGTATTACCGCGTTATTGATACTGGAATCATTCGTCTTGGCGATGCTGTCAGTTTAGTTGACCGGCCAGCAAACACAGTGAATGTACAAACACTCATGCAATGCGCTTACGTTAAAAACGACCCGTTAACGGCGAAAAAGCTTGCGGCTATGAGTGTGTTAGATGACGAATGGCGGGAAAAATGTGAACGAGTGGTAACAAAACACAGGTAAAAAAATGGCCCCTCAAAAAGAGAAAAAGAGGGGCCTAAAAACCCGGGGAGGTTAATTCTTTACGGTTAACGTATCAGCTTCGCGTTCGTGACGAACCTTCTGACCGGGACGAAGTCGTTCTGCTCCACGAACGACCACAAGTGCGTTCGGGTCAATGTCACCAAATACCTCAATGCGATCTCCCATGCCTACACCTGTTTCCACCTTAATTTGTTGAGCTTCGTTTTCGCCGTTTAACTGATACACAAATGTGCCGGCCTTACGCAGTACTAATGCATCCCGTGGAATAGTCACGCCATTGTGCTCATGGCTACTGGGCACAGCCACTCTTACCGCACTACCAATAGGGAAATCACCGGGTGTAAGGGCGATACGCATTTCCATCATTCGAGAGCCTTCGTTACCCACTGGGACGATGGCACGAACGGGCTCTGTCACCATATTATTTCTGCTCGATACATTCACTCGCATGCCCCGTTCAATGAATGGCAATACGTTCAATGGTGCTTTAACCTGCACTTCTACTTGGTTTGGATTAACAATACGCATGACGTTTTGGCCGACAGCCGTGTACTCACCGGGCATCTGAATACGCTCTACAACCAGTGCAGAGAAAGGCGCTTTAACACTACTTTGCGCAATTTGATATTCAGTAAAACGCTTGTCTAATCTAGCCTGCTCCAATGCTTGTCGTGCGTTTTCAAGTTCTGCGATAACGGTTTCTAACTCTCCACGGGACGTATTGTTATTGGCTTGCAAGTTCTCATAACGTGCTAAGCGCTTCTCGTACATATCAACCTGCGCTTCCCATTGGGTAATATTTGATAGATTCTGATTAAGCGTAATTTGCAGGCGAGTGTCGTCAATACGCGCAAGTACCGCACCTTCTTCCACGATATCGCCCACTTGCGCCATCCAAGTAATACGACCGTTAACCTCAGACGCAATATTAGAGTCAGTTTGACTAAGTACAGTACCCGGCACCCAAGTCAGCTCTGTGATGGATTCTGCACGAGCCTCATCAACTTGCACTAATACTGGCGGGGGAGCATCTGGCGTTTCCTGCGCAAACGAGTGGGTTGCCATTAAACATGCAATCACGCCAAGAGTAGTTTTTAACGTTTTCATAATCCCGAGTCCTTAATTTAAATCGTTAAACTTGTTGAGCTTTGCAGTAGCTGCGGTCATGCCGCCAGCTTGTTGTTGGCGCTTTTTCACACCAAAATCAGCTGCGCTCATTCTTAGTAATGTGGGTAACAGAACCAGTGTGAACAAAGTGCTAATTGTCATTCCTCCGACAATAACCGCGGCCAAACCGCGATAAATCACACTGCCAGCACCTGGCAACAGTAGTAATGGCAACATGCCAAAAATAGAGGTTAACGTGCTCATGAATATGGGACGTAAACGAAGTTCAACAGCTTGCCTAACGGCGTCATCGCGGCTAAGACCGTCTTGTTGACCCAATCGGGTTTGGTGCACTAATAAAATTGCGTTATTTACGACTAACCCTAACAGAATGATAAAACCTATCATGGTCAACAGATCCATAGGTTGGAACATAAAGGTATTCATGATTCGAATCGCAACAATGCCGCCCACCGTCGCTAGGGGAATAGATAAAACAACCAAGGCACTGTCTTTAAGAGATTTAAATAATCCGGCCATTAAAAGCAGCAGCAAAAGCATGGCAAATAGGAAGTTGTCTGACATCGACGCAATTGCACCTTTAAGACTATCTGCACTTCCACCGTAATTAATTGAACCATCGGGCGGCATCATTGCCATTATCGCCGGCTCGACCTCTGACTTAACTTTGGCCATGGCGTCTTCTAGGCTCATGCCTTCAGGAGGATTGAAGTTAAGCGTCAGTGTTCTGCGTCCATCAACCCGCTGAATACGGCTAGGTCCCACTGCTCGCTCAATATCAACTAATTCACCAAGTTGTACCACTTCTCCAGTGGGTGTAGTGATAGGCAAAGTGGCCAGTTCTTCTGGGCTATCCCACTGCTCTGAGCGAAAGATAATGTTCATTCGCTTCACACCGTCGAAGTATTCTCCAACGTACATACCATCACCCATAGAGCGAACAAGATTGGCCATGCGGCCACGATTTAAACCAACCTCAACCATGCGATTATCATTGGGATAAAACTGTAGCTCTGGTTCAGCTTGCTCTAACGGAGGGTTGGGTCTTGCGTTTGCTGTTGGAAAGACCTCGCGAATTTTATCTAATCCCGCTTGTGCCGCTACACTAAGTCCGTCTTGGTCTGTACCTTGAAGATGAATGGCAATGGAGCGTCCGTTACCAAAACCACCAAATAGATTACCTTGTTGTGCGAATGCTCTAGTATCGGGTAAATCTTTTAGTATTTCGTCTCGTACAATCGCTTCAAGTTCTTTTACTTTTGATTGATCTTGTGCCCGAACTCCTAAGGTACCGCCATTTGGCCAGGTAAGTATGTAGTAATTCTTCAGCGCTGGCTGCTTTTCACCGTCCATATAGGGTTGTAAGCGTTCCACCACAATAGGCAGTACCTCTTCGGCTACGAAGTTTTCACTCGCTCCCGCAGGCAACATTAAGAAAGCATCTACAGCGTCTCTTTTTACTGGTGGTAAGTAGTCCATTGTTGGCATAAGCAAAACGCTTCCACCAATGGGCACACCCATAAGTACGAGGACAAGTGCGATACGACGAGTGCCTGTTGAAGATAGTGCCATTACTTTATTGGTAATAGAACGCCAAACGGGAACCAGTTTATCTTCTGGAATATCTTTTCCCATCCAGCGACTTGCCACAACTGGAAGTACGGTAACCGCAACTACCATTGATATACTCACAGCAATAGCAATAGTTAACGCCAAATCTGCAAACAGCTGACCTTCAACATCACTCAAGAACATTACAGGAACAAAAATCGCTACTGTGGTTGCAGTAGATGCCACAAGCGCACCAAACACCTCTTTAGTGGCATGATAGGCGGCTTCCATACGGTTATTAATTTGTCGATTCTTGCGAACAATATTTTCCAGTACCACGATAGCAGCGTCTAGAACCATACCCACCGCGAACGCCAGACCAGCCAACGAGATAATATTCAGCGATCGTCCCGTAATTTGAAGCACAACAAAGGTACTGAGCAAAGAAATAGGTATCGCTAAGGCCACAATTAACGTTGCTCGTAGCTGACGCATAAAGAGCCATAAAATTCCGATAGCTAGCGCCACACCAATAAACAAGTTGCTCGTAACTAAGTTTACCGCGCGATATATAAATACTGACGCATCAAAGGATTGCACCATGACCAACTGCTGGGGCGCTAACTCTGTAGCATTGATTTGTTCGACACGAGCCTTAACTGCTTCGAGCGTTGCCAACACATTGGCATCGTTCTGACGGTCAATTCGAATGGATATTGCAGGGTTGCCGTTTTGTACACTGGCATTGGCATTGCCAGCACGAGTGATTTGTATTTCAGCAATATCACTCAAAGTCACTGGACTACCATCGCGCCATTCTAGAATCATTTCGCCCATACGCTGCGGTTCGTATTTACCTTCAAAGCGCAAGGTATAGCGTCGGCGGCCTACATCGACAAACCCGCCAGAAACATCGTTTGCGGTACCAAGCATATTCGTGACCGATGTTAAATCGATGCCTAACTGTGCGGCTTTAAATGGGTCAAAGATGATTTGGAATTCTTCATCACCGCCCACTCCACTTTGCATTTGCGCGCGAGCTACACCGGGGATCGACTCCAGCTGAGGCTTAATCACGTCAGCAAAATAAGTGGTGTAAGTATTAACTTCGTTAGGGTTACCTGGTAAGCGCTGAAGAAAAAAGTACGTCAATGCAGGCATGTCATCACCACTACCCGACAACGTGATGTTAGGTGAAAGCGCATCTCTAGGCAGTGGAGGTATACGGTTCATGCGGCTTATCACTTCAATTAAGGTTTGCTGCATGTCTGTTTCTAGGCTGAACTCTAGATTGATCCACGCGTTGCCCTGATTAGCCCACGCACTCATAGATTCCAAGCCAGGTAAGCCTTGAAGTACCTCTTCTTGAGGTTCAATGATTTCAGATTCAATCTCTTGGGGAGATGCCGCGCGCCAAGAGGTTTGAATATTGATGTTTGGCCGCTCTATATCTGTAAACAGTTGGATAGGTAAATTCCACAAACTGTATAAGCCCAGAAAAGTGAGTATGGCGATGAAAATCCCCACACCAGATGCGTTTTTTATTGCTGCACGCGTAATGTCCATCTTCGCAAACCTGCTGTTTTTTGTTTCGGCTTACTATAGGTCGAGAAGATTACACAGAAAGTTTAAAACTATAATTTGATGGATTACAGCGGTGGATGACATAGGATTTTAGATTCTGCCCAAAACCGCATTTTGCCGTAGATAATTGGTCGTGAAAAATCGACAACTTAACAAAGTTTTAATAAAGCTTGTAGAAGTGTTAAAGCAATGAGCCGCTCTTTAGCAGCAGCAATTAGTATCTGTTTACTGACATCAAACGAACTTGTTACCTTAAATGACTCCTATTAGGACTTTTAGAGATATTTTCTACGCGTAACGATCGAATGAAAGTGGTCGAGAGATAATATTCAATAACTTATATCATGCATACCCAAAATGCAGCAGCAATTTGCACCAACATAAGGAATGAGCACCAAATTAGTGCCAGCATTATTTTGATTTACCCAAGACTTACTGACTAATAATTTTCAAAGAAACAAATAAACAATTAAAAATCATAAACTTAAATTAATTCCATTGATTTTTTCCCATGTACCATAAATGGGCATCAACTTTGCGTTATCCATGTCAAAAAAAATACTACAGACAGAAAAACGATTTACAACAAGTTAAATTTTGACTGGAGAACACACATGAAACTAGCTACAAAAACACTATTAGCTGCTGCTATCTCATCAGCGACTCTAATGACTGCACTACCTACTTACGCAGAAGTTACTGCCAATGCTGCTGTATCAAGCAACTACATCTGGCGTGGTCTTACTCAGACTGCTAACGACGCAGCAGTATCTGGTGGTATTGATTACGCGAGCGAGAGCGGTTTCTACGTAGGTACATGGGTATCAAACGTAAACTACGGTGCTGACGACATTTACTCATATGAGCACGATGTTTATTTTGGTTTTTCTGGCGAAGCTGATGGTATCAGCTACGACGTAGGTTACCTTTACTACAACTACGATGCTGAAGCTAACTTCGACTTCGCTGAAGTTTACGGTTCAATCGGCATGGGTGGTTTTAGCTTGACGCTTTCTCTTCTAGCTCACACACAAGCAGACGAAGCTGACGGTCAAGACTTTGGTTTCGCACAAGCGTCTTACACTTCAATCGACTACAGCACTGAAATCCTTAACGGCACAGAGCTTGGTTTCCACGTTGGTTACCATGAAGGTGACTTCGCTGAAGCATTCAACGGTGTTGAAGGTTATGTAAATTACGGTGTTAGTGTTGCTAAAGACGGTTTCAGCTTCGCAATTACCGGTACTGATCTTGACGATGCTGGCCCAGATGCATACGACAACGACGAGCTTAAGTTTACTGTAGGTTACTCTGTAGACTTCTCTCTATAATTGATTTTTGAACGTACACAGGACGTGTACTTCAAACTAAAAAGACGAGTGTATCACTCGTCTTTTTTTATGCTCTCTTAGCGAGAGTAACTTCAATGCAAAAAAAAGCCGCTTAATGAGCGGCTTTTTCAAACTTAACGTCAGCGATTACGCTTCAGCAATGATGATCACTTTGATTGAAGTGATAACGTCAGAGTGAACTTGTAGATCGATGTCGTACTCACCAGTTTCACGAAGTGTACCAGTAGGAAGCTTAACTTCAGCTTTAGATACTTCAACGCCAGCAGCTGTGATAGCTTCTGCGATGTCACGAGTACCAACAGAACCGAAAAGTTTACCTTCGTCACCCGCTGGAGCAGCGATAGTCACTTCAGCAAGCTCAGCAATTTTAGCAGCACGTGCTTCAGCAGCGCCTAGTTGCTCAGCGATTTTCGCTTCAAGTTCTGCACGACGTGCTTCGAACTTTTCTACGTTGTCTTTAGTTGCAGGAACTGCTTTACCCTGAGGGAAAAGGAAGTTACGTGCGAAACCAGCTTTAACTGTTACTTGGTCACCCAAGCCGCCAAGGTTGGCGATTTTATCTAGTAGGATGATATTCATCTTAGCTAACCCTTATTTTCGCCAAATTACTTGTGTGAATCAGTGTACGGAAGCAAAGCCAAGAAACGGGCGCGCTTGATCGCAGAAGATAGCTGACGCTGATACTTCGCGCTTGTACCTGTAATACGGCTAGGGACAATTTTACCGCTCTCAGTGATGTAATTCTTCAAAGTAGCGATATCTTTGTAATCGATTTCAGTCACACCGTCTGCAGTGAAACGGCAGAACTTACGACGTCTGAAAAAACGAGCCATGGGTGATCTCCTTAAGCGTTGTCTTCAGTGGTTTCAGTTTTCTTTTCTGCGCGCTCTTGGCGAGGAGCAGAATCGTCACGACGCTCACGACGAGGCTCTTCTTTCATCATAGGAGAAGGCTCTGTTACAGCGTTTTTAGTGCGCATTACCATGTTACGTAGGATAACGTCGTTAAAACGGAACGCGTTTTCCAACTCGTCAACAGACTCAGCAGTAGCTTCAGCGTTGATAAGTACGTAGTGGGCTTTGTGCAGCTTTTCGATTGGGTATGCCAATTGACGACGGCCCCAATCTTCTAAACGATGAATCTGACCACCGTCTTGCTTAAGAATTGTGGTATAACGCTCGATCATACCAGGTACTTGTTCACTCTGATCAGGGTGAACCATAAATACGATTTCGTAATGACGCATTATAGCTCCTTACGGTTGTAGCCTCGACAGTACAGCCGACTGTATAGAGACAAGGAACGGTTGAGTATGGCTGTAAGGGCGCGCATTATACGCATAGTTGACTTATTGTACAAGCTGTAATCATTAAGTAAGTTACTTTGATACTTGAAAAAAAGATGGAGTGTTGTCTCTGGCACGTGTGAACCCGTCCTTGGCACTCTGCCACAGCATCCATGCTGTGGGAGGCCAGAGACAACTCCCCATCTTTTAGTCAATACCTGCCCTTTTGACCTTGTAAACATTTGCGAAGTAAAAACACCCTACATACTGTTTATTTATACAGATAAATATTGTACAGTGAATGTGTTGATTAAATACAGGGGACCTACCATGGCCATTACCGTACAGTATGTAGTAACACATAAAGGGGTAGAAAAATTGGTAACTACCGACAAGAAGGAAGCCGATCAGTACGATAAAATGCTAGATGCAGCAGATAATCTAGCTGAGTACATTCAGGCAAAGGGCATTAAGCTAGACGACGAACTCACCGAAGAACTCACCATTATGCTAGCCAAGAACAAAGACAAGATTGGTAAAATCTTTAAGGGAGCCACAGCACAGAGTGTTCTTGAAGAAGAGAGCGCCGATGTAGTGGCACTAAAGGCGTAAACGCCTTTAGTGCACAAAGTTTTATACCTATGGTTTCACGGAAAGCTTAACCATAGGTATTTGCGGGTGCTAATTACTCTCCCACCCGCTTTTCTACATTAAATCGATTGATCAGTGAGTTTACCTCTTTGACTGTGTCGCTCAAATCATAGCTGGCTTGTAGGGAAGATTTAGATGCCTTTTGCGTTTCTTTTGCGCCTTCGGCAACCTCCAGTAACTGGCTATTAATGTTGTCTGCGACGGCGCTTTGCTGTTCTACGGCAGAAGACATTTCCAGTGTTGCGGACGCTATGCCAGACACCGCATTATTAATTTCTTGCAGTGCGCCTCGAGTTTCTTCAACTATTTCTGAGCCATGCTCAGCTGAGGCTAACCCCCTCAGTAGATACTTTCACTGCGCGAGCTGAGCGTTCGGAAAGTTCTTGGATGATATTGTGAATTTTGTCGGTAGATTCACGGGTTTTAGACGCTAGCGTTCTTACTTCGTCCGCCACTACGGCAAAACCTCTTCCTTGCTCACCTGCTCTTGCCGCTTCAATAGCTGCATTGAGTGCAAGTAAATTAGTTTGATCAGCGATAGTAGAGATAATACTTGCCGCCTCACCTATGTCATTCGTCGACTGAGCTAGTTCTGTAACAGTATGAGAGATGGATTCAACAGCCTCTTTAAGCGATATAATCGCCTGCATAGCTTGTTCTGCTTTTTGATTACCCGTTTCGACGTTTTGCGCCGCAGTATTTGCACTATCGGCATTGCTTTCAACCCGTTGAGCTACCTCTTGAATTGCCTGACTCATTTCCGCTACTGCATTGGCAATTTGTTGCGTGGCTTGATTTTGCTGTTCAACCGCTGCGCTGGTTGACATAGCTAAACTATGCGTACTGGTAGCTACACCATTAAGCCCTGACGAAGCATCACCAATACGAGTTAATGCCGTGCGCGACCGGGCTAACTCACAACCAAGAGCTAGCTTACCTCGCGCAATGTAAGAGATATCATCAAAATAGGTTTGCGCCACTTTGTCGTTACTGTAGCTTTCCGGGCTCATATTAACGAAATCTGCCCACACTCTACGCTGCTTTTGATCTTGGAAAAACGCTGCGGCAACTACACTTCCAAGTACTATAGCTGCGGCAAGCCCACCATACATGACTCCCATCGCAATGGTGAGCAGTAGCCCAACAGCAATAATTGGTAATAGCTGCGAAGCGACTTTTAGAGCACTCGTCCCCATGGACACCGGCATTTTCCCTTCGCGCATGCGAGCGTAAACCGCATCTGCTCGTTTAATCTCTGAATCTAATGCGGGCACACGTACTGATTCATAACCCACTATTTCTTTATTTTCATAAACGGGCGTTACAAATGCCGATACCCAGTAATGATCACCGTTCTTTCTGCGGTTTTTCACCAAGCCAATCCAGCTTCTACCCGAGCGCAATGTTGACCACATTTCTTTGAACACTGTCGGAGGAATGTCTGGATGACGAATCAAATTGTGATTTTTGCCAATGAGCTCGTCACGTTCAAACCCACTAACTTCTACAAACTCATCATTACAATGCTGAATAACTCCCCGAGTATCAGTAGATGAAATTAACCGATAGTTATTTGGGTACTTGTATTCGCGCTGTGTTACAGGCTGGTTGTTTCTCATTGATGCGCTCTCTTGTCCTGTTACTGACTCACATAGAACACCTGGTTCCACACACTTCGTTAGTCTTTAAGCGTAGAACATAATTCAGGTTTTTAAACTAAAGTCGAATAAACTGTAGTGAGATTATAAGAGATCGAATAAAAATTACAGTGCAAAAAACGCAAGGAAAGAGGTAAGCAGAGTGGCACTAAATCATATCAGCCACTCTGTTTCTAGTAGAGAAATCTACGCGAGTGAATCTAGCAAACTCATCACACGTTCGCTGGCACGCTCCATAGCAACAATGCGACTCTCAACCGTAGCTTGATCGCCTTTTTGATGCGCTTTCAGCGCTTCTATTCCATTTTCATGAACCGCTCTGTGTATACCATCTAATTCGCGGTATGCTGAGGTTTGAGATACGGGTTTACCGGCGTTCGCCGAATACCACTGACCTAGTCTGCAAGATGTATGGTCCGAAAACTCCGAGATAGCTTGCTCACTTTGTCCGCTCAACACAGAATAAAGTTCTGATTTCCACACCACATGGTCTAGCTTCACTGTTTGGATGAAGGTACGCTGAGTTCCATCGCCAATGGTTTGTCTCATGCTATCGCAATGAGTTACCATTTCATCATAGCTAGTGTTTAAGGTATTTATTCCGCCTTCAAGCTCTTCGTTATTACTTCTAAGCTCGTTTACTCCTGATACTGCTTGTTGCGTAGATTGAATAATACCGTTAACAAGCTCAGACACTTCCGTGGCTGACTTATTGGTTTCTGTTGCCAAAGCACGTACCTCATCAGCAACAACACTAAACCCACGACCAGCATCACCTGCTCGCGCGGCTTCAATGGCTGCGTTAAGCGCAAGTAAGTTGGTTTGGTCTGAAATACTGGTAATAGTAGTGACAAACTTATTGATGTTGTCTGCGGTAGTAGACAACCCTGAGATACGCTCGCTCATACTGTCCATTTGCGTATTCAGACCGCTCATATCTTGAACAATCTTTTCAAGTACACCTGACGATTGAGAAAATAATTGATTAATGTCGGCAATAGAATGATTTTCAGCATCTATCTGTTCATAAGCCATTAAAACCGTATCGCGAATCGTAGATATTTGCTTCAGTGAATCAATGACACACTGCATCAGTACCGAACCACTTTGACCGTTTTTAGCAGCCTCAGCTTCATCTATTTGTCGCTGTAACGAGGTATTTTCAGCTTCAAGCTCACGCATTTGTGACACCATATCCTGATATTCTCGTTTAAGCTGGGCCAACTCATCTTCTTTTTGTTGATATTTAGTGCTGCTGACAAACATTCTTGTTACCTGTGTAGTGTTTCACTTAAGATTAACAGAATTATCAATATTTTCACTATTAGCCGGAAGTTGTAACTAAACCCGGTTCGCCGTGGTTCCTCGAACAATAACGTGGGGCTTTAGAATATGCTTCATACTCACTTTATTGTTGCCGTAGGCTTGATTTAAGATCCATCGCGCCGCCATAGCGCCAATATCTCTTACAGGATAGTTCACTGTGGTAAGTTTTGGAGTTAAATAGCTGGCAAAATCGACATTATCGAACCCAATGACAGATACGTCTTCAGGCACTCGCTTCCCATGCTTACGCAACGCATTGATAGCACCTGACGCCATTTCATCGTTTGCGCAAGCAATCGCCGTGAAGTGCACACCTCGTTGCAATAGTGTTTCTACACAGTTTTCGCCAGAATAAGCTTGGAAGTTACCTTCTGCCATGGTGTTTTCATCGTAATAAATGCCCGCTTCTTCAAGCGCTTTTTTATGCCCAGTTAAACGGTTAACACCATCCGCTTTAAACAGCGCACCGGCTGCATAGGCTATTTCAATATGACCACAATCGATTAAATGCTTGGTCGCTAAGTATCCACCCAACACATTATCTAAACTGATACATTTCTCACCTATGGCTTCTATATAGCGGTTTACAATAACAATGGGAACATCTTGGTTAGCAAGATCGATAAGATAGTCATCATTTACGGCCTCGACATGTAATATCAAGGCATCGCATCGACGACTCAGCAGGGCTTCTATTTCTTGCTTTTCAAGCGATTCATCACTGTGCCCAGTGACTACAAACATATGCTTATTCGCTTGGCGAAGTACTTTTTCAGACCCAGCCATCATGGCTCCAAAGAAAGAACCGTGTAATTCTGGTACCACATACCCAACCGTATGAGTTTTGTTAGACGCTAACGCAGCAGCAATAACATTGTGGCGATAACCCAGCTCTTCCATAGCATTAAGCACAAGCGCTCGCGTTTTTTCTTTAACCGAGTCGGCATTGTTAATAACGCGAGATACTGTTGCTGACGAAACACCAGCCCGCTCACTGACTTGTTTAATGGTTACCATGAATCAACTACTTCACATTGATGATGGGTAAATCACATGGTTAAAACCCCTGCAATTTACCAAATTTACTGTGCTGCCAACCCGAGTTTTTGCTGAATTGACGCGACCTTATGTTCGTCTAATGTATACCAGCGCATAATAATCGCAACACATATTGATGCCAGTGCGGGGCCGAGACAGAACACTGCGATAATTCCATTGGCGACTGCGGGCTCATAACTATCGGCTTGATAACCCATAGAAGCCAATAACCACCCCGCCAATGCACCACCAAGTGCAAGCCCAACTTTAATGAAAAAGACCACGGTTGAGTAGGTTAAGCCTGTCATTCGAAGCCCTGTTTTGATTTCGCCATAATCTACAACGTCGGCAATTTTCGACCACAGTAGTGGCGTGGCCATTTGAAGTAATAGCCCCCATAGAAACTGCAATGCGACAGCCAATACCCACGCCTGAGATGGCATAAAATAATTGATAATACATATACCAGCGCTAGCAAGTTGGAGGAAAGTATACGCCTTAATTTTCGACACCCGCTTTGCTACCGGGTTAGCCAAGGCACAGCCAATAATACTGCCTATCATTCCCGCAGTAACAAACAGGGTGGCATCGTCGGGGCGCTGTAGCACATATTTGACATAGTAAAGGGCCAAAGTGTTTCTCAGCACCATGCCCGTTAACAACACGATAGCTACCACACAAAGCACTCGACATTGGTCATTTTGCCACAGCGACAAAAGCTGCGCTTTTAAAGGTGCCGGTGCTTCATGAGTGACACTGATGCGCTCTTTCGTTCCAGCAAAGCACAATACAAACAGCACCATTCCCACCGCACTCATTACCAACATAGCTCTTTGGTAACCCAACGCATCATCGCCTTGTCCAAGGTAGGATACCAGTGGCAGCATAAACGAGGTAACAAGTAGTCCGCCTCCCATTGCACATACGAAACGATAAGACTGTACTGATACTCTTTCAGACGCGTCCGACGTTAACACGCCGCCAAGTGCAGAATATGGAATGTTGATTGCCGTGTACATTATCATTAAAAGTGTGTAGGTCACGAAGGCATAATAAAGTTTACCTTCTTCGGTGAGCCATTCTGGCGAAGTAAAAGCCAACACACTACACATGGCAAAGGGCAAGGCTAGCCACAGAAGGTAAGGTCGATAAGAACCCCATTTGGTCTTAGTTCTATCTGCCAATGACCCCATTAGCGGGTCGGTAACCGCATCAAAAACCCTAACAATTAGGAACATGCTTCCAACGGCCGCAGGCGACAACCCAACAACATCTGTATAGTAGAATGTCAGGAACAACATCACGGTCTGAAAAATAAAATTACTTGCTGTATCACCCAAACCGTAGGCGATTTTTTCCTTTGCACTTACCATGAACGCTACCTCTATCCTTGATTATGAAGGGCCTTTCGCTTCACTAACATCGCTTGTAGGGATTTTGCACTGTCTTTGAGTGTTCTTACCTGAGAGTCATAATCAACATAAAGAATGCCAAAGCGTTTTTCATAACCCAATGCCCATTCGAAATTGTCCATTAGGCTCCATACAAAGTAGCCAGTTATGTTTACCCCTTGAGCCATTGCATCGGCGACAGCGTTCATATGGGAGTTCAGATACCTTTGTCTTTGTAGGTCTTTTACTTGCCCATCTGGTGTCATTTCATCATCGCTTGCCAAGCCATTTTCGGTAATGATAATCGGAGGAAGCGTGTAGTCTCGATGCAGTTGAACCAGAAGATCGGTAAGCCCCTGGGGAAAAACCTCCCACCCCATGGCGGTAGTTTCCTTACCCTCTGCTGGGGGCATTTGATGAGGGTCTTCACTACCATTATCTTGCACTCGCGCTCGGGTGTAATAATTTACCCCAAGAAAGTCGATAGATTCAGAGATAACTTCCATATCACCCGGATGTACGTCGGGCTTATGGGCGTTAGGAATATGCTTAATCAATTCAGGGTATTCGCCATGTATAAGCGGCTTTATATACCAATCGTTATGATGATCGTGAGCAAGCTTTGTCGCGATAACGTCTTTTTCCTCATTACTTGCCGGATAGAAGGGCGTGAAATTAAGCACAATACCGGATTCAATAGTAGGTGCGTGCTCTCTAAGCACTCGCATAGCAAGACCGTGGGCCAATAAAAGATGATGTATGGCTTTCTTTCCGAACTCTTTACCAACCATGCCCGGTGCATGAATACCAACTTCGTAACCCAAATATGCGCTACAAAATGGTTCATTCAAAGTAGCGTAGGAATACACTCGGTTACCGAAAGCTTTAACCACTACCTCTGCATATTTTTCAAAGGCATAAGCCGTCTGGCGGTTAAGCCACCCGCCTTCATCTTCTAAGTACTGTGGCAGGTCCCAGTGATACAAGGTGACATAAGGTCTAATGCCCTTTTCAATGAGTCGGTCTAATAAACCAATGTAAAAAGCTAAACCATCGTCATTAACGCTTCCATCTTGACGTATAACTCTAGGCCAGCTAACTGAAAATCGATAGGCATCTACATTTAAAGCATCGATAATATCAATGTCACTTTCCCAATGTTTCACGTGTTCGCAAGCAACTAAACCGTGAGAGTGATCGGCAATTTTACCTGGGGTTTCACAGAAGGTATCCCAAATACTTTTTTCTCTGTGCTCCGCGTCTCCCTCAATTTGAAACGAAGAGGTAGCCACGCCAATAGTAAAGTCTGGTTTTGAAAAGGGAGAACCCAACTTAGCAATAATATCCATAGCGCCTTCCTTCAGGCCAATTCAACCTTTAGAAACTCAACCATACTGAGCACAGCCCTACTCACTTTTGCCGATAGGAAGCTCCGTCGAATTACTCAGGTTTCTTTATGTAGTTCGAAATATAGTTTGAGACTACCACAAATTGTAAGCGCTTTCATTATCAAAATCGATAAGGTTTTTACATTTTTTTTACAGCTGTGCAATGTGCCTACGGGAGTCGATTGAAGGGCTAACTAAAATGCCAATCAGTTAATGCCAAGGTTGCCATAATAAAGAGAAAGCAATGGGCTTTCTCTTAGCACAATATGAACTTTTTTCAGCTTAACAGACTGGCATTGGGGACTAACTGGCTTTTTTTATACCCAGTTGAGCGCGGGCTTGGTTAGTTTGTTGAACTAACGCCTTACGCACATCCATACCTGATTCACAGATGTGTTCAAATGGAACAAAATACACAGTGTTATGACTAGTGTAATGCGCGCCCTCAGGAAACACACTGAGCATTTTCACGTCATTGCTTTCCACGTTGAACTGCGCTTTCAATATCAATTCCATGGCATCGATGTGGTCTTCGTTCATATGGTCTATCATGCTTTGTGTAGCACTATGCCAATCTTGACTTTCCACTTTCCACAAGGCTTTTTCAATCCAATGAATTTTACCAAAACCACCAATGAATCGAATTCTTTGCGTGCGAATGACGTAAAAATTAAAGTCGTGTGTTTGCTCATAGGCCTTTGCTTGTGGAAACAAAGCTAAGTATTGAGCCGATACCTCGGACGCATCAATAGGTTCAGCATCGCCCAATATGGTAACCCGTCCATTAGCTTGAGAGTCATCCTGCCCAGCGTCGTAAATCGTCAGACTCACTTTAGGGTCGGCTTTAATATTACGGGTATGTAGCGCTATATTGCTGATATAGATAACAGCATCACCCTCAGGGGTAAGGAAATAAGGAACCACCGAGCCGAATGGGTATCCTTGCATGGATGTAGAATGTGTACTTAATACGCCACTGTGTTGTGTTCTAGAAAACTGCTTTGCTTCTAGGGCTATTTCTCTAAGGCCCATAATACTCCCTCTTGAAAAATGAATTGGTTAACCGCCAATTCACCAATAGATTTTCGTTTGGATTTGGGTGCTCCCCACGCAAACAAAAAATGATAATGATTAGCATTTAGGATAAGGCATTTATCACAATAAACGCAACCTGCAAATTTCAAGAGGTAGCTCGAATCAAGGCGTAGACTTAAAGTGATTATTCTTTGCGGTACATTTTTTCAGTAAAGTTCAATGACACCTAGCCAAAATAACGAGCGATATAATCGTTATGAGGAGGTAGCTTTCCAACCGTTCGATCGATCTGTTGGGTAATGCCGTTGAGTAATCCCTCTAACTCTTGACGACTCATGGTGTCTACAATGGGGTGGTAGCTCGTCGGCACTAATCCTTGCCCAATCATGACTTGCTGCCACGAATCATCAAATAGTTCATTGCCTTCTCTGAACACTCGCGCCGTTTTTTGGAACAAGTCTATACGATGCTTGAGGGAATCAGGTACATCCATTTGACGGCAATGACGCCAAAACGGTGTGTCGGTTCTTTGAGTGACATGGTAGTGCAAAATAATAAAATCGCGGATGTGTTCAATATCAAAATCAGCTTGTCTGTTGAACTCGTTAACATCCTCTTCAACAATTCCCGCGGTTGGGAACATACGTAAAAAGCGCACAATACCCTGTTGAATCAAGTGAATACTGGTTGACTCCAAAGGCTCTAAAAATCCACTGGCTAAGCCAAGCGCCAAACAGTTTCTATTCCACTGTTTGCGGCGTCTACCCGTTCTAAAATGAATAACACGAGGATCGTTAAGAGGCTCTCCCTCAACATTCCCAAGTAATTTGGTTATCACTTCATCGTCAGAAAGATAGTTGCTGCAATACACCATACCATTGCCAACACGGTGCTGTAGTGGAATTCGCCATTGCCAACCTGCTTCGTGGGCAATGCAACGGGTGTAGGGGATGGGGTCAGATACCGATTTTGTTTGCACAGCTACAGCACTGTCACAGGGTAGCCAATGAGACCAATCCTCATATCCGGTATGCAGTGCCTTTTCGATGAGTAGCCCTCTAAAACCTGTACAGTCAATGAAGAAATCACCTTGCACGGTTTCGCCATTGTTTAGCGACAGGCTTTCGATAAAACCATTTTCTTCGTTTAGGTTGACACTGTTTATTGTCGCGTCAATGCGCTTTAGTCCATCTTTCTCTGCGAGCCCACGCAAAAAGCTTGCATATTTAGTAGCATCAATATGGAAGGCGTAATTAAGCCCATTGTTGGGTAAGTGAGCAAACTTGTTTGCTTGAGCAGCTTGACGTTCTAAACAATAGTCACCGAAATCCTTTGCTATACCCTCTTTTAGCCCGCGTAGCCAAAAATGTTGGAACCCTGCGGCCCAACAGTCTTTGCCCGTCACACCAAAAGCATGTAAATAAGCGTGATCTAAAGACTTCCAGTTTTCAAAATTTATCCCAAGTTTGAAGGTAGCATTAGTTGCCGCCATAAACTCCTGTTCGCTAATTTTCAGTAGTTTATGAAAGAATACCAAGGTAGGGATAGTGGCTTCGCCCACACCAACGGTACCAATATCTGAGCTTTCGATCAGTGTTACATCAACTTCCTTACCCAAAATACGAGTGAATGCCGCTGCTGCCATCCACCCAGCGGTGCCACCACCGGCAATCACCAAGCGCTGTTTTCTATGTTGGGATGATGTATTCATATCTACCTCGAATAAATTACTGTTTTAAACTGTTTTGAAGCCAAGCGGAAAATTGACGGAACGCATTCTCATCTAGCGTTCCCAATGGCCCTTGTTTGTCCAGTGGAATGTGTTTAAAGCTATCTGTGTCGTTTTCATTGAAAATGTAGTGTGAAAACATATGCTGCCAAGCAGCCCTTTGTGATGGCGGTAATTGCTTAATGGTCAACAACGCATGAAATAAGGCATTGTCAGGCCTTCCAACATGGTCAGGTGCTTCCCGCCACCAAAAATTAACTAATGTGTTGAGGCTTTCTTGCCCCTCGATGTGATGCCACCACATCGAAGGAATATACAAAACGTCGCCGGGCATCAGATCAACCACTATTGCATGTTTAATCGCTGTTTTAAACTTAGGAAACCGTTCAAAATCTGGTTCATGAAAATCAACCAAGCTAATTGCTTGTCCTGCGGGAGTGACGTGAAGTGGCCCTACATATAAGTTCTCTACTTGCTCGGGAGGAAACAGTGTGACTCTGCGCTTCCCTGAAACCACACAAATCACATTATCGGGAACGTCATAATGTGCCGCTATCCGGCTTTTGTTACCTATCCAAAGTGTTGCTAAAGGATTTACGTCTGCCTGTCCCAATGAGTTTTGTGATAGGAAACCAGGTAAACAGGTGTTTAAGGTGGTGGAGCCTACGTAGAGAGTTTCTGGGCTTTTGTGTTGGTTTAAATCAAGCAGTGTAGACAATGCATCTCGAAAGGGTAGCCGTGTTCGAGAAAAGTTAAACCCAGTCATATCCTGGTTATAAAAAACCCGACCATTCTCTTTATGGGGTAACCGCAGTGCGTCTACTGTGCGATTATCATCAAAAGCTAACAAGTAATCGACAAATTGACGATCACCTTCAAGGGCTGCTTTCACTGCTGGCCAGCCAGTAACTAGCTGCCGTATAACCATGGGTTGGGCCCACACGCTAGCCATTTTGAATACATCGCTAGGTGATGACTCCAACGCATCGAATGCTTGACCCGTAAGCGTAAGGGGAGGTGAACATTGCTCAAACAACGACACAAAAGTCACTCGTACTACTGATTCATAGCGCGCTTCTTATACTCTATAACCCTGCGCAGTTGAGCCATAGATGCCAACACCATATATATCGACTGTAAATGGCCTTGTTCAAACAAGCTAGCTACGTCTTCTTTACTCAGTGCATTAAATTTTTCTTCATTAATCGTATGAAAACCAGAAAGGCGCGCTGTATTGTCACCACCTAACTTAATGTCTAACACAAACGATTCGGTGAGTTCCAGTGCATGACAAGCTTCAACAAACTTATAGTTTTCGTCCTGACCTGCATGAATGGTGCTTAGCACATTGGCAATATTATCAATGTAGTCACTGTTGCCACCATGGGGCAAAAATATACTGTCTGCATCGCTCACATCATCAGAAGAATCAATCAATCTAGGATCATCTAAGTCAACGTGAATAGACAAAGTATTATCGTTGGGGTTGGCGTTTCTTCCTATCAAAAAAGGGCCTTTCTCAATAAGTAATGGCTTATAAGACGCCTGCCACTCATTATTATTTAAATACAAATTTTCGCCCTGCTCTAGCCCTAACAAAGCAACTAGTTGCATTTTCCCTTCTGCATCTTTCGCAAATACAAGAGGATACTCTCCTTGAGCATGACGTAATTCTGCTGGGTAAACCGGAACACACATTTGGTCATGGCCAAAACCAGTTCCGTAATCTCGCTTCACTTTTAGGTTTTTGTGCTCAACGTTATTCAATAGCGCATGATTCATTGTGTAACTGCTCGTTTAATTGTGAATAGGTTGTTATGTAAAGATAACACAGGTCATGTTTTTTAGAGAAAATGGGTAACGATTTTTACCGCTACCCCAACTTAAAAGTCAAAACGCAGATTCATCCATAAACCTGCGCTTCGAAGTTACAGCTTCGGGGACAATTAGAAGCTGTAACGAGCTCCGATGTTGTAGCGTGGTTCAACATCGTAAATGCCTATCAGCATGTTTTGATGGCGGCCGTGAGAGCGAACGTACTCGCCTGTTACGTTTATACCCTCAACAAATACCTCTAGGTCTTCAGTCACTTGATAGCGAACGTTCACATCTAATTGGTTGTATGCCTCGATGTAAGTTGGGTTGTTACCACCATTGCCGTCAATTGTTCCTGAAAGGAATTCGTCTCGCCAGTTCCATGCGGCACGCACTTCCCAACCTTCATTTTCATAGAAAAGTACCGCGTTTGCCGTATCACTTAGACCCAACAATACGAATTGTGTATCTTGGCTGTAGTTGTCATAGTTAACGTCACCATCTACCGCCGTGTAGTTAAGGATGACACCGAAACCAGTTTCACCAAAGAGATGCTGTACGGCGAATTCAAAACCATCTACCGAGCGAGAGGTATCAGCATTAACTGCCTGTGTCACTGTAATTGGTAGAAGCGGATCTTCACCGTCGATACCCACAATCTCGCCTGCATCATTTACCCAACCTTGGTCGAGGAAGTATTGACGAATTGTGCCCAAATCTTCTGATCCCGTTGCACTAACAGCTTCTAGATAACGTGGACCACCTATCGGATTCGCTATATCAAACAAGGTGTCGGTAAATGTTGCTTGGCCAATAAAGTTATCTACGGTTTTCTTAAAGTAACCTGCAGACACATAGCTACCTTCACCATAGTAGTATTCGGTAGATAAGTCGTAGTTAGTCGATTCATAAGGCATCAGACCTGGGTTACCCGATTGACCTGTTCCTCCATTAAATCGGGCTAATTGATTAACCGTTAAGCCACCTTGAATATCAGCATACCCCGGACGTGTAATTGTTGTGCTATACGACGCTCGAGCAATCCAGTCTTCCATCACTTCAACTTTAAAGTCGATTGAAGGTAGTAAATGGTCATAACTACCTTCGAGTGTAGTGAAAGTGAATCCGTCTTCACGAATACCAAATTCGTTCGCGCCGTCCCATGCTAGGTATGACACATTTGGTACTTTTGCACTTGATTCTACTTCTGTGTCTTCGTAGCGAAGACCAACGGAAAGCCACGCTGGCATATCGCCCAAATTAAACTCAAGGTTGGCTTGAACGTAAGCAGAGTATTGTGTTTCCTCAACCGTACGGTCTACCGCATATTCTGGGTCCATACAAAGTATGGTGCCACACGGGCTAATGGTTTCGCCATTAGCTGTTGCGATAGCAGAGATTGCGTTGATGAGGTCGCTCATGCTAGACGCATAGTAGAAGGGTTCTAGGTTCGCACCATTGCTCCCTAATACATCATCAAACATGCTTGGAAGATCTTTTTGTACAAAGATATCGTCTGGATAGTCATCTGGCGTGCCGTAACCACCCCAAGTGTCACGCTGCGCATTTGAGTAAGCAGAACGGTTTTTCGCATCCATAACCGCTAAGCCAAAATCTATGCTTGTGACTATGCTATCGTCGAAATAGTAGTTGCCGCGGAACTGAAGTTGGTCGATTTCAGACTTCATGTAACTGTTGCGGAACGATAGACCTGATGTAGACATACGGGCAGGGTCAAGGCCACTCACACCATCTACATAAGTGATATCCATAACAGGGAAATCTTGTGAATAATCAACTTCTGTCGAAACCCGGTCGAAACTTACCGCACTGATCACGTTATTCGAACCCA
This sequence comes from Alteromonadaceae bacterium, assembly GCA_027013165.1. Lineage (GTDB taxonomy): Bacteria > Pseudomonadota > Gammaproteobacteria > Enterobacterales > Alteromonadaceae > Alteromonas. The sequence continues at coordinate 73,784 of JALUXV010000530.1, forward strand.
AGTTATTTTTCGGGCCACCCTCTGCTTGAGATGAGTGATAATCAAGCTCTAAGGTTAGGTTGTCACTGGCAATCCACTCAACATTTAAACCAAGAGACTTATTTTCATTGACCGTGGTGTAATCACTGGTACCTAAACCCACATCACAGCAAGTCGCATCTGCATAAATCACTGGGCCAATAATAGAACCAACGGTGTTAGTACCTTCGGTATACTCGCCATACGTCGGAACACCATTAAACCAGGTAGATAGCTGTTGGCGCTGTGTTTGTGTTTCTAGCTCTGAGTAGGTGTAATCTAAGGTTGCAGTAATGTCGTCGTTAGGTGCATATTGCAACGTAAGCTGACCGTTAACACGGGTACGACTAACTTCGTCAAAGTTGTACGCTAGGTTTCTTGGTACAGAGTAAAGATCATTTTCGCCCGGAGGGTTAATGAAACTGCCATCCTGAGGCAGTGAACCCCAATCACCACCGTTGCCTTTAATGGTATACCAACCACTACCGGTTTCAGCACTTGCCAATCCACTGTCACGTTGTTGATAAGAGCCAATAAGCTGAATACCAAAGGTATCGTCATTAAACGTTTTACTGTAGATACCCGATACTTCTGGCGTTACTGTGTCACCTTCTTGTGACGAGTTATCGATAACACCTTTAACGCCAAAGTTCGCAGTAACCCCTGGGTTACTTAATGGTTTGGCTGTAACCAAGTTAATTACCGAGCCGATACCACCAGTAGGCTGACCTGCCAAGCTGGTTTTGTATACCTCTACTGCTGCAACACCTTCAGAAGCAAGGTTGCCAAAATCGAACGAACGAGATGCAGACGCAGACGTTGCCTCGATATTTGCTGCCGGCATTTGACGGCCGTTCAATGTAACTAAGTTATAGTCGGGGCCCCAACCACGCACCGTTACTCGGCTTCCTTCGCCGTTGCTGCGGTCAATTGATACACCTGAAATACGCTGTAGTGATTCAGCGAGGTTAGTATCAGGAAACTTACCAATATCTTCCGCAGAAATAGCGTCAACTACCCCTGATGCAGCTTTCTTGGTAAGCATTGCTTTTGTTAAGCTCTCGCGAATACCACTAACTTCTATAACCTCAAAGTCAGTACCTTGCACACTTTCGCTTTCAGCTTCTTGTGCAACTAATGGCAATGACATTGCCCCTAGTATCAGTGACAGGCTCGTAGCAACCCGTGTTCTTTTAAATGTAGTAGATTTCATTTGTTTCCCCAGCCGTGTTATTTACAGGCATACCTACTGTGCATTTGTGGTGTGCACTCGCAGCCTATTGTGTGACTTTGGTTCTGTGCATTGTGTCCGTTATTGTGTGTTGGCTTGAGTACCCTAATAAGCAAGCCACCATGAAAGCGCTTACAAATTTAAACAAACCTACTTGTAAGCGCTTTCACTAAAAATGTACGAATAATTGAAATGTAATGCAAGTGTTTTCCTTATGTTAATTACAAATAATTTGTTATGAAGATGTTAATGATAGTACAAAAATCCACAACCAAAGCTAATAAAAGTAGGTTTAAAGATCACCTTAGAATACTCAAACAAACCACCAAACCCATGATTAAATGCAATAAAAACACAAAACAACCACGACTCACTCAGGTTTTTAAAAAATTTTTAATGTGGACAAAGAAACCGACCAAATAGGCCTTTAAATTCACATTTGTATTACAATAAAGCTTGTATCCTTGCCTGTAAATCAAAATGTAAGCGCTTGCATTTATGACTGTCGCATATATACTGACCAACAAGTTATTAACACATTGGCTTGGTTGTTTTTCAAAAAATTCTTTAAAACCAAGTACCTAAATTAGGGTTAGATCATGGCTAATACAATGCAGGCAACATCAACACCTGCTCCCTCTCGTTCTCATACGGCGCTTTGGGCGCTAACCTCTTTGTTTTTCATGTGGGGGTTTATCACAGCACTTAACGACATTCTTATCCCGCACCTAAAAGCATTGTTCGACTTAAGTTACACCCAAGCAATGCTAGTTCAATCGTGTTTTTTTGGTGCTTACTTTCTTGTATCTGTACCCGCAGGTAAATTGGTTAGTACTATTGGCTATCAGAAAGGAATATCCATAGGGCTTTGTACAGCGGCAGTGGGATGTATTCTTTTCATTCCATCGGCCATTTTTATTCAATATTGGATGTTCTTGGGTGCACTCTTTGTACTTGCCTCTGGCATTACGCTTCTGCAAGTCGCTGCTAATCCATTGGTTACCTTAATGGGTGATCCAAAAACCGCCTCTAGCCGCTTAACTATGACACAGGCCTTCAATTCACTCGGTACGACTATTGCGCCAATCATAGGGGGCATTCTTTTATTCGGTGCCGGAGAACATATGGCGTCTGATGCCGATGCCAACGCGGTTAAAATTCCCTATCTAGCCCTCGCTGCTATTTTGGTCTTGTTAGCGGTAGTCATGGCAAAAGTTCCTTTACCTGAAAATCGAACTAGTAGTAGCGCTAACCACACCTCTCACTCCTCACTTAGTGCGTTAAAACATCGCCACCTTACGCTGGGCGTGGTAGGCATTTTCCTCTACGTAGGCGCCGAAGTGGCGATAGGTAGCTTTTTAGTCAATTATTTTGGTCTAACAAGCATCATGGGGATGAGTGAAGGGCAAGCATCAACCTACATTGCTTATTATTGGGGCGGAGCAATGGTTGGAAGATTTATTGGTGCCGCTGTAATGCAAAAAGTAGCAGCGGGTAAATTATTAGCATTCAACGCAGTAGCGAGCTGTTCGCTTATATTACTATCGGTGATGAGTTCAGGTTCGCTTGCGATGTGGTCTATCTTGGCGGTGGGCTTTTGCAACTCTATTATGTTCCCAACAATTTTCAGCCTAGCGCTTAAAGATCTCAACAACCAAACAGCCCAAGCATCTGGCCTTTTATGCCTTGCTATCGTTGGCGGAGCAATAATACCCCTGCTTCAAGGCGTGCTAGCAGACATTTTTGGCGTTCAGTTGTCATTTTTACTCCCACTACTTTGCTACTTGTTTATCGGTTACTACGGCCTACGTGGATCAACACCTCAATTCAGTGCCGCGCAATAAACAAAGGACACAAACAATGAAAAAACGCTCACTTTCACTCGCAGTTGCCGCACTAATTACGGTAGGCTGCCAAAAAACAACCACTCAAAATGAGGTAACAACGCCAACAACACCAACAGTAACTGACAGTCAAGTCCCAGACTTTTGGCCTCAAATTACTTTTAAAGCGCACAACAGTGATGAAGTTGAATCCCGAGTCGACGCATTGCTGGCAACTATGACCATTGAGCAAAAAGTTGCCCAAATCATGCAGCCTGAAATTCGTGATGTCACCGTTGAAGACATGCGAACTTACGGCTTTGGATCATATTTAAATGGTGGTGGGTCATTTCCAAATCTAGATAAACATGCAACCCCAGATGATTGGGTTGCACTTGCAGAGGCCATGCACGAAGCTTCTGTTGACGACAGTATAGACGGTATTTCAATCCCAACCATGTGGGGCACGGACGCCGTACACGGTCACAACAATGTCATTGGAGCCACATTATTTCCGCATAATATTGGCTTAGGCGCTATGCGCGATCCGGCACTCATCACTGAAATTGCCGCCGCAACCGCAAAAGAAGTTAGAGCAACAGGCATAGACTGGATCTTCGCACCAACTGTAGCCACCGCACGGGATGACCGCTGGGGTAGAACATATGAAAGCTATTCGGAAGATCCAGAAGTTGTTGGTGAGTATGCCCATGCCATTGTTACTGGCATGCAAGGTGACATCAGCAGTGGCTACATAGATGACAGCCATGTGATTTCTACTGTAAAGCATTTTATCGGCGACGGCGGCACACAAGATGGCGATGACCAAGGCAATAATATTGCTAGCGAAGAAGAGCTCTTCAACATTCATGCACAAGGTTATGTTCACGGTTTGAATGCTGGTTCTCAATCAGTAATGGCATCATTTAACAGCTGGCATGGTAAAAAGATCCACGGAAGTAAGTACCTGCTAACTAATGTTTTGAAAGAGAAAATGGGCTTTGATGGGTTCGTCGTCGGCGACTGGAACGGCCACGGTCAGATCGAAGGCTGCTCAAACGAAAGCTGCCCTCAAGCTATTAATGCTGGTTTAGATGTTTACATGGTGCCTACAGGTGCATGGAAGCCGCTTTACGAGAATACTGTAGCTCAGGTGAAATCTGGTGTTATTCCGTTGTCGCGTTTGGATGACGCAGTACGCAGGGTGTTACGTGTAAAAATGCGTGTTGGCTTATTTGAGCAACCGTCACCGGCAAATCGCGCGTTATCTGGCGATCAAAGCATCATAGGTGCACAAGCCCATAGAGATATAGCACGAGCAGCGGTACGTAAATCACTGGTAATGCTTAAGAACCAAAACGGCCTTTTGCCATTATCGCCCACTATGAATGTTGTAGTTGCAGGTGATGGCGCTCACAACATCGGCAAGCAGTCTGGTGGCTGGACAATTACTTGGCAAGGTACGGGTAATGAAAACAGTGATTTCCCAGGCGCAACCTCTATTTTTCAAGGTATTGAAAGCGCCGTAACTGCTGCGGGGGGAAATGCCACATTATTGGAGTCAGCACCAACAAGTTACACCGATAACGAAAAGCCCGATGTGGCTATCGTTGTATTCGGTGAAACCCCTTACGCTGAAGGCAATGGCGACATTTCTAACGTTGAATATCAGCGTGGCGACAAATCAGACCTTGCGCTTCTCAACAGTTTTAAAGCACAAGGGATTCCAGTGGTTTCCGTATTTATCACCGGTCGCCCGCTGTGGGTAAACCCAGAACTGAATGCAAGCGACGCCTTTGTTGTCGCTTGGTTACCCGGGTCAGAAGGGCAAGGAATTGCTGACGTTATCTTTACCAATCAGCAAGGTGAAGTACAGTACCCCATGCAAGGAAAGTTATCTTTTTCTTGGCCCGCCTCCCCTACGCAAATCGTTAACAAGGGCGATGGTCAAACACCGCTATTCGCCTATGGATACGGCCTTGGGTTTGGCGATGTTGATCCACTGAATACACCACTTTCAGAATCCCACGGCAACGATCAGCAAAATCAATCTGAACCCCACGATATATACGTGCTTACATCACAAAAACCATGGCAACTTATGGTGAGAGATGCTGGTGGCGATACGCCAATGCTAAGTAATACCGTATCTGGCGAACAGGTTAGGGTTAGAACCACAGATCGTAATGTGCAAGAAGACAGCTTACAAGCAACCTTTAGCGGACAAGGTACCGTTGGATTCTATTCTCCATTTCCTGAAGATCTTCGCGACTTCGCTGGTGAATCAGCCGCATTGGTATTTGACGTCAAGCTAGGCACCGCTGCTGACAATCTGTCTATTGCCATGAGTTGTGGTGGTGATTGCGTAACCTCGCTTCCACTATCAAACTTTGTGATTACCTCTACTGATTGGCAGACAGTGACCATTCCTACGTCATGTTTTGTCGGTCAAGGCATGTCTTTGTCTGAGGTTTACTCACCTTTTGCACTGTCAGCGACCAGCGCAAATGAATTAACCATTTCAAATATTCGCCTTGAACCTTCAACTTCGGGAGACATGGCGTGTAACTAGTCTGTTTTTGTTAGCGCGCTAGTCGTTGAGTTATTCGACTAGCACTCAGAAATGTAAGCGCAAACATGATTTAACACTGGCGTGCTTGTATATGCTCACACCACGCCAATAAAACTCACTGAGGGCACAATAATGAACTTGAAAAAGCATCCCTGCGCAGTTGCCTTAATTGCTGCGCTGACAACAACACTCTATGGGTGTAATGATGTTATCGAAAGCTCGGGTACCGCTGTCGAAGAGCCAGCACCAACCCCAGCTCCCGAGCCTGCGGCTCCCCAAACACCTGAAGAAGCGGGTTGGGAATTGGTATGGGCTGACGAATTCGACGCAGATACTCTCGATGACGCCAGTTGGAATGCATTGGTTGGTGATGGTACTGAATACGGAATTCCTGGTTGGGGTAACAACGAACTCCAGTACTACGAAGCAGACAATGCGTTTTTACAAGACGGTAAGCTCATTATTCAAGCCGAGTCTGACTCAGTGGGTGGGTACAACTACACTTCCGCACGCTTAACAACGGAAGGGAAAGTCGATGTAACTTTTGGTCGAATCGAAGCAAGTATTAAGCTTCCTGCCGGTCAGGGTACATGGCCTGCGTTTTGGCTGCTTCCCACCAACTCACCCTATGGTGCTTGGGCTGCTGGTGGCGAGATCGATATTCTTGAAGCCACTAACCTTGGTGTTGATGGTAAAAATGAAATTTTAGGTACTATTCATTATGGCTCTCTTTGGCCGTTAAACAGATACAGTTCCGATACTTATACGCCAAGTGAGATTGTTTCTGACGATTTCCACCGCTACGCTATCGAATGGGAAGCGGGTGAAATACGCTGGTATATTGACGATACTCACTATGCCACTATGACCAATGACAATTGGTTTAGCTACTATTGGGGTGGACAAGATACCGGCTTCACCACTAATGAAAATGCACCGTTCAATACGCCTTTCCATATCATTCTGAACGTCGCCATAGGCGGAAACTTACCTGGTGCACCTTCAAACGATTTAGCCCTTCCACTGCAAATGGAAGTCGACTATGTACGTGTTTACCAATGCCCTGCTGACAGTGAAACGGGTAGAGGTTGTGCATCAAATCTTTCCGATGCTGCCGATGTCCCCGCATCTACAGTGTATTCAGAAGAGGAACATACTCTCTTTGCTGACGGTATTGGCGCATTAACGTGGCAAGGCACCGAAACCCAGACACGAGCATTGGGTATGAACTCATGGTGGAACAATGATGGCGCATTAACCTTTGACACACCTGATATTGGTGGCGACCAAGGTACAGTGCTTGAAATTATTACGACCAACAGCGGTAACGTGTCTATTTACGCCGATGATGCAGAGACATTTGAACTTTACGGTGTGGGCACGTCTGCCGAGCCATGGGCACCACACAATGGTGAGCTGTCATTTGACCTTTATGTGGACAGTGCATCCACCGATCCTGAAGGCATGATTGCTATCAAAATGGATAGTGGTTTCCCCAACCTTGGTTACATTAACCTTCCAGTAAGTGAGCTAACCATGGATGCATGGCAGCCCATTCACCTTAAGCTAAGCGACTTACTCGCCAACCCCAATAATGGTGGTGGTAATCCACTCGACGTTAACAGCGTAGTTAGTCTATTCGTCGTAGAGCCTACGTCTTCTGCACACATTATGCTCGACAATATCAAATTTAAGTGTGGCGCTCCGGGTAACAACAGCTGTGGTATTCGTCCACCAGCTCCACTAGTCAGCCAAGAAGAGTTAAACGTGTTTGTCGATTCTGTTGACGAGGCGTGGACACGAGGTATTGGTGCGTGGGATTCTCGCGCAGGGTTTGACTATTTTGACGGTACGGTTGATGGCAATAAAGTAAACTGGCAAACCGTTGACCTTGATGGCAATACTGTCCTTGAAGTGAGCTTTGATGCCGATGCTAGCGTCAATGGTGTGTTCTACATTCAATCACTGGCAACAATAGACCTTTCTGCTTATACCAATGGTTATGTGAGCTTTGATATTCGCGTTACCGACTATGGTACAAACACCACAGGTATGGCAATGAAGATTGACTGCTTCTTCCCCTGTACCAGTGGCGATCAGTCCCTCGGTGTAGTGGGCGACGGCAACTGGGAAACGGTTAACGTTCCTGTACAGCAGCTTATTGATGGCGGCTTAGATGTTACTAAGGTGAATACGGGTATTGTGATATTCCCCGCCCCTGACGACCAAGGTGGGGTTACCTTCCAGCTAGACAACATTGTTTGGACAGCGGGCGAGCCTGTTGAGCCTGAAGATCCCGTAGACCCTGCACCAACGCCTAGCGGTGACCTACTCATATTCAATGGTACCGACACGCCAGACCCAATGTTTACACCAACCTTAAACGGTGTCACAGAAACATTGTTGGAAGACGAAGATACAAGCTACGGTACAGTTGCTGAATATGCGTTCAACATTAATCAAACCAATTTGGCTTATTTTGTTCAACCCGCTGGTTCTACTATCGACTTGTCGGCGTATAGCACAGGAACCATTGAGTTTGATGTGAAGCTAATAGCCGAACCAGACGTCGGTCTTGCAAACACTAACTTCTACGTGAAATTTGACAGCGTGTACCCAAGTACAAGTAGTGCCTTCCCTATCGAGCCACCAGAGTTAGGTGTTTGGAAACGCTATGTTATTTCAGTGGCCGATTTACTGGCAAACCCAACACCAAGTTGGGAACAACCAGCCAACATCAATGGCGTTGACGCAGCCTTTGTTATTGCACCAGACTGGGGTACAGAACAAGGTACTGTTATCCGTATCGACAACATTGTTTGGAAGCAATAGAACCTAGTTCCTTTGGTTAAAGTCCCGGCACCTGCCGGGCTTTTTTTGGTTCAAACTCCAGAAATGATGGGGCTCAGCTTCGGCATCCATGCCTCAGATGGCTATAAAACGTTCATCGCTCCCTCTTTAATATGCCGGCTGTAAAAAGTGTAGGCCTTTCCCACCTACATCTGACTTTCTCTTGTTATCTACCGATAACTTCTGCAATAGGCGAGAACCAAGGGTGACAAGGGTTTTCAAGCAGTAAAAATTGATTAAATCGTTAAAAAAGGGGATGCTTTTACCCATAAATCGCCATTATCTACTGATAAAGTCAAATGAAGAAGCCTTCCAACTTTCTGCTACAAGCCATACTGCTATGCTTTGCAACTCTTAATGCACACGCATCTGAACAAACACCTACAAGCGAACACACTACTAGCAGTTATGAAGTGGTATTTTCTAACTTGGCATTGGATTGCATTCACAAAGAGTACACCAATAAAATCGCTCACTTTATTAATAGCGATGCTGATATAAAGCCACCACGAGAGCTTTATCCCGCGTTTTATGGCTGTTTTGACTGGCACTCATCGGTGCACGGTCACTGGCTTCTGGTGAGATTACTGAATACAAGCAGTGATAAGGTTGATGTCAAAACTATTGTCACCAAACTCACTCAGAGCTTAAGCGCCGAAAATATCGCCGGTGAACTGGCAAACTATCAGCGTGATGGAATGAAATCTTTCGAACGACCTTATGGTATTGCTTGGTTGTTTCAACTCACCGCAGAACTTCGTCAATCACATAGACCAGAAGCCAAACAGTGGCTTGAAAATCTGATACCTCTGGAAACTCAAGCAGTAAAAAATATTTCTGAGTGGCTACCCAAACTATCTTTTCCCATTAGAACGGGAGAGCACAGTCAAACTGCATTTGCTTTTGGCTTGATGCTCGATTGGAGCCGTGTTTCTGGAAATACAGCTTTTGAAAACTTGCTCGTTGAACGAATCAATGCCCTGTACAAAAGCGATATCAATTGCCCGCTGTCTTACGAGCCTTCGGGACAAGACTTCTTATCTCCCTGCATTGCAGAAGCAGACCTTATGCGACGAGTGATGAATCCATCAGACTATGCTCAATGGCTTTCCACATTCTTCCCAAATCTGACGGTAAACAGCACTACCGATTGGTTGCTCCCCGCAGTAGTTACGGACAAAAGTGATGGCAAACTAGCCCATCTAGATGGACTAAACACCAGTCGCGCGTGGATGTTAGAGGGAATCGTCAGTGGCTTACCCCATGACGATCCTCGCATAAAACCGCTTCAAATGGTCATTGAATCTCACAGACAAGCGGGGCTTAATGCCGTATTGGGCGACATGCACTACATGGGCAGTCACTGGTTGGGTAGCTTCGCCACTTATCTTCAGACTAAGCGCGGACTAAACTAAGTGATGGAGCGCTTAATTCTGAAGCGATTTGTCTCATTCGCTGTATCATGACAAAAAACTTTTGATTATTCGCATGCTAGACACCAATCTTATACTGCTGCTCAGCCTAGTGTCCGTTGCCACGCTCATTCAGTCATTAACCGGGTTCGGTTTTGGCTTACTCATCATGTCTACCTTTACCGCATTCAATCTACTGCCGATAACATCGACAGCATTGCTGGTTTGTGTGCTGAGTGTTTTCAATTCGATTGAGCTGGCTTATCGCGGACGACATCATGTAGATGGAGTAGCAGTAAAGCGTATATTAATCGCAGCATTTCCATCCATTTTACTGGGGTTTTGGCTGCTTGAATGGTTATCAAGCGCGCATGTCAGTGCGCTAAAGCTCACTTTAGGTATTTGCATATTAGTTGCAACTAGCCTGCTTTTGATCAAAAAGTCGGTTAAAACACAGCAAAGTAACCCCTTCTCCTTTTACTTTGCGGGAAGTTTAGGTGGGTTACTCGGTGGACTTTTTGCAACTTCAGGACCACCGGTGGTTTACCACCTATATCGTCAGCCGTGGGAATTAGAACAAATCAAATGCACACTATTAATGGTGTTTAGTATTAGCGCCACAACACGAATACTCTTGGTTCCCTTCGGTACCTGGCCTGAACTCACCACGCTTTATACCACTGCGTTGGGCATACCCATTGTGATCATTTCAACCAGACTCGCGCGAAAGCTGGCGCCGATGGTTAATGTAATGTGGGTAAGAAAAAGTGCAATTTTGCTACTTATGTTAAGTGGAGTTTCGCTTGTCGCCACCGCAGGCTAGCTGCTACTAATACAAGAGGCCGATACAGTCTTTGGCTCCATCATATTGATAGTCTTTACCGATTCCAAACTGTCAGGAATAACGTGGCTAGCCACAACCACGAGTTTTTCATTGGCAAAACGATTAAGTACATGTGCAACTGTATTTTGCGTTGTCTCATCTAACCCTTCAAAAGGCTCGTCTACCAATAATACATCTGGATTGGCGAGCAATGCTCTAGCTAGCGTAAGGCGCTTTGACTCCCCCCCAGAGAGCAGTCGTGCCTCATTACCTACCCATTCTGATAAATCGCTGAGGGTATTCAGGCTAAGCGCGGCTAGCACATTGCCCATTGCACTTTCTGTGATTCCAGCACCTGAGGGATCTAAGTTGAGTTTAATGGTGCCAGATAAAATGATGGGTTGCTGTTCAACGTATAGCCAACCATTTACCATACCGTCTGGTAAAGCTTGCCCGTCAACCGATCTAGTACCCGAGTAAGGTAACAGCCCTGCCATTCCCTGTAATACACTGGACTTACCGCAACCGGATTCGCCGGTAAGTACTACAACGCCCTTGACTGGAAACTCAGCATTGATAGGAATGTGCTTACGCCCGTGAATAGAAAACTCGTCAATCTCAAGGCTTTGTTTAATAGGCTGAGCGGACAACATCAGCAGGGGGACAGCATCTATACTTTGGAGTTCTTTTTTACTCTGACCCCATTCTGCCCACTTGAGCAAAGCGCCAAAGCTACTCCCTATCCAGTCGGGCGCAGCCAACAACACCATAGGTACAACAAGCATTATGGGTGTATAAACGCCATATCGATTACCTGAGACGACAGCGCCAACAGCTAGTGCAAGCGCTATGCCTTGGAACAGCCATGTGGTTATGAGTAGCCCTACTAGCTGTCGGTTATTATTGCCCCAAACTTTGTCAGCGCTAGGTGTTTGGGGTATGTCATCCAGGTAGCTATCGTGCTGTTGGCACACGAAATGCCAGAGAGCGCTGTTGCTAAAAAAGTCCTCTGTCTGCCGGCGAAACTCAGTCTCATCATGGGAAAAGCAATCAGCTTTATTCATTGCAAATAGCCCTAACCCACACAAACAAACGGTCCACGCGAACAACAACACCCATAAAAACGCCACACCCGGCAATGCAAACAATGTGGCTGTCGCAACCAATCCCAACATAATCAGAGAGGCAGAGCCCAAAGGAGACACCCAAGCTATCCAAGCCGATGCCAGTCGCTCGGTGTGGTTAGCTAATGCCTCGATAGTCCATGCTTTGTTGTTGAGTTTTTGCTGTTTCAATGCGGCAAAAACCGACATTCGTTGCTCAGCAACACGGCGAAGTAAATCACTATGTCCCAACCACATGTATCCATAACCAGACGCTATCCTGAGTAGGGCAAGCCCTCGTATTACAACAGCTGGGATAACATAGTTAAAGCCCACCGGCGCTATGGCGCTAATAGCGATAAACCAAGATGACACAATAAGAATAACAAGCCCTGCCGCACCGTGTATCAGCGCAAGTAAAGCGGTAACAAACGCGTGTTTATTCATTGTAATTTCCCTCACTAGGGCAACAAATAATATGTTTGTTACTGATGATCCAATGCTGAGAAAAATAGCTTGCTGGTAAGTGCTTATGAGAGGCCCAAAATACGGTTTTATCGCGAGTAAGACTCACTATTAGCGCAGACAATCTGTGATGCTGATTTTCCGGCAAATGGGCAGTTGGCTCGTCTAAAAACCAAATATCGGCATTACTCAGCAAAGCTCTAGCTAATGACAAGCGCTGGGATTCGCCACCCGACAACGCGGGATAATCCGACATTTTAGTATCCAGCCCCTCTGGAAGTGCTTCAAACCACCCTGTCAGCTCTACCCTATGCAAAGCATTAAGCAAGGCATTATCGTCAAGGTCTCTTCCTACCGTTAGGTTACTTCGTAAGCTTCCCGGCATTATTAAAGGTGACTGGTGAAGCCACACGAAAGTGCCTGATAGCTGTGCTGACGCTATACGCTGCCCGGCTAGGGCTTCTAACAAAACCGTTTTGCCTGCGCCTGATTTTCCGCAAACCCTAATTTTGTCCCCTTGCTTTACACTAACGTTAGTTCCCGTTAGCAACCCTTCAACTGAAAACTTGTTGGTGAAAAAGTATGTAAATCGTTTCTGCTCACCAAGTTCTGAAGGAGGAAGCTCTCCAAACACCTTGTTTAACGGCTCCCTCGCCGCTTCTACTTCCGCTTTTTGATGATATACCTGTCCCAGCCTTTTCATTTCGCTGAGTAACAATGGCACAGTGAGCAAGATCCAAAGCCCGTGGTGTAGCGAGATCTCAGGCCCAATATTAAGCTCACCTAATAAGGTAAAACCAATAAACACGGCAACAAGAGCTACGGAAAGGGTGGCAAAAAAGTCGAGAACGGTATTCGATAAGAAAGCAACGCTCACCACTTTCATAGTGCGTTCATTTAACTGGGTACTGGCGTTGGTGAGTAGTTGAGACTGTTTGTTATGAGCATTGTAACTCGCCAGTAACGGCAGAGCGTTAAGCCTGTCAGCAAACAAACTACCCAAGCGGTTAAGTGCAGTAAAATGTTTCTTCTGTTGGCTGGCTGCCCCTTTGCCCACAATGATCATAAACAACGGCACTACAGGTAGCGCTAATATCAAGCCAACCCCAATGACGTAATTTACAGAAAAAATCACAGCAAGTACTAACAGGGGCATCACAGTTGCCACCAACTGCTGTACCCGATATTCAAAGCACCAGTTTACCAATGAAGGTATGTGCTTTAACCAAAGCGATTGCCAATAGAAGGTACTTTGTTGTCGTATGAGCGCATGCTGTTGCCATGCCAACGATCGGGCTAGCTGATGCTCTAAACGATTAAGTAGGCCTTGCTTGTACCTTTGCACCAATAGGTGCGATACACCTTGAATGATCCAGCTCGCCAACAAGCACAGTGCCATATTTAAAATGGTATCGCTGGAAAACGGCAGTTGGAAGACTATCCAAGTGTGTACTCCCAGCGCAAAGAAATAAAAACCTCCGATCAAAAAAATAAGAGACAGACAGCGCACTAGCCCCAAAGCAGCTAACTGCCTAGTCACTCTCAAGCGATGGGTCTTATCGAGTTGCCTAAACCATAGGTTCAATGTCTGCTCTTGTTTTGTTGTCATCGATGTTAGTCCTACTGACGCTTAATCTACGCTGTCTGATCTATCCATATCTTCGGTAGACTCTAACCACATCACGTTGATAATGCCGAAAGCACAAGCCAGTAAAACGCCCAGAATCCAAGTGAAATACCACATAGTACTCTCCTTAATAAATTGTGTGAGATTGGTCTAGGTCAGTGGTTTTAATACGACCACGCATAACGTAAAAACCATAGGCTGTATAGCTCAGTACAATTGGTACAAACACACATGCCACAATAAACATGATGTTCAGTGTCATTTGGCTAGACGTTGCATCCCATACCGTCAGGCTTACCTCCGGCATGGTGCTGCTGGGCATCAAGAATGGAAACATAGAAAAGCCAGCAGTGAGAATTACCCCTGTGATAAACAAGGCGCTAGAAACAAACGCGAGTCCGGCATTACCCACTTTTGAGAAGTACGCACAGGCTAATCCTGCAAAAATACCGAGTACAGGAGCCACTATCATCCAAGGGAATTCGCTGTAGTTGTTTAACCAACCACCTGCGGCTAGGGCTACGGTTTTATTGAGCGGGTTTGAGGTTGCTGAAGTATCAATAGCCGACGTTAAAACATATCCGTCAATACCAAACGCAATCCAAACTCCCGCCAGTGCAAAAAACACCACACCTGCAAGGCTCAATACCACAGACACCACACGAGCTCGAGTAGCAATAAAGCCGTCGGTTTTCATCTGCAACCAGGTCGCGCCGTGATTCAACAGCATGGCTACCGACAATAACCCAGCCAACAAGGCAAATGGGGTGAGCAAACCAAAGAAGTTACCTGAATAGGTGGATTTGAGGGTGTTGTCCATCTCGAAAGGAACACCCAATAACAGATTGCCAAAGGCCACACCAAAAATAAGCGATGGTACAATTCCGCCCGCAAACAAGGCCCAGTCCCACGCATTACGCCATTTTTGGCTGGGCAGCTTACTGCGGTAATCAAACCCAATAGGGCGCATCCACAATGCAATTAGCGTAAGTGCTAAGGCCAAGTAAAAACCCGAGAATGCGGTGGCATAAATCAAAGGCCACGCCGCAAAAATTGCACCACCCGCCGTAATAAACCATACCTGATTGCCATCCCAATGAGGGCCTACGGTATTTATCATCACACGGCGTTCTTTGTCGGTTTTTCCGATAAGCGTCAGCAATGCACCTACACCTAAATCAAAACCGTCGGTAACCGCAAATCCAATCAGTAGTACACCTACAAGGCACCACCAAATGACGCGGAGGATTTCGTAATCAATCATGCGCTTGCTCCTTTTACGTTAACATCGACGAGGTCATCACTCTCCAAACTAGAATCGCTCGGTGGAACTGGCCCCTTCTTGGCGAACTTTTTCATTAAGTAGAAAGCAGCAATAAACATCACAGTGTAGAAGGCTGAGTACGCAACCAAGGTAGTCACTACTTCACCAACCGACAGATTAGACACAGAGGCATGCACGGGAAGCACTTCAGCGATAGACCACGGCTGGCGGCCATACTCGGCAACAAACCACCCAGCTTCCGAAGCAATCCAAGGTAATGGCAGGGAATATAAACTCGCTTTTAACAACCAACGGGGTTTAGTAATGCGATGCTTGGTGCTGTAGTAAAAAGCACAAGCGAATAGCACCAACATGGCAAACCCTGCGGCCACCATAATTCGGAAACTCCAAAACAATGGCGCTACAGGCGGAATACTGTAATCCACCGCTTTTTGAATGGCAGTATCAGTGGGACTAGTAATATCCGTGGTAAAAGGCTCTAGTAGCATGGCGTAACCTAAACTGTCTTTGTATGCTTCAAAGGTTGCCCGCTGCTCCGGTGTGGCAGTACCTGCCCGCACTTCATCAAGCACTGCGTAGGCTTGAACACCTTCCAGAATACGACCACGGTTAATTTCTTTTAAGTCTTTGATGCCCGCCACTTCCTCAGAGAGTGAACGGGTAGCAATGATCCCCATGGCCCAAGGGATCTGTAATGCATACTCTGTTTCTTGCGTCTCGTCGTTGGGAAAACCTATCACGGTAAAAGGTGCTGGTGCTGGGTGAGTCTCGTACTCTGCTTCTACAGCAGCCAATTTGACTTTTTGCACGTCACCAAGCTCGTAGCCACTTTCATCCCCCAATACAATCACTGATAAAGTTGCCGCTAAACCAAAACTTGCAGCAATGGCGAAAGAGCGGCGGGCAAAAGCTATATGCTTGTGATTGAGAAGGTAGTAACTGGAAATCGCCAGAATAAACAAAGCACCTGTGACGTAACCAGCAGACACAGTATGAACAAACTTCACTTGAGCCACAGGGTTAAAGATGACCTCTGAAAAGCTTGTCATCTCCATTCGCATGGCTTCAAAGTTAAACTCCGCACCCACGGGGTATTGCATCCAGCCATTGGCGATAAGGATCCACAACGCAGAAAAGTTTGACCCAAGGGCAACTAACCAGGTAGTCATAAGGTGTTTGACCTTAGACATTTTGTCCCAGCCAAAAAAGAACAGCCCCACAAACGTAGACTCCAAGAAAAAGGCCATTAGCCCTTCAATGGCTAAGGGGGCACCAAAAATGTCGCCAACATAATGCGAATAATAAGACCAGTTCATACCGAACTGGAACTCCATAGTGAGGCCCGTGGCAACGCCGATCGCAAAGTTAATCCCAAACAGCTTTCCCCAAAATTGAGTCATCTGCTTGTATATTTCTTTGCCTGTCATCACGTAAACCGATTCCATAATGGCTAGCAAAAAACTCAATCCCAAGGTTAACGGGACAAAAATAAAGTGAAACATGGCAGTTAACGCAAATTGCCATCGCGACAGTTCAACTAACGTATCGCTCATGTTAACTCTCCCTATATGTTCAGTGTTTTATGTGTAATGTGTGTGGCTGCTACTTGGTCAGCCGGTGTAATAAACACTGATATTCTTTCACGCTACAGAGAGGTAGATTTTGATCTATAGCAAAAAACAAAATGGTGAATAAATAGAGAAGTGACGAATCAAGGAAAACATGACCTAGATCAAAACAACGAGCGATTTTTGTATAAGGATTAAAATCATAAGCACTTAATTTCACAAAATTTTTACAACAAAACTGGCATTTGCGTAAGTGTCGTGTTTAATATAGTAATACTACCAAACAAGAACTTGATACTTTGAAACAACGCCACCTCGTTACTTGGTTACTTTGCCTGTGTTTGCTAATGCAAAATGCATTGGCGATGGGCTTGGCCGCGTATTCGATGGAGTCTGTTTCGGCCTTGGCAAGTGATGATATTGAGCTTATTTGTACGGGTAAAGACATGCGCTGGATTTCTGTCAGTGCTACCCAATTGCAAGGTAAGTTTGTCTTTGTCACTCCAGACCTTGAAGACGAACAAACAACACACGTCGACTGTACTAACAGTGTTTTAGCCGATACGCCACAATCAACACCACTACCCAGTGATATTTCAGTTTCCACCCACTTTGTAGAATACGCGTCATATAGCGTACGAATTGCGCAACGCCCCTACACATCATTTGCCTACGCAGCGCCACTTTCTCGCGCGCCACCAACAATATAACTGCTCAAAACTCACCATAATGGGCGCATGAAGCGCCAAGGTTCTACAATTTTTTTGGATCAGTTATGAACAAAACATCAATAGCCGTTGCTGTGCTTGCGGCGCACTCTATTGCTGCGCAAGTAGCGCATGCCGACCACAATGAAAATGAAATAATTACAGTTATTGGTAGCCCACTCCAACACATCAGCAACGCTCGCGTTTCCTCAAGCAGTAACACCGAAGCAGATTTTGGCGACCAACTCTCTAATATCGCGGGCATTTCTGTATCAAGAAATGGCCCAGTAACAGGGCTTATTCAGTACCGGGGGCTGTATGGAGACCGCGTTGGCGTAAGTATCGACGGTGTGGATATCCAAGGCGCCGGGCCCAATGCCATGGACTCACCACTATCCCATGTACTTCCAGAACTTGGTATGCAAGCCACGCTTTATCGAGGTATCGCGCCAGTTAGCGCGAGTCTTCAATCGCTAGGTGGGCAGCTTGTTTTGCAATCAGACATGACCATACTGTTCTCACAGCCAAACGGACTGCAATTGTCAGGAAACGCGGCGTTAATATCGCCTGGCGGGGGGGCACAGTATCAGGTCAATGCTTTTTATGGCTTTGATGAGGGTTTTGTCACTGGAGCATTTACCCACCAACAAAGAGACGAAAGAGAAGCCGCTGACGGAACCCTCATCCCAAATACCAATTATCAACGAAATGGTGTGAAGTTGGGAGGCGGAATTACCACGGGTAAACACAGCTTTGAAGTGCGCTACCAAGAGTTAAATACCAATGAAAGTGGAACAGCGGCGCTTGCTATGGACATAAAATTCATCGATGCGGCATGGTACAGATTGGGTTATCGCTATCAGCAATCTGATAATAAATACCTGACTGTGAACTTGTTCGGTAACAGCAATCAGCACACTATGGACAACTTCAGTCAACGTATGCTGATGATGGCACCGATGGCCCGTCAAAATGACACGGATTCTCTCATGCAGGGCGGTGACATAACCTATGTAACCCCGCTGATGGACGGGGAACTCACTGCCGGATTGGCACACAAACACCTTGGCAATAACTCCATTATTTCTAATCCCAATAATGCCATGTTCTTCGTCAATAACTTTATGAACGTAGAACAAGATACCCACAGCGGATTTGTCGAATGGCAAGGCACATTGGGCCAAGCATCGGTGACCATGGGGTCGCGGTTAACCCAGGTATCGTCAAATGCGGATGACGTAAATTCAAGTATGGTGATGATGAGTGACGCCGTGTCCATGCTGGTAAATGCGTTCAATGGCGCAGACAGAGATCAAAGCGACACCATGGTAGATATTGCTATTACTGCGCAATTTGAATTGTCTGAGCACAACTCAGTGTTTGCCGGTGTTTCACAGAAAAATCGCGCGCCTAACTACTTTGAGCGCTACACTTGGTTACCTTTGGCTATTTCTGGTGGTATGGCTGATGGGTTCACTTATATCGGAGACGTTAACTTAACTCACGAAACCGCTCATCAAGTAGAACTTGGGTTTACCTATACTTCGGAGCATTGGGCTTTCTCACCTCGCCTATTCTATCAGGACGTAAGCGACTATATTGCGGGTATTCCTACCACAAATACCGCAGCTATCATGGTGGCAGGAATGATGGGCGCATCAACACCTTTCCAATGGACCAACACCGACGCTACGTTAAAAGGATTTGATGCACAACTATCAGGTGCTATCACAGAGAATATGAACCTTAGTGCGGTCGCAAGTTATGTGCATGGTACTCGAAACGACATTGACGATGCCGTGTTTCGAATCACCCCGTTTACCCTTGTTTCCCATATTAACTGGCAAACCCATATGGGGTCGGTACCTGTCACACTTCAAGCGACATCAGAGCTAGTCGCGGGTCAAAACCGCGTTTCGTCTCTACAAAACGAGAGCAAAAGTGCAGGATACGGCTTGGTTCACTTAAGTGCGGACTGGGATCTAGGACATCATTGGACAATATCAGCGCAGGTGCGCAATCTATTTGACAAGACCTATGTGCCACATACAGCAGGCATAAATCGTGTCTCAGGGGTATCAGTACCTGTAGGTGAAAAGCTACCGGGTGCAGGTACCGAATGGAAGTTGTCTGCCAGCTATCAGTTTTAACCAAACCGTTGATACATATAAAGATTTGAATTTGTGTTCAATTTAAGGCGGCGCAGTGAAAATTGCGCCGTTTTCAGTTGCTTTTTCACCTTAAAAAGCGTTATAAAACGGTAACCTACAAGATTAATGAGAAACCAATCGTGCAAATTTCTGGGCCTTTACAATTTAAACTGTATAAAGCGTCTGGTAACGTTGAAAAAATACGCCATTACGTTAAAAACGGATTGGACCGTGTCACTTTCTATGTAGACAACACCCTTATCGCTATTGAAGAAAATGAACAAATACCGTTAGAAAATGGCGACGATGTCTTAGTGGTGGGAAACAAGAGTAACAAAGGTGTTATTACTCCCATCATATTTCAAAATAGCACCCGAGATGTCAGAATTGTTCGTGGAAATATCAAATTAGGGAAGGTAGTTTCTGCACTACTTATCTTGATAGGGTTACTTTATGGTAGTTACGCGGTATACCAAGATGCTTATTTGTATACGGCCTTTCCTGTCGTACTTTTCCTCTTTGGTGGTTTTAAGATAATGCGCGGAACCCGACGACTAAAAGCGGCGTTAAGCATTGCCAACCAACCTTCTCTTTGTGAGAAAGCCGGATAGTATTTATAACGAAGCGCTCACAGCCTGCCACAAAAGACGTAACGCCAGTAAGGTGACAACCCATTTAAACAGTATTGAGAAGGTATTGGATGATATTTTCTTGAGTACCTTTAAACCAATATAAGTGCCTAAAGCGCCACTGGCAATCATTGCTACGATAAGCCCAGCCCACTGAACAAATGAAAATCCTACCGCGGTAAAAACAAATGCTTTTAGACCGTGTTGAAAGGTCATGCAGGTAGCAAAGGTTGCTGTAATTTGCATTTTACTGCTGTTATTTCTGTGTACAAATGCCGCCACCAATGGACCCGTTGCACCCACAAACATAGACACCAGCGTTGTGAAAAAGCCGGCAATACTCCGTCCTAGCGCACTGCTTTCCGTCGCTTTAGGTTTTTGCCCCCATACCAAAAACAAAATAAATCCCGCTACCGCATATTGAATAACCACCAAAGGCAATTGAACAACAATAAATGAAGCAAGCACGGCCCCTAATAATGCGCCGATACAAAAAAACTTCACCATACTCCAATCACAATACTTGTAGGTCATAAGCGCGCGATTACCATTTGACCCGAGCTGCACCAAACCATGTACCGGTATGAGCGCAGAAACCGGCATGGTGCTTGCCATGACAGCAATCAAAAACACACCACCGCCAATGCCTAACGTTGCCGTAATCAAAGAGGTCAATGCCGACATACCTATCAACAATAACGCAGTAGATGACTCAATAGCACCAGACCCGGTTATCCAATCAAAGAGTAATTCCACAAGGTTCCTTAATTAACCATTCATCACGCGGTGTCCGCCCACAAAACTTCGGACAGTGCCGGACACAAGGCTGTGTCCGATCGGACACTCGACAATAACAACAATAAAAATAAAACAATGAAAATCAATAATTTAAATAAAATAAAAAGCTGGCACACAGCCTGCAAATTGATAAAAGCGCTCTCTGCGATTTAAGCAAGTGTACGCTCATACGAAGCATTGAGCCATTACGAACACTTATGTTCATTACAGCAAGCCAACTAGTTTAGAAAGAATATTAAGGACATTGAGATGATAGCCAACACTTCTGGACAAGACGAACAAATAGTCGCGAAGCGCTCACCTTGGGTGAAGAATGGCATTATCGTACTCATCATAGTTACTATTTGCATTGTGTTCTTGTGGCCTTCGTTTACATCGTGGAGAGACGGCGTTAAACGAGTAGATATGAGTAAAGTGGTTACTGCTGAAGTTGTTCGTGGCGACCTTATTCGCGATATTGCGGTGTCGGGTAAATTAGTGGCAGCAAATGCACCACAACTCTACAGCACAGAAAGCGGAATAGTGACCTTACATGTAAAGCCCGGCGACCAAGTCATGCTGAATGACGCAGTGGCTAGTATTGCTAGCCCAGAGCTAAATGCACTACTTCAGCAACAGCGCGCACGTATAACGCAAATGGAAATCGACGCTAAACGCGGCTTGTTGGCAGATAAAGAAACCGAACTCGCGCTTGAAGGAGCCTTAGGTACTGCGCTGGTGGCGTTAAATGCAGCAAAGCGTGAGAAACAACGAGCAGATCTAAGTTTTGAGAAACAGGTTATTAGCCAAGTAGAATGGGCCGAAGCGCAAGACTCACTACAAGAAGCACAACTGCTTTACTCTCACGCCAAAGATAACGTTGACCTTACTCGTGAAAGGCTTCTTTTTGAGCAACAAATACGCGCCAATGCCGTTAACGCTGAAAAGCTTGTGCTTGCCGAACTTGAGCGCCGCCAACACTCACTTATCATTCGCTCTCCAGTTGATGGCGTAGTGGGTAATTGGCTGGTTGCGCAAAAAGAAAATGTTGCTTCATCAAAGGCATTGATGACTGTGGTCGACCTTTCACAATACGAAGCTGAGCTCACGGTTCCAGAATTTTATGCCGACGAATTGCAAGTGAGCTTACCGGTAAGCATTACCTTGTCGGGTCAAACGATCAACGCGCAAATAGCATCAGTGTCTCCAGAAATTGAAAACAACCAGGTGGTTGTGCGTGCTCACCTAATCGACACCCCCGCTAATTTACGACTGCGCCAAAATCAGCGCCTTAACGCTCGCATTGCGTTTGAAAGCAAAGAAGATGTTTTGATGGTAAAGCGAGGTGCCTTCTTACAGTTTGAAAACGGTACACAGGCTTATCGGTTGAACGACGATGGCCGTGTGTACAAACACCCAATTACTACCGGTGTAAGCAGCGTTGAATACGTTGAAATTACGCAAGGTTTAGCAGCAGGCGACCACATCATAGTGTCTGCCTACGACGAATTTAATCAAGCAGACGTTTTGCAGCTTACTCAATAATTTATCGCGTCTGAGAATCTACAAGGAAAAGATCATGCTTAACATGAACAACGTTAGTCGAATATACGAAACAGGTACGGTAAGAACACATGCGCTGCGCAACTTCAGTTTAGACGTGCAAGAAGGTGAATTTGTCGCGGTAACCGGGCCTTCTGGGTCAGGAAAATCGACCTTTTTGAATATAGCGGGGCTACTCGACAGTTTTCAACAAGGGCAATACACCCTTGATGGCGTCAATATTCAAGGGCTTGGTGACAACGCGCTTTCTAGCCTACGCAACGAAAAAATTGGTTTTATCTTCCAAAATTACAATCTGATCCCCGACTTTTCATTGTATGACAACATTGACATGCCACTTCGCTATCGCGGTTTTTCTGCCAAAGACCGCAAATACCGCATTGAAAAATCACTAGAGCGCGTTGGCCTTATTGCCCGAAAAGACTATTACCCAAAGCAGTTATCAGGCGGCCAGCAACAGCGGGTAGCCATTGCTCGCGCGTTGGCGGGTGAACCTAAAATTCTTTTAGCAGATGAACCCACCGGAAACTTAGATTCATTGATGGCAAGTCAGGTAATGACATTACTGGAAGAACTTAACAGCGAAGGTGCAACAATCATCATGGTAACGCACGACCCTGATCAAGCTCGCGCGGTAAAACGCAACGTGCAAATTATTGATGGCGAGGTGTCTGATTTTAGTATTTATGCGCCGTCGCAAAACCTTGCACCTGTTGAAGCAAGCGCATAAGGAATTGTCATGTTTCAATATTATCTTCAGCTCAGTATTAAAAATCTCAAGCGATTTCCAACCCTATATGGATTGGTTACATTAACCCTCGCCATTGGTGTAGGTGTATTTACTGCAAACCTTGCCATTTTGAATACGATGGCAAGCGACCCTATTCCTGAAAAAAGTGCGCAGCTTTTTCATATCAGCATAAATACTTGGCCGGTGGAAACGAACCGCGACCCCATCACGGACATTATGCGCTATTCAGACGGTATGGCATTAAAGCAGGGAGAATTCGCTGATAGCATGGTGCTTCACTACCGCTCCCACGCCTATATTCGCGATGCCGAATCAAATAGTCTAACCCGCTTTTCCAGCGCTGTTCGCGCATCATCACATCAATTTCTAACCATGGTTAACGCACCATTCAAATACGGTAGTAGCTACACCGATGATCACAGTCGCAACGTGGTGCTGGGTGCACAAATGAACCAAACCTTATTTGCTGGCGAAAACAGTGTAGGTAAAACTTTAGAGGTCAACGGCGAACTGTTCACAATTGTTGGTGTACTAGACGAATGGCCCCTTCGCCCTATGTTTTATCACGTACACGAAGGGCTAGAATTTCGCGGCACAGAAGACTTATTCATTCCCATTGAAACCGCATTAGACAGTGACTTAGCAGCATCAGTCAGAACCGTGTCTACCGATAATTTTGACACTATGGCTGAAACCAGAGATAGAGGTGTTTATTACTTGCAAGGTTGGGTAGAACTTACCAACGAGGCACAAAAACAACGCTTTATATCCGCTATGCAGGGTCACTCTCATTCGCTGAAAGAAGCCGGTCAGTTTCCCAATGAAATCATTACCCAACTGCATGACGTGAACGAATGGTTAGCACACAACGAAGTGGTTGATAACCGTGTGGCAGCCTTTGCCATCGCAACGAGTTTGTTCTTGGTGGTGTGTATTTTTAACGCCAGTAGTTTGCTGCTTGCTCGCTACAGTGCCACTAACTTTGATACGGCGCTAAAGCGTGCCTTAGGAGTAAGTAAACAACAGTTGCTCATGCAAGGCATAGTAGAAGGTGCGTTTACTGGGGTTATCTCTGGCTTAATTTCTTTGCTGCTTGCTTACGTATTCTTGCACATATCGGTAATGCTTCTGCCCAATCTAGAATACGTAGCGGTGATGGGAATGGACATGCTCATATTGGGCTTTCTCTTAGCGCTTATTACTACTCTGCTCAGCTCGCTGTACCCCGTTGTACGCTCTCGTACCGTTGCCATTTCAACAGAATTAAAAGGATAGAATCGTGAATATTAAAGCTTTATTGAAGTCACTCCTTTTACGTCGTTTCACCTCTAGCCTACTTGTGCTTCAGCTCGCACTCACTCTTGGGCTCATCGTCAACAGTGTAGTGTTGGCGTTAGATGCACGGGAGAAGCTGCTTCAACCCACGGGTTTACCACTGGAAAAACTGCTTGTGCTGGAATCATGGCCTACCTCTGGTGCCTATAAAGACAGCGACTACTATCGCTCTATCTTAGATGAAGACTTGCTTAAGCTGTCGCAGCTTGATGGAGTAAACGCTGTATCGCCACAAATTCAGGTACCCATTCAAAATGGCGGCTGGAATATGAATATGGAAGATATAGATACCCCACCAGATGCAGAGCTAGAACGCTTGTTGAACTATGTCGCCGTTTATTACTCCACCCCTGATATATTCAACACTTTTGAACTTGAGCTTGTTGATGGTAGAAAGTTGACGTGGGATGACGAAATTACCGATCAAACAGGTAGTGAGCGAAACATTGTGATTAGTGAGTCTTTAGCAAATACTTTGTACCCTGACGGAGCTGTAGGGCGAATCACCAATCGCGGGCGTGTAGTGGGGGTAGTTAAAGACTTCATCAACAACCCGTTTCTTGACCCTAAGAAACAGTTTTTCTTCTTTGCCATTGGGCCGGTAACCAATAGTTCATTTACTCAGTATTATGTATTAAATGTAGATCCTGCGAAAATGGATGCGGTTAGACACGCAGCCAAAGACACTATATTAGGTGTACAAGCAGAACGTGATATCTCAAGTGTTTACACATTTGCAGAACATCACACTGAGTTTTTCGAGCAAGACACTGGGCTTGCTGGCCTATTCGCCATGCTATGTATGTTGATGCTAGTGATCTCTGCTATTAGTAGTTTTGCCCACGCGCAATTTCACATTACTCGCCAGAAAAAGCTGATAGGTATTCGTCGCGCATTGGGGGCAAAAAAGCGAGATGTATTGCTTTATGTACTTAGCGAAAACTGGCTTGTGACTCTACTTGGTGCAGTCATTGGAATGGGCTTCATTGTTGGCTTTAACATGTTGCTGGGTGAGCAGATTGACATCAGCCAACCTTCTATAGCACTTGTGGCTTTGTCAGTGTTTATCGTATTTGCTTCTGGCACCATAGCAACATGGTTCCCTGCATGGCGTACGAGTATGATTCCACCGGTCATCGCCACCCGCACAGTTTAAACACTTTGTAGCAGAATTATCCTTTCGCCCCAACTGCAATAACAGGTAGGATGGGGCGAAAGCGTTAGCTGAATAATAAAGCGCACATGGAGAGAAAATGGCACGCGTATTAGTCGTAGACGATAACCCCGATGTTTTAGATGCATTGGATTTGCTATTGGGGTTACACGGTCACACATTGGTGCTGGCGAGCACACTTAAAGATGCCATTATGGCTGTTCAACACAAACAGATCGACCTTGTGATTCAAGACATGAACTTCACTGAAGATCTTACTTCGGGTAATGAAGGTAAATCGCTGTTTTATAAATTAAAGGAAGTGAATCCGAACTTACCTATCGTGCTAATTACCGCATGGACACACCTAGACACCGCCATAGAACTTGTCAAAGCAGGTGCCGTAGATTATCTCCCCAAACCTTGGGACGATGAAAAGTTACTCAGCTTAATTAATAAGTATGCTAATTCTACCCTAGAACCCCAAAGCAAAACCTCACTCATATACACTAGCGCGATAATGGGTCAATTGATAGGTCAGGCACAGCGAGTGGCTAGTGCCGACATCAATGTGATGATTACCGGCGAAAACGGGTGCGGTAAGGAAGTATTGGCTGATTATATTCACCAACACTCAACTCGACAAAGTGCACCATTCGTAAAAGTAAACATTGGTGCTATTCCACCAGATTTGATGGAGGCTGAGCTTTTCGGTGCAGAAAAAGGCGCGTTTACTGGCGCAAATTCCCAGCGTATTGGTCGCTTTGAAGCCGCCGATGATGGAACATTATTCTTAGACGAAATCGGTAACTTGTCTTTAAGTGGGCAAATGAAATTATTGCGGGTACTGCAAACCGGTGAATTTGAAAAACTTGGCGCGAATACCACACAAAAAGTAAATGTAAGAGTACTGTGTGCGACCAACGCTGACCTACCGGCTATGGTTAAAGCCGGCAGCTTTCGAGAAGATTTATGGTTTCGATTAAATGTAGTTGAGCTTCATTTACCGCCATTGCGTGAACGAAAAGACGACATAGCGCCACTCGCCAAGTACTTTCTACATCCCGAATTCTCTTTGAGTGATGATGCGCTGAGTTTTCTCCAACAACAATCCTGGCCGGGCAATGTCCGTGAACTGCAAAACGCCTGTGAACGGGCCAAAGTATTCTCTTCGTCTCAGGTACTATCTCCAGCAGATTTCCAACTTGAAGCTTCGGTAGCTATTAATGAAAAGGCTCAGATTGAAGCTGCACTTAAAGCTCACAAAGGTGTTATTAAACAAACTGCACTAGCACTAGGTCTGAGCAGACAAGCCCTTTATCGCCGCATTGAAAAATACAAGATTGATGTAGAGAATGAATAAATGGCACTAGTAACACTGATTGTTTTTAATCTTGTATGGGTACTTGGGCTTGTTTGGGCGTGGCAAAAACATATTGTGCTTTTCTTGTTATTACTCGCAGCGGGAGTTGTCGCGTCAGCCTTGTTTTTACGACGAACTATGCTGCAACAGGCGTCTACATTAGACTTATTAGAAGACGGCTTACTCCACATGTTGGACAATAACTTTGCCATAAGTTTGCCTTCAAAAAACGGCAAACAGTCTGCCCAAATACTCTCTTTGTTTAATCAAGTTACCGACAAACTTCGCGTAGAGCGTCAGCACATTTTCCAACGAGAATTGCTGCTTGATAAGGTGGTGAATGAATCAAACGTAGTTACCGTGCTCGTTAATCACAACGACACTATTGTTTTCGCCAATCACGCCGCAAAGCAATGGTTCGAACCAAACTCCACAGCCATGATAGGTGCCGATTGGACACCACTATTTAAAGAAATTACACCGCTTTTTTATCAGCAGCTGAGTGAGCAAGGCAGTGCCATATGTACGGTAGAAATGGGAGACGCTCGTTCTCAATCCTGGCATGTGAGTCGTTCGCCGTTAAAACTCAATGGTGCTTCCCATACCTTGTATTTATTCAAACCCATGACCGAAGCGCTGAACAAACAAGAGCTGGAGATTTGGAAAAAAGCCATACGGGTGATAAGTCACGAGTTGAACAACTCTATCGCACCGATCAGCTCTTTGTGTCATAGCGGGCGTTTATTGTCCCAACCCAATGCACTTGAGTACGATGCAGAAAAACTAGAGCGAGTATTTAATGGCATATCACGGCGGGTCAATCACCTAAACGACTTTGTAAAAAGTTATGGAAAGCTCGCCAAATTAGGCTCCCCCGATAAAGAACAAGTTAACACGCTTGAACTGCTGCAAGATGTACAACTACTTTACCAGTGTGCTTTGCACGCACCTGATCATTTGCCTCTATTGAATATCGACAAGGCGCAAGTTGAACAAGCACTCATCAACTTAGTTAAGAATGCCAACGACGCCGCCAGTGCGCCATCCGCCGTTACCATAACAGCAAACGTTCTGCCGACTATGGTGATGATTAGTGTGGAAGACGACGGAAAAGGCATTCCCGATGATGTTATTCATCAAGTAATGTTGCCTTTTTTCAGTACCAAACAAGGCGGCACAGGGGTTGGACTCGCCATATGTAAAAATGTTGCCGAAGCCCACAGTGGAAGCCTCACCTTGCGTAACAAGGAAGATGGCGGCCTGATTGCCAGCTTGTCGTTACCCTTGGATAACTAACCGTGTAAAAACTGTTGACTTTGCTACGCGCCAGATCAACACTGACGCTGTTAAATTACACATAAACACAGGTTTCAAAAAGGTATAACTACGCCATGCGCTTAGTCAATTGCAACCCGATCACTATTCTGATTCTCGTCATTATTAGGCAATGGCGGGTGTGCTAGTGTGTAACTAAAGAATCACTAAAACCCGCCGCAACGGCGGGTTTTTTTATGCAATGTCGTTGCGGTAATTTAAAAGAGAATAATCACAATGACAGACACCATCACCCAATTGTTGGCAAAATTACATACAGCCGTAAACAGTGGCGACAGCCAAGCCGTTGATAGCTGCTATGCCGAAAATGCAAAAGTTGTTGCCTCGCCTTTAGCCCAGTCTCAGCACCATCCCCATGACTGCGTGCGCGCGCTGCAAGACTTTCAACGCAAATTTATGCCTCAGCATAATGTTACCCAAGGCGATGAAATTGTTATCGAAGCGGGAGATATTGCACTAGTCATCACTAAACTCTATCTAGTGCCTAAAGCAACCCCGGATGCACTGCCGTGTGAGCCTAAAAAAGCCGTGTATGTGATGCAACGGCAAAGTACTGGTGAGTGGCGCTGCATCATCGATAACTTTTTTGGTACAGACTTGCTCGACTTTGCCTAACAGCGAGCTGTTTGAAAAGGATTATAGATTGAAGTACCTATTAGAGCAGGTTGCTACTGTTCAGCCTGCGTATTGTGTTATTCAAACTCAACAATCACTTCAATTTCTACCGCAGAGTTGAGGGGTAATGACGACATCCCCACGGCAGAGCGGGCGTGTTTACCCTTTTCACCGAATACTTCCACCATTAAGTCGGAAAAGCCATTGATCACCTGTGAATGTTCCGTGTAATCAGCAGTGGCATTTACCATTCCTGTAACCTTTACAATCCGCACCACCTTATCTAAGCCGCCCAAGTGTTCGGCAATAGTGCTTAGTAGCGAAACACCCGCTTGGCGAGCAGCGGCAGCGCCCTGTTGAGTGGTAAGGTCCTCCCCCAGCTTTCCAGTTATTATCTGACCTTGTTCATCAAGGGGAATATGCCCTGCGGTAAAGAGTAAGTTGCCCGACTTCACCGCATAAACGTAGTTTGCGGTTGGCGCTCCTTTTTCGACTAAAGAAATACCCAAGTTGGCCAAACGTTCATCTACACTCTCATTGGCCTGTGAATGCATAGCAAACACAAGGAAGCTTAGTAGCAAGATTACTCTTTTCATTTCAGTTCCTTTTAAATGACTATACCGGCGCGCTGTCGCCGTCTACCAATGAGAAGGGTAAAATCTCACTGTGGGATGTGCGATCTAAAAACATTCTTGCGGCCATCGCCCCTTTTTTCACATTAAACTGCTCAACCGTCGCTAGCGTAGGGTGGTAACGGCTGGCCTCATCAATGCCATCAAAACCTACAATACGAATATCTTGAGGTACACGCAATCCCAGTTTGAGTGCTTCTTGCGTAGCAGTTAATGCAATAACATCACTCATACATAATAAGACATCGGGTCGGGGTGTTTTTGATAACACGTGTTGCGCCGCCACTTTGGCATATTTCTGTGAACTCTCGGGGATGTGCCAAATATCTTCATTCGACACGGTAATATCACACTCTGCGAGCGCTTTCATGTAACCGTCCAATCGACGATGTGATACTGAGAATTCTGAATCGATTAGAGGACTGTCGTTTACTGCGCAAGCATATTTACCCTCTATTAATCGAAGGCCTAGAATTGCAACACGCTTGGCACCATCACCAAGGGCAACTTTGCCGATTTCATAAGCCGCTTGATAGTTATCAATATTAACGGAGGGTGCGGTTCCAATATCAAAGTCGGCAGTAACTACGTGTTTGCTAATGTTAGAAAGCTGATTTAGAAGATTTTGGTTTCTAGGCGCACCATAGCAAATAAAACCGTCAACAAAGTCTACGACATCGTTAACACTGTCATTGCTACCTGAAAACAGCAGCAGATTTGCATCGGTATTTTTAAGCTCTTGTGCTACACCGCGAATAAATTGGCTTGCTACCGGATCACTCACCATGTAATCCAAGCTGTCGGGTAATACAAGGGCAATAATATTAGTTTGCCCTCGGCGCAAAGAGCGTGCCGCTTTATTAGGGCCAAAATACCCCATTTCCTCGCACGCTTTTAGTATGCTTTCTCGTTTTTTTGCAGAGAGCTGGTCAGGTCTATTAAAGGCGTTTGAAATAGTCGCAGTAGAAACGTCTAGTCGCCGCGCTACTTCTTTTATTGTTAGTTTTGCCGAAGTCACGTTATTCCTATGGATCAATTGCAGCCAATCTTGGACTGATCTTTAAACACAATACCCTTATCATCAGTCGGGTCAAGATTTGGCTGCGTTTTTAATCCTTAGGCGGAAAGTAAGTGGCTGAGCGAAATATTGCTACTAACACCATTTTCTTCGATATCGATATGCGCTTCTAAATTAGCCATATTAACAGTCAATTGCGCTGTATCTTTACCCTGCTGCCAACGTAACGTTAAGCCATCATCATTCAGCGCCACGCTAAATTCACCATCAAATGCTGCACCTTGATTACGTAGCTTGATCAGTTTAACCAATGCTTTTACCACTGGTTTTTCCAACGCGCTTTCAATGTAATCAGTGTTCAAGTGAGGACGATTAATATCCCGGCCAACATTCGTTTTAGCCAACAACTCCATATCGTTTGTCGCCGCTAAAAAACCACCGTAGTAAACTTGAGGAATACCAGGGCTAAAGAATTGAATTGCTCTGGCTAGTAGATACTGATAATCATCCTGCCCTAACGCATCATAATAGGTGCAGTTGATCTGATACAAATCCACATTGCTCGCCGCCGCGCCTGTCGCCTGCTTTGATTGCTCTTTAGAGTTTTTGTGAATGCCCTCAACAAGTGCGTCAATTTGACTTTCAGTGAGCAACCCGGCTTTGTCACCACTCGGGCCAACATCTACGATGCCAATGCCATCGTGAGTGTCTAATACAGTAAAACAATTACGTGGAGAGATAGACAACCAATGGGCCAGTGCATCTGCATTCTTGCTGAACAGCGTATGCAAAACCAATGGAGGTAAGGCGAAATCGTATACACTGTCACAACGCTCGGCAATGGCTATTTGCGTTTCATAGTGACTATGTATTTCAACCAAACATTGCATATCCATTTTTCTTGCGCGATCGCTTAAGTCTTCGATGAAGCCAAAGGTTTCTTCTAGCATGAAACAGCTGCTACCCGCTCGCTTAATAGCGTAGCCCGCAGCATCAAGGCGAATAAGGTCAATATTGCTGGTAGTAAATGCGTTAAGTATGGATGTTAGGTAACGCTGGCCTAAATCAGACTCTACGTCGATATCAATCTGATTTGACGTAAATGTTGTCCAGAAAGGTACGGTTTCATTGTCGCCCACTATGTAATCGGAAAAACAGGGAGTGGGACGAGGACGAAACACTTTGTCGATGTCTGATGCATTGTCTTCATTGAAAATAGACCCTTTTGTCAGGAACAAAGGCCAGTACTCAGAACGCGCGCCACGGTTTAACACGTCTTGAAACTCGTCGCTTTGTGCAGACATATGATTCACGATGAGATCGGCCATAATATTTACCGAAGTTCCCATCCCTTTCACGTCTTCCCAATTGCCTAAACGGCTGTCGACAGTGGTGTGATCTATGGGGTCAAAACCGGCATCTTCACCATCAAAAGGATAGTAAAAAGGCAGAATATGAACGCCAGTAAATAGCCCTTCGAACTGCTTATTCAGTAGGGTATTAAGCCCGGAAATTGTGCCTTCGCCCAACCTATCAGCATAGGTAATAAGTTGAACGCCGTTACGTACAGACATGAAAAAATCTCCAATTACGCTGGCGCGATATTCTTCGCTAGTGCGAAAGCGCCGAAAAGGCCACTGATATCTCCTAATTGCGGAGGCACAATGACGTCACTGATAGACAAATGTGGTGGTAGCGTTAAATAGCCGTGAAGAGACTGGCTCGTTGCCTCGATAACTCTTGGTAACAAGTGAGACTGAGCCATAACTCCACCACCCATAATAATTTTTTGTGGTGATAAACTAACAAGCAAGTTATGACAAACTTGCGCGAGCACTTCTACTTGACGCGTCCATGCGGGGTGGCTGGGTTCAAAAGTATGTGCTGGCTGCCCCCACATATGCTCCATTGAACGCCCTGCAGCATATCCCTCAGCACAGTTTTCATGGAATGGACAATGCCCTGTTACCCCGTCGATTTTGGGGAGTAACATATGTCCGATTTCAGGGTGAACCAGTCCATGTAGCGGCTTACCATTGATAATAACGCCACCGCCTAAGCCGGTACCAACGGTGATGTATACTAAGCTTTCACAGTTTTGCCCTGCACCCCAAGTATACTCGGCAAGACCAGCGCCATTAACATCAGTGTCTAGTGCAACAGGACAATTCAAAGCGTCGGCCAGTGGACCAATCAAATCAATGTTCGACCAATTGGGTTTTGGCGTAGCTGTGATATACCCGTAAGTAGGTGAACGTTTATCTAGATCTAGTGGGCCAAAGCTAGCCACTCCTAGCGCTTCAAATTGCATACCCTTGTCACGCTGGGCTTGAAAGAAATCAATGGTCCATGACAAGGTTTCGTCTGGCGTAGTAGTGTCTAACCGGATGGAGTCTAACTTATTTCGATTTTCATCAAAAATAGCGCAGTTGAATTTAGTACCACCGGCTTCAATAGCTGCGTATATCTTCATTATATTTCTCTATTTCCGTATTCTTGCTGTTCAATAAGCGCGAGCCGCTCTTTAGTGGGCTGTGCAATAGCGTTATAAAGCAACCCAACAAACAACAGTATGGAAAACCCAGTTGCGACGATGAATCCGTATTTGGCATCACCACCATTGGCATCACTTACCACCCCCATAATAAAAGGGCCCGCCGCAGCACCAGCCGCAGTGAAAAACAAGATAACACCAGCCACCGAGCCATGCTGTCGCTTCTCAAAGCAGCTAATACCTTTAGAATTAAACGTTGGATAAATAACTGACATAAAAATACCGCTGAGAGGGAACAAATACACTGCCGTTGTTGGACCTGCGATTAACCCAACAGTAAAACATGCCATGATGGCGAAACTGAAAATCAGTAGAACTTTGGTCCATTCAAAATGTTGCATCATCCAAATACCTACAAAGCGACCTGCAGCTCGTAATGCAAAGAATGCCGACACCGAATAAATGGCCAACATCTGAGTGCTTGAATTGGTATAACAGGCATAAATGTCCGCACCACTGGAAGCTTCGCAAATAAGGTAGCTAGGCATCCACACATATATTGCGCTCTCAGCTGCAACATAAAGGAATGCCCCCAAAGAAAAACCAAGTGCATATGGGTCTTTAAGTAGCTTTAGGCTGTCTATGAGTCGGGTAGGCTTAACTTGCTTGCTTTCATGTTGTGGATATTTCACTAATAGCGCCATAGCTATCAGTACAGTACATAAACCACCGGCAATTACGTATAGCCAAGTCCAATGTACGCCCTGAGATATCAACCAAGCGACCAAGATAGGGCCAATAATCGCCCCAACACCAAAGAAAGCTTCAGCACCATTCATAGTGCCGGTATGCTCCTTGGTAGAACGAGATATGTCGCCAATTAGCGCAAGGGCTGCAGTTTTAAACACGCCTACCGCAAGACCCGACAGAGTGATTAAACTTAATATAAACGAGAAAGTATTTCCCACTAGAAATAGGTAACAAGACAAGGCAAAGAGCGCCAGCCCCAACACTAGCGTTTTCTTGCGGCCGAATTTGTCAGCCAGAAAACCCAAAAATAACCCAGAAAAGGCAATGCCAATCATAAACAAAGAATGCATTAAGCTGGCTTGAGTATTCGTTACTCCAAACTCAATTTTCACTTCTTTGATGATTTCACCTACCGAATCTGATGTCATGGCAAACATCATAAACATTAAATAGGTTAGCCAGCGGATAAGCGTTAAGTTGTGCTCGCCTGTTTTGTGCGTTGTCATGAATTACCTTTAGAAATCAAGATTAACAAGACGCTGAGCCACGAGGTATTCGCTCGTGGCTCTTACTCGCTTAATAGAAAGCGTATTTCAACTGAAGTGAAGACGTTCTACCATTAATCGGTCTTGCGCGGATAATGTCACCTGCAAGCGCCGATGCCTCCTCAGATTCTGTAATAACAAATTCATCAGTGGCATTGTTGACATTCAAAGACACAGAGAACTGCTCAGACACATACCAAGTAGCAAATAAGTTAGTCACTACATAAGCGTCTTGCTTAAGCTCGTTTGAGTCTTGAACATAGTAATCTGTCGAACCCTGAAATGATGCACCTACTACAAAGTCTTCAAACTCGTACTGAGGGATCACTGTGTAAATAAAATCAGCTTGGCGACGAGGGGTTTTACCAACAAGTGCTGGGTTAAACTTATCGTCACTGATTTCAGCATCAGTCCAAGTAGCATTACCCGCCACTGAGAAACCGTTGTCGAAATTGTAGCGCCCTTCTAACTCAAGCCCAGTGGCTTCGTATTCACGAATAAACGTTAGTCCACTGGTTACTTCCGCTTGGGTGTCTTGAGTCACTGTGTTAAACAAAGTGGCATTTAGGTGGAAATCACGAGTTCCGTATTTTACACCCACTTCAAGCTGTTCTGTTTCGTCGAAACCAGAAGTAGTGCTTGTAAGGCTACCATCGCCATTCAGTGTACCAGCAATCTGTAGAAGCCTATCTGCAAGTGCTCGACCACCTTCACTGTAACGACCAAAGAAAGTTACCTCATCGCTTAAGAGATACGAGCCACCCAATGAAAATGAGGTATTACTAGCTTCATAATTAACCATTTGACTCGCCGCACCGGCGCGATTTAAGTTAATTACGCCACCGCCAAAACCAAAGCCATTTGAGGCCGAAGCGTCTTCTGTGTTGCCAGCTATAACACCATCACCATTGAGGTCGTAATCCGTATTACCACCACAGCAAGCGTTTATAAGCTCACCATTGGCCTTCACTGTATCGCGGCGGGCACTCACGTCGAACAACCAGTTATCACCAACTTCAAAACCAATGTTCACATAAGGTGCAGTAGTGGTGTAATTTAGGTCCCATTCCCAAGATAGGAAACTAGGTGCCCACAAGCCTTGATTTACCAGCGCGTTACCGTCGGCATCTTCAATGTGAAGGTACTGAGAGTTACTGCCGTCTACCGTTTGAATAAAGGTATTCCAACTATTCCAACTAATCGCAATATCTTGCTTAGAGTAATAATACCCAGCGGTGACTGACACGCCATTGTCGAACTCTTTGCGTAAGCTTAGGTCGTTTATCATGTTGCCTAAGTCATTGAATGTCGTATCGAATAACAGATTGAGAAACGCAAGACCGTTATAAGCTTCACCAGCACCTGGGCCATTGGCCAAAGTAACAGATGTTGACGAACAGTTGAATGGATTACCGTCGCCATCAAGTGCAGATGCACAAATATTACTGGCCATGCTGCTTGCCGACTGAGGGCCATAAGCACCAAAGGTATCTGTGAACGGTGATACAAATCCGCCGCTTACGTCTGATGTGCGGAACTTGTTCAATAAATAAAGTTCTTTAGCAACTTCTATATCGGCTTCGAAGCCAAAAGACGTAACTTGAGATTCGATACCATCGGTTAGATCGCGATTTACCGGATTGCCAAAAGCATCAAAGGTAGAAACATTTGTGGTATATGCTGAGTGTAGCGTTTGACTACTTGCATCAAAGTTTTCAACAGCACCGTAGCTGCCATTACTTTCCACAAGTACAGGTGCTGGAAGATAGGTGGTAACTCTGTCATCTAACTGTTTAAAGTAAAAACGCAAGTGGCCATTATCTAATAGTTGAGTGACGTTAATCTTAACTTGTCCGCCTTGATCACCGTTGAAGCCCGTCTCTCGAGGACCTTCGCCGCCTCTTGCAAAGCCACCGATGTGGAAATACAGATCATCATTGATTTCGCCGCCGTAAGCAAAGTCTAATCTAAACTCTTCGTAATCTAGACCGAATGAGGTACCAATTGCACCGCCACCTTGTTCACCTGTAGCGCTAATCATGTTGATTACACCACCCGGAGAGTTACTAGCAAAGGTTGACGCAGAGCCACCACGAACAGACTCTACCCGTTCAACTGACCAATCGTAGCGTAAAAAGTTATCTGCATTGCCAAAGTTAATGTCGCCATACTCTAAGACCGGCAGACCGTCTTCATGAATTTGCATGAACTTTGAGCCACCAGTAGCGAGCGGAATGCCTCGAATAGTGATGTTGGCGTTACCGCCACCACCTGAGGATTCGGCGCGGATACCAGGTAGCGCTCTGAACACTTCAGCAGTTGAGCGCGGAGCAAGCTTAGCCACAGCTTCTTCATCAAACGAACTTACAGAAACGCTTGCCTCTTGAGCGGTAACGCCCGCTGGGCTTGCGGTTACAACAATCTGTTCGAAGCTTTCGGTAGCTTCTTTTTCTTGTGTATCTTGAGCATATGCCGCGCTGTTCAAACCAACTAAAACCGCTACGCTCAGTGAGTGTTTCTTAAATGTGTTGTGCATCAGTATTCTCCAAAGCCATACAAAGCTCTCGAACGCTCGGGAAATCTTATCGAGCGAAATGAGAACAGCATTGTCAATTGTAAAAACGTCTTCTTAATCGATTAAGTTAAAGTTAGCAGGCATTGTTTTTTTTGTAAACAATTTGTTTTAAATCATTATTCAGTAAGAGCCTAAATCATTATTTTTAATGCAAATAATTTTCGTAAAAAGTTTGTTTGGGGTAGCAACAATTGCCCATAACTTGGTCATAAAGGTAGTTTAAAGACATGAGAAAATGTAAGTAAACAGGTTGTAAAAATGCTTTCACTTAATGCAGTAACATAGTACAAATAACAAATGCTACCGGTGGCAAAAATCATACTGAGAGGTAAGTATCATCATGAAAAGAGAATCTATTGTTAAATTGTTAGGTATGCTCGCCTTACCTTTAACTATGAATGCCAATGCGACCAACCCGCTCGACTTTGGCAGCGATTTGCTTACCGCAGATCCATCAGCTCATGTGTGGAATGATGGGAAAATGTACGTTTACACCTCTCATGATCTCAACTGTCAACCAGACTTTTTCATGCAAGATTGGCACGTATTTTCCTCGACCAACCTCAAAGACTGGACTGCACACGGTCCTGTTCTCTCTGTAGATGACCTTACTTGGGCCGACAATTTTGCGTGGGCTCCAGACGCTGCATACAAAAATGGCAAATACTACTTTGTGTTTCCCGCTGGTAGCGGTTTTAAAGACCGAGTAAATCCAGAAAACAGTACTAAGTGGATGGGCATTGGTATTGCAGAAAGTAACTCACCCACGGGGCCGTTTGAAGACAAAATTGGCGCCCCGCTATGGCAAACACCGTACGCCAACGATCCTGCGCTATTTATTGATGATGACGACAAAGCCTATTTGTATTTTCATGGCAAAGACTTTGACTACAGGGTTGTTGAGTTAACTGACGATTTACGCAGTATCAAAGGTGACTTCATTAAAATGGATATGGGAGGGTACGAACCCAAAATGGAGGGGCCTTGGGTGTTTAAAAGAAACGGGTTGTATTACTTCACCATGCCAGAGAACAACCGAGTGTTGACCTATTACACTTCCCAATCACCCACTGGACCCTGGGAGTACAAGGGGGTATTTATGGAGCAGGAGCATGAAAGTAACAACCACCATTCAATCGTAGAATACCAAGGCCAATGGATATTGTTTTATCACCGCTGGGTGGAAACTCCAGAACTAGAATGTGAAGCTCGTAAACGTCAACGACGTTCCGCCGCCGAATTCATTGAGTTTAACGAAGATGGCACGATTAAGCCGGTTGTAAGAACTAACGAAGGCGTTAGCCAGTTTAGCCAACGCCTTATAGAGTCCACCGAAAAGTAGAGGGTTACCCTCTACTATCCTTGCATATTCTCAAGTTCAGTGCCCTTGGTTTCATAAACGAACTTCATCACGAATAACACAGAGATGAGGGCACTTAACCCATAGAAACCATAAGCACCTGCTAACCCTACCGACGTGAGCAGAATGGGGAACGTCATGGTAATAACAAAGTTGCTTCCCCATTGGGCAAAGCCACTTACAGCCAGCCCCGACCCGCGAATTTGGTTAGGGAACATTTCACCTAACATTACCCACATTACCGGCCCCCAAGAGATATTGAAGAAAAACACGTAAACATTAGCGGCCACTAACGCAATAACACCATTATCGCCAAGTACTAGATCACCAGCATTGTCTACAGAAGCTGTGGCAAACACATACACCATGATCCCAAGTGCGGCAGTCATTCCGATTGAACCCCATTTTAACAGTGGTTTACGGCCAATTTTATCGATAACCATAATGGTCACAATACAAGCAGCTATACTCACTGCCCCGCTAATAATATTGATAAGCAGTGCATCTGATTCGGAAAAACCCACCGCTTGCCACAGTACGGCGCCGTAGTAGAAAACCACATTAATGCCCACGAGTTGTTGGAAAGTGGCGAGTCCAATGCCAATCCAAACAATGGGTCGAATTCGCCCAGCCGCTTTATCGACAAGGTCACTTAATCGAGGAGCGTGATCATCAGCCAATGAGGCTTCAATGTCGCTCACTTTTGTATGGCCTTCTTGCTCACCAAACAGCTTACTCAGTACCTTAGTAGCTTGCTCTCGCTTACCGCTCGACACCAAGAATCGAGGGCTTTCAGGAATAAACAATAGCATTACAAAAAACAATAGAGCAGGTGCTAACTCCATCCAGAACATCCAACGCCACGCTTCAAAACCTAGCCAGAACGCCTCAGTTGATAAACCAGCAGCCCCTGCTAGTAAGTAATTGCTAACAAACGCACAAAACAGCCCAGAAATAATCGCCACTTGTTGAATAGTAATAAGCATACCGCGGTATTTTGCCGGGGCTATTTCACTGATATAGGCGGGAGACATTACCGACGCCGCACCAACCGCAATACCACCAATAACACGATAGACGACAAACTCCATACTAGTTTGTGCCACACCAGAACCCCAAGCCGAAACAATAAACAGTATTGCAGCGACAATAAGTAAACTTCTGCGACCGAATTTGTCGGCTAGCCCACCTGCAAAAAAGGCCCCGAAAGCACACCCCAACAACATGCTAGATACATTGAATCCAGTGCCGATACTTTCAGAATTAAACGCTTGTTGAAGGCCATCAACAGTGCCGTTAATTACGCCACTATCAAACCCAAATAAAAAACCACCAATGGTGGCAACTAAACTTATAAGTACAATAAACCCGATATTGTGCGATTGGCTGTCCATAGAACTCTCATTTGTAACCGATTACTTTTTTTTACAAAAATATAACAATGGCACAATAAGTAGAAGTTGTTTCAAGGTTTTACGTAAAGGCAAAACTAAAATTCACAAACCACCAGTAAGCTTTAATGAGTAAATATCCAGTGGAATATAACGCCTTTCTGTCCGAGCTTCTTCGTTGTGAGCCACACTAGCTAACAGCATCGCGTTCAGCCCAGGATTGATTTATTGATGAAATAAAGGCTAATTCACTTAACCGAGTTCACGCTCACTTTTCAATCCACAAACGTGTTTAAAGAACAAAGTAGCTGGGCAAAAGCCTGTGAAACTCTGTTGAAACAAATTGGCACCTACAAATACGGTAAACCATACAAAATTGGGGTGAACCCATAGTGTAAGTACCACTGACAGCAACACCATAAAACCAGCAAATGCGGTCAACGCGCGTTCTTGAGACATAGCTACAACTCCCATCAAAAATAATACCGATAAGACACATAAGCATTAGTTGCGTCTTTAAACTGGGAAAAGAATGTATGTGATCCTTCTCCCCAAAACACATTCCCCCCCGCTGCTAGCTGCCAGGTATCAGTGGGTGAATAGGAAACACTAAACTTGGCGTAACCGTCTGAGTCGGTGGGCGAATAGAAGATAAAGGCATTGGTTTGCAGGCGTTGTTGCATACCAAGCCAAGTCACACGCGACGTGATCCAATGACGAACTTTTTCTTGTTCATATTCTGGAAACGGGCTATCAGCAATAAACGCGTTGTAATCATGTTGCCATTCGGCATACCACTGCACAGCTCCGGTAACATTCATAGATAGCTCTTGTTGATAGCCAATAAGCGTTCTTGAATGTGTGTTAGGAACCATTGGATCCTTTCCCAAAACATCTTCTCGACTGTCATGGTAGGCGTATTCTATATTTCCCAGCCCACTTCCCACAGGTGTAGATACACTGGCGCCATACACATTGAGTCTTGCGTACCTTGGGTCACCCATGTCGTCCATTGCCACGGGCTGTTTTGTGTAACCTCGATAACCATATAGAGCAATTTCATAACTACCCAACGACTTGTGTAGGCGTATAGCCACCTCTTCATCATCTGGGGTATTTTGCGCTTTCACTCTGAGTTTTGGCGCTATGTTTTGCTGAAGTTGTGGGTTATAGAAAGAGAATATGTCTCCGGTAATGCTAATGTCGGGCTCAAACTCTGGCATGAGCACCAGATCGATATTAAAGGCATCAAAGTAGCCAGAAAATTTAGCTGCCAAAGCGGGGGCTTTTAAGTAAGCATCTGCCCTACCTGAAAAAAACGACTGATAATCTTTGGGGAAAAGATCGTTCAAAAATACGTAGTCGCCAGTTCCCCACGTAAGCACCTGTTGTCCTAATTTAGCATCCCACGACCGCCCCCAGTCGCCCAATGACGATAAACTCCCCTGCCATGCCAACTCTCGCAACTGACCTCGAGATTGTTCACGTACCCCATCAATCCAAATATCTCCTTTGAACACAAATGAAGACTCAGGCAAAAGGTATTCTGTTTCTAGATGAAGGCGAAGGTCTCTCAGTGTTTTTCTGGTCGGGATGGCATCATCGCCTTGTAAACGGTTACCCATATCCACGCTGAGAAAACCACTCACTTCGCTGAAACCTTGCTCATCTTCAAAAGCTTCATCATCCCAAGCAATAAACTCATCGTCTGACCATGCACTCTGTTCTTGAGAGTGTGCTGGCAACACCATAAATCCAACAGCGACTAGGACTAACCAATTTAATCGCTTGGTGATTTTTCGCTTCAAGAGTAACGCATTCATTAGTTTAAAAGCGCTCTTGGTGGCACCCGTAAACTGCGCTCAGTAAACAAGTCACTGGGAAGTGCTAAGTTATACTCTACGCCACGAAACTCCATTAAGGTGTAGCCCCCAGTGGCAAAGTCAGTCACCTTACTTCTTACTACTGTGTGATAGCCCTGAATAGCTTCCACCGTCAGTGCCTCGACACGCCTGTAATTAGTGTCGCTCTCGTCAAAGAAATCAATGGTAGTGGGAATGAAGGTACTCTTGTCGATACTCACCATATAATAGGCAAACTCCACCGTTTGAGGGTATTTGGGTATGGCTTTGAGCACGTAATGGGTGGTGGTTTCTTCAACAATTGTGAAAGTGTCTTCTTCGGTGGAACGCCCAGATACGTCTTCATAGAAAAAGTGAGACCCCACAAATGACGTTCGCTTGTCGCCAGCAGCTATACGCTTCACCAAATCAAGTGCCGGTAAATATAACCAGCGATTGTCGTCGGTGTTTAAATCGCTGTACTTTTCAACGCGAAATACCATGCCTTTAACTTCGGATGGACGTGAAAAAAACACTAGCATATCCTGATTGCCGCTGTCTGCGCCCAACTCATCAGTACGGTCTTGTCTAAAGATAGTGAACTGACGCATTTGTTTGCGTCCTTGGCCATCAACAATCAACATACGCGCTTCAGAACGGCCATTATCGCCTGCGTAGTAGGCCGCTTGCTCAGCCTGTTCAATAATATCCATTGCGTCCTGGTTTTGAGATGCACTGAGTAATGTGGATACCAATAGCAAACCAATACCAACCACTCTTATCGGAAGTCTGTTCATGATGTACTCCTAAAATACCCTTGATTTAAGTAACGCCAGTAAACTCGGTAATACAAGTAAAGTCACCAATGCGGAAATTGCCATGATACTAGCCAAAAACACCCCCACGGTAATGTAGGGAACCAGTGGCGCGAACAATAGTGGAGTAAACCCGAAAGCGACCACCAGAGCATTGCGGGAAATCGCACTGGCGGGCTCGTCAAACAGTGCGTTCAACGTCGCTTTTAGGTTGTTTGTTTCTTTGTGCAAAGCCCGAGCGCGAGCTAAAAAATGGATGGCAAAATCCACTGAGAGACCCAGTGTTAAGGCACTTAACACCGCTATTGGCATATCGTAGTCTTTGCCGACAATACCTATCATGCCGTAAATAAATACGATGGTAATGGTTAGTGGCAACATAGCTAGCACACCGTAAACCACCGAACGGAAGAGTAGAACCATCATAACAAACACAATTACAAAGGCACTGAGTAAGCTTTCTAACATGCCTTCCACCATATTCTGCTGCCACACCACGTTAAGGTAAGCTTTACCTGCCCAAGAATAAGTCATGTTTTCAGGTAATGGATGTTGCTCGAAGTAATCATCAATCACGTCGATGACACGAGTCATGTCTTGATTATCACCACTAGTGAGCTGTAACCATACCAGCGCTTTTTTATAGTCTGGTGTTACAAAATGCCACAAGTCGTGTGGGCGATGTGACGATTGAAACTGAATCAGGGCTTGCGCTACGCCCGCTTGCGTGTTGGGTATAACGTAATCCTGCTGGTTTCCAGAACGAAGCTCTCGATTTACGACTTTTACCACATCGACTATAGATTGACTTTTTCCCACCAGTGAAACCCCATTTAAATAGTCTTGAAGGGCATTTAGGTGGCTTAACACTTGAGGGTGTTGAAATACTCGTTGAGAAGACTGTAGGGCGTCGATGGAATTATAGGCTTGCTCTAACGATTGAATGTCACTACTCAAATTAGCTGCAAATAAGGCATCGTCGATAGCAGTTAAGGCATAGCTTATCTTTTCCGCTTGAGGTTGATTGGCTATTTCGGTAAGCAGGCCGTCTTTCCACAAGTCAAATTCATCTGACAGGGTTAACTGTGATAATAATTCAGATATATCTGGCCCTTGCCCAGTTGTTTCCAATACCAGATAGCCATTGTAAGTTCCCGCAAACTCTTGATTTAACGCATAGTCAGCCCGTCGAATTTCATGATCAGATTTAAACCACCTTACTGGGTTATCATTAATAGAAATCTGTGTAATTCCCCACGCTGATATCAAGGTTAACAAAGCGAAAAATAGCAGTATTACACCACGGTAGTTAAGTGCGACATGTTTAACTTTCGCGATCCCCTGATACATAAGCCGAACTGTGCCTTTGGGCCTTGCGTGCACAGCGTGTTGCAAAGCCACCAAAGATGATTCAGACATCCTAGAAATATAGGCCGGAACAAAAAGCAGAGTGAACAGGAACGCGAGTAAAATCCCACTACCAATAAAGGCACCAAAAATTTGTACTGGCGGGATAGGTGTTAGCATTAAGGAAAAGAACCCTGCTGCTGAGGTTAACGATGTATACAACATAGGCGTAAATAAATGCTTAACGACCTTGGTAATCGTGTCACTCGCTTTCTGCCCGGGTTTATATCGGTCTGTAAACTCAGACAATATGTGAACAGAATCTACAACGGCTATTGGCATAAGAAAAATAGCAATCATTGACGACATGATATGCACGGTAAATCCCATACCTATAAGCGTGCCCATAGTTACAATAACTGTCGCCATAGCCACAACCATGGGTGCTATCACTAACGTCCAGTTTCTAAAAAAGCTATACAGCAATAGAAAAATCATGATGCCAGCTGCGGGGGCTGCCAGACCCATTTGAATGAACATTTCTACGCCAAATTGGTCTTCAGCCACAGGAAGTCCAGTTATGTGCCACTCACCTGAAAATGATTGTTCAGAAATATACCCGCGAATTGACTCAGCAATTCTATAGCTTTCGTTTTTATCGCTAATCGGTATATATATCGCTGCGGCTTTGCCTGACTCAGCAGCCAAAGTATTGTATAGCATTGGCAGTCGCTGAACGGCAGACCATACACTACTCGCATCGTCAGTATTCGTGGGCGGAGATGGCATTAACCAAGAAAAGACAAGCTCTCCAC
Source organism: Alteromonadaceae bacterium (assembly GCA_027013165.1). Taxonomy (GTDB): domain Bacteria; phylum Pseudomonadota; class Gammaproteobacteria; order Enterobacterales; family Alteromonadaceae; genus Alteromonas. Next base: position 118,522 of record JALUXV010000530.1, read on the forward strand.
TTTCACCTTGAGAGATATTGTCTACTGTTGAGAAAGACATAAGGTCGTGAGCGATGACTCCCGTCAGATCTTTCGCATGACGAGTCACCTTGTGTATTGCAGTTAATACTTCGGGCGTATATACCCCTTGAGAACTGTCAGTTGCTATGACTCCAACCACAATGGCGTCATACATAGAAAAATCTGACTTAACTTGGTTGTGATATAAACGCGCTGGATGTTCAGCTGGAAGCATGTTTTCTGGGTCAGTATCAATCTCAATACCCCCAAACTGCATGGCAGCGAATAGCGTTAGTATAAGCAGCCCACCATACACCCACTTACCCCGCCGGGTACTTAACCAAAGTAGTTTTGTTTGCAAGAAATTCATACACACCCCAATATAAGACAAACCTAATATTAGGATAACCTTATATTTTAATCAATAGAAATTTGTATTCAGCTCTTCAACTAAGATGTGATTATTCATAAAAAAGTAAGGTGGTAGCGCGAATAAGGAAAAAAACCAATTTATTAGGTATGAAAAAATATAACTGGTTATTATTTAAGCGACGGAAGTTTTTTTAAATTGGTTTATATTTATACACATCTAAGGCAAAGACGTGTGTGACTCCTTAGTGTGTGTGAATGTGTTTTCCAAGTAATGTTGTGGTTGATTCGGGGGCTAAGTTAGCCCCCTTTTTTTAACCAAACTCTTGGTAAATGACTCTCCAGCCAAAGTAAGGGCTAGTTCTGCGCTAGAACGTTTCCGCCTACACCATAAATCGCTGTAAACGCGAAATCTCCACTTGAAACTGGTCTTGTATTTGCTCCGCCTTTAGGTAGAAATTCTGTACCAAAAATTTGCTCATCGCCAAGCATGGGCTGAGGTACAAAACTTGGTGTACTGACGAGTTCAGAAGAATGCGAATTTATCGCAGATGCAGCACTACCCGCCAACGGCGTAATATTTGTTTGTGAATTAACTATGGTATTAGTATCGAAGTTAGTAATTCCATTGTCCGTCATAGAACTACCTGATTGCTGTACACTTGATTGCGGCACAACTTCATTTGCTTCTGGCGGGTTCAGGCCCACAGAAACAGCAATAGCGATAAACAACACCATAGGAATAACATTTGAACGTGTCATGTTTTTCGCTTCCCTGATTGTTGGTAAAAAGATAAAAATTAACCAAATCGATATTCTTGGCCCAATTGGTTGATATCTTTCTAGCAGAACTAATACTTTAGGTGAAAGAGCATCAAATATCTACCCTTTTCCTTAACGATTTCCTCTCACTGTGACGCTTTTTTGCGTCAGACCGACGCACTTTAGTTGCGCGACTAACTCGCGTTGCACGACGGACCTTGTTTATTTTTGTAGACGACTCTACCCACTGATTTAATCGTTCCATAGCGTCTTCTTTATTTAACGCTAATGTCCTGAATTGCTGGGCTTTTAATATAAATACCCCATCGGTGGTTATTCGGCTATCTCGCGTTGCTAGCAAACGTGCTTTAACCGAATCGGGCAATGACGATGCACCAATATCAAACCTAAGGTGTACGGCAGAGCTTACTTTGTTGACGTTTTGACCACCCGCGCCTTGGGCTCTGATCGCTGTCATCTCTACATCGTCAGGGTTTACTTGCATAAAAAGCACGCTCTCTTACAATCAACAATCACCGACTAAAGCTCACTCTATCGCGTTGCTGAATTGTGTTATGTATTTTTAATCAAACATATGTCTATTTTATGACGATTAATAGCTGTATGTAACACTTGCCATGAAATGCCTGGGGCGTCCAGGGAAGTACCTGTCACCGGTAAAGCTAGTATAATCAGCGCGTTCTGCAAAATCAGTATCTAACACGTTGTTTATTCTTAAATTTACTACCCAATCATGCCCTAACATATGTGCCAAGCGCAAATGCACCAGATCATGGCCTTGATAACGAGCGGTATTTTCAGCATTGGTGAAATATGAAGAAACATGCTGCCATTCAATTTCCGCCTGACTGTTTGCATTTATTTGATGTTGTAATCGCATATTGAACTGGTGACGTGGCGCGGTATCCATGTCATTCCCTCGAATATCAATACCACCCAAAATTTGCGAGTGCTCATAAGTATGCTCGGCAACAGTGCCTGCAAACTGTAACTGCCAACCTGTTGAAATCTGGTAACGTAACGACACCTCAACTCCCGTGTGAAGCGTCTCGCCACCATTGACGTTGAAAAAGTCACTGTCGCGATAAATCACGTTTTCTTTGAGTAGTCGATAAATTGCTACTGTGTAGTCAATATCTGAGAAACGTCCGTTAACACCCACCTCGATATTGGTTGCACAGACGGTATCAAGTTCCGTCACTTGTTGATCTCGCTGTAATCGATAAAGCTCACTTGCCTGGGGCGCCCTGAAGCCTCTAGATACACGAGCAAACCAATGATTACCTTCAGGCGATAGGTAACCAAGTGACAACTTTGGACTAAATGCGTTAAAGCTGTTCTCACCACTTTCTGGACGTGAATAGCGACAACCACCAAAGCCACACGCAGTACCATCCTCTCTGGTTCGCCCTGAGATCATCTGGTTCGTATAGTTATAGGAGATGCGCTCGTAACGGCCGCCCAAATCTAGCTGCCATGGACCTCGAGTCCACTGGAGGGCAAAGAATGGCGCGATCATACTTACGTCCACATCGTAGTCATAGTGTTTGCCAGTTGGCACTGTTTCAACTAAAAATGCCGAGCCCTGCGTGGCCCCGTCTTGATATTGCAACAAGCTGCCTTTCGAGTACTCAGCATCGATACCCCAATCAATTACCGTGTTGTCGCCAACCTCAACTCTAAATTGGCTAAGCAGCCCACCGCCAGATTGATTATTTTCTTCAAACGGCGTCCCCGGAAGGAAATGCATTCTAAATGTCATGTCTTGATTGCGAATATAGGGCGTAAGCGACATAGATTTGTCGTCAGATACATGCCATTCAAGTCGCGACCACAAGCGGAAACTACTCGCATCGCGAAACGCTAGTGGATCGAAATTTTGCTGCGCTATTTGCCTGTCTTTGTAGCTGTCTTTTCCTGTGATATATCCAGCCGTATCTTGATTCAGCTTGGTGTAAGACAAGCCAGTTGTCAAAAGCATATCATTCTGTGAATAACGATGACGCACATTGACTTTTTGCTGGTCAACCCCTTCACCGTCGCGATAGCCTGTATCCCTTGTAACACTTGCATTAACGCCGATGCCAGTATCACCATAGTCTTTTCCTGCGCGAAGCTTGGCACGATGGTATCCATATGAGCCATAGTCCATACTCAACAAACCGCCATCATATGTTGTGTCAGGTGTGATAACGTTGATAACCCCGTGGATGGCATTGGCACCAAACAAGACTGATGCAGGCCCTTTAACAACTTCAATACGCTCTGCCATTTCGCTGTGGGCTTCGAACAACTCATTGATATTACACAAGCCAGCAGCCTTCAAAGGAATACCATCTTCGGCAGATAAAATCCCACCACAAGCACTTGCTCCTGTGAGCACAGGCGAGCGCAAGGCTGGTAAATACTCCTGCCCGTTACCCCGTTGAACACCAGCACCAGAAACATAATTGAGTAAGCTTTGAATGTGGCTGGGAGCTACGAATTGAATAGTCTCTTCGTCAACGTGTACAAGATTATCTCTTAATCGCGATGTGTCATTACTCAGTCGAGATGTGGTAACTACCACATTCTCAACAGATGCAAGGGTAGACTCGTCGTTAGCTTGAGCAGACACAACAAAACTACTCACTAAACACAACATCAACACAAGTCGTGACGGAGTAACAACAAACTTCACAGAGAGTTCCTTTTATAATTTTCACCTATTAATCAGCACTATAGTAAACTGTTAACACTAGCCCGTAAAAGTAGTCATCAGAGAAAGTTAGTACTGTGCCAAAAAAACAAAAAGACCAAGGCTAATTACATAACCTTGGTCTTTTAACTTGATTGTATACGTGGATTATTTAGCCAGTTCGTCCAATAAAGCGAACAATACTTCCGCGCCAATACGCGAAACTTCCTTATCGTATTTATTCTCTACATTAACACCTTCTTGCCCACCAGCTAGGTCACTAATAGCACGAACGATGACCCAATCAACTTCGTTAACCGTGCAAACCTGCCCAATGGCAGCTGATTCCATCTCAGTCACTTCAGCGTTGAACACATCTCTTGTCCATTGACGATAGTCTCTGTTATCTAGGAAAACCGACCCAGTAACGCCATTTCCACCGACAAATAGTTTGGCATCACGCTCGTCTAATACGCGCTGGGTTGGCATACCGCTAATAGCGCGAGAAGCCGCATCTAATAGACTTGGCGTCGCCGAAAAATACGCCGTATCTTGAGGCTTATCCATACCATCTTTGATAATCAATACTTCGTCGGGATGAATAAATTTAAAAGGTTTATAATTGGGCGTATGTGGATCTAATGCTCTGCGAGCATCTTGCTCAGCCAAAAACCTTTGGTAATAGTCTGGCAAGATGTAGGACCCCGGGTTATTTGGGTCTTCATTGCTATAAACACTTTCATCATGATAGTACCAACGGGCGGGAACAATCACATCTCCAGGGTGCCACTCTGGGTTAATGGCACCTGCAATCCCCATATACACCACCTGTTTTACCGGAAAGTAATCTAAAGCCATTTGCATAGTCATTGCCGCATTGGCAATACTCATACCAGTAGCGAAAACAACGATAGGTTTGTCGTTGTAGGTGCCTAGTCGATACTTAACCCCTTGAAACTCTAGTGTGGTATGAATCGATGCATTCGGATCAGAATCTATACGACCAAGAATGCCTTCCATTTCTGGCTCGTAGGCGACTACAACGGCCGTAATGCCTTCACCTTTGAACTGCTGGGGTCCATAGGTTGGTTCCGTAGAGACACAGCCCGACAGGGCGATAACGCAAAACGCGGACAGCATTAGCAGTGTTTTTCTCATTGTTGTTATTCCTGAATAGACAAGATTGCTAAATTTACAATGCTCGAGTATGAAAAAAAGAATACGGTAGCACAATTTTTTCAATAGGATAGCGAGCCATCGCTGTTAAACCAAACCTAGGCGATGAATTGCGATTTTTGTCCTTGCCCCATCACAGAAATACGATATAACGGAGCAAAAAGGGCTTTAGATATAATGTGAATACCTCTTAAGGGTGCACCCCAGCATTGTACCTAGCACAGAAAAGTAGCGATTATTTCAGAGATATTTAATTGCGCTAGTTGTAAAGGCGATATAAATGAATATTAAACTACTCCGTTCGCTCCAAGTGTTTATTGAGGTTGCCGACAGCGGCAGCATGAGTGTAGCGGCACGAAACCTACAAATGACGGTGTCGGCCATCAGCCAACAATTAAGAAAGCTGGAAAACGACATTGGTTTAAGCCTTTTTAACCGCAATACGCGTAATTTGAGCCTCACCGAGGCTGGGCATATCTATTACGACACCAGTAAAAACATGCTATCTACGGCGTTGAAAGCCCAAGATAAAATTGCTTCGTTACAAGACGCGCCATCTGGGCGTATAAATATTGTTGCACCGGAAGGATTTGGTGGTGGCTTGTTAAGTCAGCCAATATTGAAGCTGGTGAATGATTTTCCTCAAGTGAATGTATCACTGACTCTCACCGACGAATCCACCGACATTATCAGTTCAGGGGCAGACCTTTTACTTTGTTTTGCCCCTATGTCTGACAATAACTTTACCAGCTTAAAGCTCGCCACGTGGAAACGTATTTTATGTGTCTCGGGGGATCACCCATTAGCACAGTGTGATCAAAACAACCCCAACGTTCTCAGCTCGCACACCTACATCGCCCATCGCCATATTGACGATTACTTGATGGAAAAGGATGTTGAGCAGCACTACACACTGAATTCGGCACGTATAGACGTAAACTCTATGCAAACCATGATTCAACTTACGCAAGATGGTCTCGGTTATGCGGTATTACCAGAACCGGAAGTTCGCCATTTACTCGAAAACAAAAAAATGTGTCATTTGTTCCCATCTTGGTCACTACCGGATTACACCGTTTATGCGGTAACGCCCAAAAGTGACATGGTACCCGCTAAAACTCGCGCCGCGGTCTCGTGCTTACAAGATTGGTTTTCGTCTATCTGATCTACAACTCGTTTGCCAAAATGCCTCTAAATGACAAATGCCAAATGCCAGTCAGTTGAGCTTAGAAGGTGGTACGGACCTCGTTTAGAGGGACGAAGGACTTTTTCTAGCACGCCAAAACCATCCATGGGGCTCAGCCTCGGCATCCATGCCTCGGATGGCTATAAAAAGTCCTTCGCCCCTCTCTAGAATGTCATAAACAACGTTATTTCACTGACGGTTATTACTCAGAATTACGCGCTTCTAGCTGAAATTAGAAGCTGGCATTTAGTTGAACGCTGAATACACTCGCTTTTGCGTGTTCTGTGGCAGTAAGGTCTGTCGCTATTGAACCTAAAACACGTTGTTGATTAACACGTGCCTCACGGCCTTTGATGTAAGCATACGCAATGTCAATCGAAGTATTTTCAGAAAGGTTGTAAGTGGCCCCTGTGGTTAGCCAATGACGGTCGGTATCGGGAATACTTAACGAGCGATTAGCAAAACTTACAGCGCCATCATCGTATGCATAGCCCGCACGTAATGTAAGTGTGTCTGAATACCTATAAGTTACACCCAAAGCACCGCGCAATGTATCTTCAAAGTCTTCTTTTTTAAGTAGCAACGACGTACCGTCGTCTAAATCAGCTTCCAGCTTGTCAAAGGTACTCCACTCACTAAATACCACACTGGATTGAATTGACCACTGATTGTTCAGCTTATGGTTAATAGCAAATTCTGTAATGGCGGCAAAGTTTAAATCTAAAGAACCCCCTTGATTGTATAGGGCGATGAGGTCAGAGCTAACGGCTCCTTCAAGATTGAGTTTTGTTTCTGAGCGATAGCTCAAAGCAATATCAGTTGTCGGCGTTACTTGCCAGAACGCACCAATATTCCACCCAAATGCGATATCGTCTCCTGCCATTTCAACAATGGTCGCGTTTCCTGGGATAGCTCCACCAGTGACCGCGTCAATAACCTGTGGGGTAGACGTGCCTATACTCGCATCGGCGTAAGTTACATTAACACCAAAACCTAAGCTTACCTGCTCGGTAACTTTGTACGCTACGGCAGGATTTACCGTAACCGACATCACCTCGGCGTCATCGGCATAATGCAATGCGTTGTATGTATCACTATAGTTTGTTGCCAAGCCATAATTAGTGAAACTTCCTATCCCGACAGATAATTTTTCACTCACTGGCATGGTCATAAAAAATGCAGGAACTATAGCCGACTCAGCGACACCGTCAGCACTGGCGTCTACCGGTATAACGGTGTCGCCTATTGCCGCAGTCATGTCACCACGAATATCTACGTCAGGTGAGATATAACTAAGTTGCCCACTAAATTGAATGTCATCAAAAGCAGTAATTGCTGCTGGGTTAGACGCTAAAACCGAGGCGTTCTCTGGCATTGCAGCCTGGCCTGCCATTGCTCGACCTAATCCATTAGCACTGTGTTCGTTAACTTGAAATCCGGCCGCTAGTGCAGAAGGAACAGTAAAAGACACCAAGGCTAGCGCAACGGCTGAACGTAAAGAAAATGCTTGCTTCATATACTACTCGACTATGAAAAAATGTAGATGCGCATTCTACGTTCGCCCCCGAGGACGTTCAATGAAATTAACCACCATTTAACCAATTTTTACTTCATTTTACCGAAATTAGCATCATATCAACGAAATTTGTTAATGAAACGAAAACACGGTTAATGAATACTGTTAACATCAAGGTGAGTAGAGGTATCAGTTTAGGCTATTTTTGCACCACCTCAGGGTTGGCCAACCACTCTCAATAAGCTTTTTTGCAGTGCTTCTAGTGTTACAGGTTTGGTTACCACATCGTTCATACCCACCTCTTTAAAGGCTTGGTGACGTTCTGTAAATGCCTCAGCAGTTAAGCCAATAATTGGTACATTAGCCTCTGGAAGCTTTGTGCTTCTAATTCGTTGTGTGGCTTCTACACCATCCATGACTGGCATATGAATATCCATGAATACGACATCGTAAACTTGTGAAGCCACTTTTAGCGAGGCTTCTAATCCGTTTTCAGCCGTGTCTACTTCACAGCCTAATTGCTCCAACAACGCTTGCGCAACCACTGCATTGATTGCATTGTCTTCCGCCAGCAATACCTTTAAATCTGTTGGTAGTTTCGTTTCAACAGCACCTTGAGTTGACGTTTGCTCTGTCTGAACAATCGATTCACGAACCGTTACAGGAAGATTTACCGTAAAGCATGACCCCTCGCCCTCACGACTCACTACATTAATGTCGCCACCCAATAACTGTGCTAACTCTCTTGCTATGGCTAATCCTAAGCCCGTTCCACCGTATCGACGAGAAATAGACGTATCAGATTGGGTAAATTTTTCAAAAATGCTACTGAGGCGATCTTCTGCGATACCTATACCCGTATCTTTTACTGAAACGATCAACTGAGGATTGTTGGTGACCTTGTCTTTTAACTTGGCAGACACGGTCACAGTACCTTCCCGAGTGAACTTGATAGCATTGCTGATGAGATTAATAACAATTTGTCTCAGTTTAGTAATATCCGAAATCACCAAAACGTCATCCAAGTCGCGACTTCGATATTCCAAACGCGTATTGTTAGCGCTAGCGTTGGTGCCTAACAAAGTTACTAGGTCCTTCAGCATGTCATTTACATGAAATTCGGTTGCGTCAATCTCCGTTCTACCTGACTCAATCTTCGATAAATCAAGCACATCATTGATGACTTGCGCTAATATATTCGCTGAGGTTTTCAAATCAGTAGCGTATTTTTGTTGCTTGTCGTTGAGGGGGGTTTCCAATAACAGAGTGGCTAACCCCTGAATACCATTGAGTGGTGTGCGAATTTCGTGGCTCATTACCGCTAAAAAATCAGTTTTAGCCTTACTCGCCGATTGTGCTTTAGCAACGTAATCAGCAATATCTGCCGACATGACCTCAACGTCCCTCGCCAACTCTCCAAGTTCATTGTGCTCTTTGACTGAAATGGAAACCTGACATTTATCTTCTGCAATGAGCCCAGTGGCCTGTTTTATCTTTCCTATGGGCTTAAGTACAATCTGCTGCACAACCCGCCCCAATAAAAAACTTACCAGCACCACAGAAAACAGTGTTACCACAAGTGCCGTCCAAGTAATTTTAACTAAAGAATGCTCTAGCGCGTTCGTCGGCTGAGAAATGGTCAATTCCCAATTCCAAGGGACAAAGCTCGTAGCGGCAAAAAGCACCTTTTCCTCATTAAGCTCAGCTTCGCCGAAGGTTATTCGCTTGTTGTTCGCATTCATTACCTCTGTATTATCGGTAATTAAAGTGCTCCAACCCTCCATTGTGGAAAACAAAATCTCGTTCGACGATGCATTCATCACTGTGTAATGCTTTCCCGTAGATTTATGCAATAACTCCAGTTCGACAAAGACTTCTTTTTGGTAAGCATTTCTAAATACAGGAACATTCTCTAAACCCGAATTAACTAATAGAAAGTGTCTTTCGTTAACTAATTCCATAAAGGTCAGAGATAAGGTTTGCGTCAGCAGTTGGTATTCTTTTTCTCGAACCGAGTCATACGCCGTTAGATACGACCAATACCCAGTTATTGTCATGCCGAGAAACAGGATAGGAACAAAGGTGGCGAGCAATTTCGATTTAATTTTCATGCTGACGAGCAATGCCTTATTGATATACGTGACGCTTTGCCAACTTTAAATATGCCGACGGAATGGGCATATTTAAAGCAATCGCAGTAGAAACATTTACCGCCATAGCGTATTTGTCCATACGCTTTACGGGAATAGTGTTAGGTGTTGTCCCCTCTAAAACCCGCTTAGCAGTATTCGCCGCAGACTGCCCAATACTTTCCACATCAGACACCACGCCGAGTAGTGCGCCATCTTTCACCGATGAAATGCTTTCAGCAAAAATAGGGAACAAAGCGGTTCGCGAGTATATCGTGCTGACTAAACCTTCCACCTGAGACAAAGGTCCGGTGGACAGCCAATAGCCGTCAAACGAATGATGGTTTTCTACTAAAGTGTCGACAATGGCCTCACTCATACGTTGTAGTGCATTTTCACCGGTTAAAAACGGGGTGTAGATATCGACAAATTCCACATTGTCATAGGCACTGTCCAACGCCAATAACTCGTTGGCCAAATTAGTAGAAGAAGGATATGTGGTGTGAATGAGAGCAATTTTAACCGGCTTTGCAACATCAGAAGCTTGCAACAGGCCGTCAAGCATATCCAGTTTCACTCTAGCTTCAAGAACATGGGATTCGCCAGTGATATTTTTAGCTGATGTTTGTCCAAATTCGTCCACGATCCCTTCTCCAACGGGATCAGCAACCGTCATAAATATCATTGGAAACGCTGCCGTTTGTGGGTGCTGAAATGCCGCTCGCGTTGCTAACGTGGCGACCGTCACCAATAAATCCACATCTTCGTTGTTAACGACTTGCGTTACCAAGTCATTAGCCAGCTCGGATGAGCCTTGCGCGTTTAGTACAACAAATTCAAACTCATCTTCTGGCATTAGTCGCGTAAGTTCTTGAGTAAATGCCGCTCGCGAACCATCGACAATAGGAAGACTTATTGTTTCTATAATCCCAACGCGATAGGTATCTGCGCATACAGCAGCACTCATTCCAAGCGCAACGAACGCTAGCAGCGCTTTGAGAGTTCGCTTCATTCGAATATTCCAAGGCTAATAAAAGGGGAGTTTTCTTCTTTATAATAGCCAGCTGTATCCCAAACCGCTATTCGTTTATTTTTAATTAACGTGTATAGTTTTAGGGCTACTTATTGTTTTAGCGCTTTCTTTGCAACAAAGGGATTTCAATGAAAAGCTTACCCTACCGAGCTCTATTGCTTTCGACGCTTCTGTGTGGTCCAGCAATGGCAAACAACGACATACAAGCTTGTCTCAATGAATTATTTTTAACGGGAGATGGCAGCTTAACATTAGCTCAAATGCGAGAAATGTGTCAGCCATCTGAGACAGTTACTACTATAGATGATGTAGTCGAGGTAGAGCGCACAGACACTAAAGATACCCCCATTGCAATGGGCAATATTTCGCGCAGAATCATTGGTGAACGTCGGGCTGAAAACAATCCCTACGTGCTCACCCCGCACAAAATGAATTACATATTGCCCGTAATGACAACTAACGGTATTAACAAAGAAGCCTATAGTTCATTTGATGGGTACGAGGAAAACCTTGCTGATGTTGAGACCAAATTTCAACTCAGTCTTAAAGTTCCCTTGTATGACAAGAGTCTGTTTATTGAAGGTGATGGCTTGTATCTGGGATTCACCCTTGAAGCTTGGTGGCAAATTTATTCTGAAAATCTCTCTAAACCCTTCAGAGAAACAAACTATCAGCCAGAAGTGTTTTATATCGCTCCTTTTGATTGGCACCCATTTGGCGGCAATACAGGTTTTGTGCTGGGGATAGAACATCAATCCAATGGGCGTGGTACATTGTTGTCTCGCAGTTGGAACCGAGTTTACGGCCACCTATTGTTTGAAAAAGACGCCTTTGCCTTATCACTTAAACCATGGGTGCGTTTGTCAGAAGAAGAAAAGGAGTTCCCATTTGATCCAGACGGCGACGACAACCCAGATATCGAAGACTATATGGGTAACTTTGAACTAGGCATGGTTTATCAATGGCAGGATTTAGAGTTTACTTTCGGCGGACGCAGAAATTTCAGTACCAAGAATGGTGCCGCGGAACTTGGCGTTACGTTCCCGTTATGGGGTAAATTGCGAGGGTATGCAGTTGCGTTCAATGGTTATGGCGAAAGTTTAATTGATTACAATTACAAACAAACTCGCTTTGGCATTGGTGTAACGTTAAACAATACACTGTAAAAACAAGTGGAATGAAAAGGCTTTTACCGCATTGCTAAAAGCCTTTTTATTATTGAATTGTAGCGTGTTGTTTTTCCTATTACTCGATAACCGCTTGATAGGTTAGATTGCGTAAATCGTCATGGTAACGGTGGAAGCCGATAGGAACGAATTGCGCCATACCAAGAATGATTAGATTTTCCACCGGATCAATACGCATGTATGTAGACGCCATGCCTCCCCAGCCATAATTACCTTCTGAAGCCATAAATGGGGTTTGCTCAGTATCCACGGTCACCGATACACCAAGACCGTAGCCTTGACCCGGCGCTGCGGATTCATAGGGAATCAATGCTTTTGGTAGATGATTAGTGCGCATATACTCAACAGTTTTCGGACCTAGAATTCGATTGCCCTCTAACTCACCACCGTTCAATAACATTTGCGCAAAACGCAGGTAATCGGACATGGTCGATACTAAACCGCCCCCACCATTCTGACTGACAGGATCAACTGAGTAATCACCTAGCGGCTCATTCTCCATCCATACGGTTTTCCCTGTTTGGTCTGGCGTATACACTTCTGCAAATCTATCCATCTTGTCAGCAGGTACGTAAAATGCTGTGTCATGCATTTCTAAGGGTTCAAATATAACCTCTTGCATATACTCACCCAACTTTTTACCTGACAGGCGCTCTACCAGAAACCCAAGAACATCAATATTTACACCGTATTGCCAAGCCGTTCCCGGTTGATGACTCAAGGGGAGCGTCGCCAAACGTTTAAGCACATCGTCTGATGTCATAGACCCCATTAGAGGGACATTTTCACGATAGAGCTTATCCACTTCACTACCGGTAAAGCCATAGCTAAATCCCGCAGTGTGAAGAAAAAGATCGATGATACGAATAGGTTGCTCAGTATCTTCGAGTAACATGTTTTCACCACTGCCGCTTACGTACACTTTCAAGCTAGCTAACTCGGGCAAATACCAAGCAATAGGATCAGCCATGTGAAACTTACCTTGCTCCCATAATGTAAGCGCGGCAACCGCAGTAATAGGCTTTGTCATTGAGTAGATGCGGAAAATAGTGTCTTTTTCCATGGGGAGCTGTTGTTCAAGATTACGCTGGCCCTGAACTTCAAAATGGGCAATTCTTCCGTTTCGAGCAATCAGGGTAGACATACCCGCCAACTTACCGCTATCGATATAGCTTTGCATCGCTGGTGCTATCCGCTCTAGACGTTCAGAGGACAAACCAACCGTTTCCGGTGATGCCTCTTCGATAGCCGCGTTAGCGATTACCGGTAGTGCTGATAAAGCAAAAAAGCAATTGCGCAAGAAAGAAAGTTTAAAGCAATCCATACCAAGATTCCTATATTGAATATTCGTACAATTACAAACATTCAGCATACCTTGGATACACATACTCCCCCATAAAAATTAATGATTACAGGCAATAAACCAAGTCAATAAAAGATGTTAGGCAAGAGAGCAAAAGACCGAAACACTAGAGCGCGATGACCTTTTCTTCAGGCAAAAGAAAGGGGGCTAAAAAAGCCCCCGAAAGAAAAACACATTTAACAAAGAAAACACACTTTCACACAGTAAAGCCACCACACATTAACGACCTTACATATACTCTGACGACACAAAATTAAGTTAGTTCAAAAAAGTTTTAAAATTTTTGAAAAAAATTTACGACTAGTGCTTTTGCGCTAAAGACGCCATTTCTACTTTAATAATTTTATTCATAGCATCCATAGTCTTACTTGCCATATCGAAGTAGTCACCGCTCGACAATTCAACCTTTCCATGTTGGATGAATTCATTGTTGATAGTAGATACTAGGTTCTCACACGCGACCTTAGCGCCAGTAATATCAAAACGGCTACCTGAGTAATGCCCAGCAGCCGACAGCCGTCGAAATACCGAAATAGACAAATCATCTATCTTTTGTTTTAGGTATCCCAGTTTCACTCTATCTATTTGGGAGCTCTCTCCCTTTACGGTAACAGCTACCCCTACTGCACGGGCTTGCCCGATAAACTCAACACACATCGGCATTTCTCGCCAAAGCATATTAGTAGCATCAGCCGATTTCCCGCTAGCCATAGTAAGCGTTTGTGTATCTGCAAGGTCTTCCAATAAATACAATAGACTCTCTATTAACGCCTTGTGAGCACTGAAGCTCTCTGAGGGCGTCATGGTCTCGCATTCCTTTTCTAACACCGGCCATGCTTTTTCAAACTCTTGCCACCGACGCATTACTGTTAGCGCAGCACTATGTGAAAGTGATTGGCGAAGCGTTGCTACCTCTTTACGAATATCTTTTAGTGCGTTGAGCACACTTTTGTTGCCTTGTAGAAAGTTGGCTGTCATTCCTCTGTGCTTTTGCACAAAACCAATCAACCTATGTAGGCTCGTGAGGCTTGCTACGGTCTCAACTTGCACACGCTTTAGCGTAGACTTACGCGAAAAAAACAAAATGACGCCAACCATTGCCAGCACACCATAGAGTCCATAAATCATACCTGTTCCCCTTAAAATACTCTGAACTACGCGGAGATAGTGCGTAAATAATTCGCAACCTCGTTGGTTTCATTGGCGATTGATGCGTTAGCCGCAGCCCTTCCCGCCACCTTTTCAATACTATTAGATATTTCAGCCGTTGCTTGTTGTTGCTGTTCAGTATTGGTAGAAATTTCCATGATTTGTTGCTGAACTTGTTCAGACTCTTGATGAATACCTTCAAGTAGCCCAGTTGCTGACATCGCCCGCTCATGACAATCATTTGCATGCTCAATAACCATATTCAAACTAGAGATTACGTGCTGTCGCTGCTCATTAACCGAGTTAATACTTGAACCAATAGTTTCTGCACATATACGGCTATCGTCTGCCAGTTTTCTTACTTCATCAGCTACAACCGCAAATCCGCGACCTGCATCACCCGCACGCGCCGCTTCAATCGACGCATTCAACGCCAGTAAATTAGTTTGCTCTGCAATGCTTTGAATTGATGCCGTGAGCGTCAACATTTCATCTGAATATCGACCCAACACCCCCATGGCCTGCTGAGTTTGCTCTACGTCTTGGTACACCACCTCGAACTCTTTAGATAAATCGATAATGGTGCGACTACCCGCTTGTGCGTTGTTCTTCGCGGTAATCGCATTTTGATTGACCCGCTGAATATTACTCACCACCTGCTCTAACGACACTGTCATTTCAGATATAGCCGCCGCCGTTATTGTTGTAGCTTCTGATTGATGAGTCACATTCTCAGACACCTGCGCGGCAGATTGAATCACTTGCTCCGAGGAAAAACCAATTTCTGATGCTTTCTCTTCCAATTTATTAAGCGAGCGAGATTGAGATTTGATGAAGCTGTAAATAGAAGGTAATTCCAGTGCGATGAATGAGGTAGATTTAGGAAATACCCCCACCCCTTTAGCACTACCATCTAGAAGGGTAGAAACTTCGTGTTCGTAGTCGCTAATGCCATTCATTATGGTTACAACGTAACTGACCAACAAATAGGCAAACAATAGTGATAAGGAAAAATGTGGCGACAAGAGCTGACATACAAGAGTGACAAAACATACAGCCAGCAAAAAATATGATCCTTGACGAAATCCAAAGTGCTTTATCAAGAACTGACTAGGAAAGGCAAATATAATCATGGCAATCCTCTACCAATCAAACTGGAATACGATAAGTAGTAATATTACTACCACAAGTTTTGATGAGAAAAACAACTGTTATCATCTAAAAGATGAATAAACGCTATAAAGAAGATGAATCTTGGAACAAAATCAGAGACAACAGGAAACATTCTGTTGTTATTGACGCCGCATCTATCTGACTACACTCTTTAAAGTGTAGTGCAGATAGTGGGAAAAATATCTCAGAGAAATGAAAAAAAATTACTAATATCTGAAGCGATAAAACTTAGTACAGCGCGACAGGGTAATTAATCTTGCGCCACTCACCATTCTCGTACTTCATTTCGTAAAATGGCCAATAGCGATAATCCAATTTCATTGTTTTAACCATGGGCTTATTATTCAAATCGAGTAGTTTCAGCGTAATGGCTTCACGGTGATTTCGATTTTTAACCAAAGCAATAAAATCATCGAGATTATTCACCGGCTTACCGTCAATCTCTACGACTCGATTGGTCGCATATATACTGAAACGCTCTGCGGGAGAACCATACTGATAGCTCGCACTATAGACCCCTTGATTAGCAATGCCTCGTTGAAGCATGGCCATTCTGTGAGGTTCGTGCAGACGCATTCCAGACCAGTAAAGCACACGGTCAATGTCTATCCCAGTAAGTGCCGAGGTTGCCACTTCTACAGAGAGGATGTCTCGCTCCCTTAGCACAGATACGGTCACCATTGGCTTTTGAGAAAGCTGTTCGATAGCGCGGAACGTAGATACCGGCACGTCATCAACGGCAAGCACAACATCACCCCGTCGAATACCTGAGGTTTCTTCCTCTGTGTATGGTGCATTTACCACATAAACGACTTTTTGGTTGTCCTTGTCGCTTTCAAGTATCTTGTTAAGCCAAATGTCAGGAATTCCCAATTGGATCGCTTCGTAGGGAGCGATATAAGTCATGGTTAAATCTAAACTGTATAAAGGCGCTTGTGTTTCGGCAAGCGCAATAGTTTCTCGAATAAGATCAGCGGGAATACCCGCTGCACTGTATGTGGATCCACTCCCTTCTTCGTCCGCATGTTTAAATGAAGACCACAGGCCAATCACTTCCTCGTCTTCGTTGATAATTGCACCTTCAATGTCGTAGTTGGCTTCGGCAATATGAACAACATCAATATTTTGATCGATAAACTGAGGCACGTTAAAGCGGTTTAGCCATAACTCATAGGTGGTTTCGATATAGCTTTCTCTTGTTTCGAATCGACCATCGTAATCCAAGCCCACCTGTATGATTTGTTCACCTATCTCTACTGGTTTGTCACTAATAACTGCTTGCGCAATGAAATCTGAATCTATTTGTTCAGTGGGATAGCTCACTATGGCAAGGTTATGTAGAGGGTGAATAAACACGACTTCTCCCTCTACTTTAAGCCGGTTGTTAAAAATAACCTCCACGTCACCTAGTATGCTAGACACTGATGACTTGTCGACGATAACCCAACCTTTTTCTTTGTCGATAATTAGCCCCGTTCCTGAAGCATGCCCAACACCAGAAATACCCTGAGTGGAAAATGGTCTAAAAAACTGCACTTTTACCAATGATTTTGCAATTTCCCACTCTTCATCGAAGGAAAACTTTATCTGATGCGGTTCAGATGCCTGCTCGGCTAAAGCCTCAACCGTGCCATTGAGAAATTCACAGGTCCACAAACCGTCTTGGTCATTTTTGCGACATTCTCTTTGCGCGAACCACTTACCGTCTTTTCTTACTGAGGCATAGTGTGTTTGCTTTGGATCTCGCAACGAGAAATAGCGAATGCTCATTTCGCTTCCATCAGGCTTAGTCGCCAATTCTGCTTGAAAGTCTTCTACTGAGTTTAATGTCACGCCATCTAAACTCACCATCAGCGTACCTGATCCCACGCCCGCTTTTGAGAACTCCGAAGAGGCGTTAGCAACGTAGACGCCTGCAACTGGACGGTTAAAATGTCGTGCTTGCTGATAAGAAAGGGTATGAAACGTACTGTCGTCAAACTGAAATAATTTTACGGGATTAAAACTAATCAAGTCATCAACAGCAATATCGCCCTGCAAAACTTCGGAGTGACGCAGCACAGTTACGGCTATACTGCCACCAACATGGTTGCCAAGAAGGGTTTCGTAGGTAAGAAAGTCAGTGATCTTGTCATTGTTTACCGTTAGGAGGATATCGCCCACTTCTAAGAACTCACTGGCAGGTGAGCGAGGGATAATACTGTCAACAACCAACATACCCGATGCGTTAGGCTGAGCGCTTCGATATTCATTTGCTTGTTCATCGGATAAGCCTAAGCGCTTCAACTCTGAAAATGGCGTGTGGCTAAAGGTTGTTTGAATAGTTCCTCTCACCACAGCTTCATTGTTCTGAATACGGGATAATGCTTCTACGATTTGCACAAGGGGCAAATAGAAC